>CAJXMX010000188.1 GCA_913056355.1 uncultured Opitutales bacterium
CTGCCAGTAGGTGTCGAAATCGTCCGGTCGTGGATTGCGGCCCGCATAGGTGCGGAGTTCGGGAAGCGGTTTGTCGAGAATCGGCATGGTTTCAGGTCTTGTGCGGGCGAGAATTTCTTCAATTCCAGGAAAAGGCAAAGCCCGAATTATGCGCCATGCGGCGCGTCTGACGGTCAAGGGCAGCCTGTACTTGAGCCGGGCGGCAAGGCGCGTATAGTTCCGGGAATGAAGTTCATCGACTTGAACCCCATCCTGGCCGGTTGCGCCCTCGGCCTGCTGGCAGGATGCACGACAACCCAGGACCCACAGACTGTTATGCCACGCCTCCTTTATTCCGAAACCTTCGACAGCGGACTTTCCAGCTGGGAAGTCGAACAACAGCCGGGCGGCGAGGTTTTCATCGAGGACGGCCACCTGGTCATCGCCGACGAGGGCGGCTGTTCCGTCTGGTTCCGCAAGAAGCTGACCGCACCGCTGGTCATCACCTACACCGTCCGCGCTTCCAGCAAGGCACGGGTTTCCGACATCAACTGTTTCTGGATGGCCACCGAGCCCGGGTCCCCGGACGACCATTTCGGCGGCGACCACGGGAGAACCGGGGCCTTCGCCACCTATGACTCGATGCAGACCTACTACGTCGGCTACGGCGGCAATTACAATTCCACGACCCGGTTCCGCCGCTACACCGGCGACGGCAAGCGGCCGCTCCTCCCGGAGCACGACCTGTCCGCGCCGGAATACATGATCCAGCCCGACCACACCTACCACATCCGCCTGGTCGCGGCGGGTGGCCGGGCGCAGTATTACCGTGACGGCGAGTTGCTGTTTGACTACGCGGACGACGAGCCGCTGACGGAAGGCTGGTTCGCCTTCCGCACGGTCCTCAGCCGGCTGGAAATCGACGACTTCCAGGTCTGGCGCATCGAGCCGGCCCAGGTGGAGGCGGTCCTGCAGGGGGAATGGAAATGAGAGTGGGGCTCCTTGTTGCCGGCTCCCTGCTGCTGGCCCTTCCCGCCCTGGCCCTCGAGCGGCCGGGGGAGGAGTTCAAGGTCTTCCAGTTTCCGGCCGATGCCATTCCCCGCATCGACGGCGATCCCGTCGACTGGGAGCAGGTCCCGGAAAGCTTTGTCGTGGGAACCGGGGAACTGTGGGAGGATTCCGGCAAGCACGACGAGGTGGACCCGGAGAACCTCCAGGTGCGGGTCAAGGTCGGCTGGGTCAAGGGCCTGAACCGGCTCTATTTCCTCTATGAGGCCAGTGACGACTACTGGGATTTCGCCCTCCCGGGCCTGAAGAACGACACCTTCGAGGTGGTCGTCGATGCCGACCTCTCCGGCGGGCCGCTGATTGACCGGTTCCGCATCAATTCACTGGAGCTGAGCGAGACGGAGGCCTTTTTCCAGCTGCACGGGGTCCATGCCCAGAACTACCACATCTTCACCCCGGCCAGGGACAAGTCCTGGGCCATGCTCTGGGGGACCCAGCAGTGGCTCAAGGAATTGCCCTACGCCAACCACGCCTACAACTATTCCTTCCAGCCGGGCGAAGGGGGCAGGCTGATCCTGGAGTTCTACATCACCGCCTTTGACCATGCCTCGCCGCGCGGTCCCGCATGGTCGACGGAGAGCCATCTCCAGGAGGACCACCTGATCGGGCTCTGCTGGGCCATCATCGATTACGACGACGTCGACAGCGGCCGGAACAACGGCTTCTGGAACCTTTCCCGCAGCCACACCATGTACGGCAAGGCGGATGAGCTGGTGGCCTTCCGCCTGATGCCGCTGGAGGCGGACGGGGAGGTTCCGCTGAAGGCCTTCTGGGACTTCACCATCGTGAACCTGGAGGACCGGATCGTGGCCTTTCGGGACCGGTCCCGGGGGGCGGTTACCAGCTGGCACTGGGATTTCGGGGACGGCAAGGAATCCGGCGAGCAGAATCCCATTCACCGGTATGATGAGGGAGGCAAGTATGTCGTGGTCCTTACGGTTGACGGGCCCGACGGCAGCTCCCGCTATTCCCGTGTCTGGGACGTGACTCTCCCGTAGCGAAAGATCACTACCTAATTGCCGAGCGGCTTCTCGAAGGAGGCTCCCTTGCTGGGCGGTATATTGACGCTCCCGAAGGGGTCCGGGCTGGCCGGGTCGAAGGGCGGGATGTCCGGCTTGAGATACCTGGCCATGTAGGGGACGCGAAGCTTGATGCCCTCCACGATGCAGCGGGCAAGTTCGTAGCCTCCGTAGGGATTGAAATGGGTATCGTCCTTGAGCGGCTTGTCCTGACCCGGAAAGGTCCCGGCGGGATAATGCACGAAGGCCCTGGTCGTTCCCTCCGGCCCGAGGGCCGCGTAGAGGGTGGCGCTCATCTGGTTGAGGTCGATCAGGGGCACTTTTTCCTCTGCGGCGACACGGCGCATGACCAGGGGAAAGTCTCCCAGGGTGGCGAACTGCCGGTCCTGGTCGTCGAAGCGGCGCCGCTGCATGGGCGTGATCAGGACGGGAAGGGCCCCGTGGGAACGGGCCGTCTCGATTACCTCGAGGAGGCGGTTGCGGTAGGATTCCCAGGGACCGATTCCGTCGCCTTTTTCCTTCTGGTCGTTGTGTCCGAACTGGATGAGCAGGAAATCTCCGGGTTCGATCGACTCGAGGATCTTCTCGAAGCGCCGGTGCCCGATGAAGGTGGAAAGGGCCAGCCCGGATTCCGCGTAGTTGGCCACCACTACCTCGGGTCCGAAGAAGACGGGAAGAATCTGTCCCCAGGCGGTCCAGGGTTCCTCGGGCTGGTCGGTGACCGTCGAGTCGCCGGCGATAAAGATGGTGACCAGTGAATCCGTCGGGATGACGGTGATTCCGCCAACGGTGCCCGGACTGGCATGGAACTCGAGCTCCAGCCGGTCGTCCCAATGCCAGACGCCGATTTCCCGGTCGTTCAACTGGACGGTGCCGCCATCGTCGAGCCGGGGGGTGCGGATATTGACATTGAAACTCACAATCTCCGCCTTGTCGGGGGGAGGCTGGTGGTTAAATAACATGAGCCGGCGGGACTCCGACTTGATGGTTATCGGTTCGGGATTTTTGGCCGGCAGCAGCTGGACCCGCACCTGGTAGTCTCCCTCCGGCAGTTGGGCAGCGAATACGAAAGCGTCATCCGTGAAAGGATTGCCACGGATCAGGCCGTAACCTTTTTCCTCCGAATAGTCGCCCATGCCGGAGTCGGAAAGGTCGTAGCGGGCTACCACCTGTTGCCCGTCGCCGGCCTGGCAGAGGACAGGCAGCAACCAGCCAAGGATCAGGATTTGGATGCGCATCACAGGTGGCGGCGGGGCTTGTCGAGGGTGTAGACGGTCAGTCCGTCGAGCGGCTTGCGCGGGCAGGGCAGGATGATGCTGCAGAGGTAGCCGACAATGAGGGTGACCGTTGAACCGGCCGCGGCGTAGAGCCAGTAGGTGACCGGGGTGAAGGCGTCCAGGTAGATGGTGACGATGGTGCCGGCCAGCAGCCCGAGGAGCGCGCCCAGCTCATGGGCCCGCTTGCTGAGCAGGCCCAGCCCGAAGAGCCCGACCGTGCCGTTGGTGATCAGGCCGGTGATGATCAGGGCCGCGTCCCAGACAGACTTGGAATCCGACTGGGCCAGGAACAGGGCCCCGATAATGCCGATGAGGCCGACGGCACCCGTCATGACCCGGGCGATGATGAGCGCCGACCGCTCGGTCACGTCGGCCTTGAACCGGCGGTAGAAGTCATCCACGCCAAGGTTGGCCACCGAGCAGATGGCCGAGGAAATGGTCGACATGGAAGCGGCCAGGAGGGCCGCGATGACCAGACCGGACACCCCCACCGGCAAGTGCTGTGCGGCAAAGAGCGGGTAGACCCCGTCGGTCTTCATGACCGGGTTCAGCTCGATGGGGTGGAGCTTGTAGTAGAGGTAAAGGGCCGTCCCGAGGCCGAAGAGAAGGACATTGATGGGAATGGCCACCGCCATCTGGGTGGCCACGGCCTTCTTGGCGTCCTTGAGGGTGGGGGCGGCCTGGACACGCTGGACGTAGTTCTGGTCGCCGATTCCCAGAAGCGTTATGAAAATGGTCCCGGTGAAGACCATGATCACCACCGGCTGGGTGATGTCCCAGCCCCAGTCGAAGACGTGAAGCTTGTCGTAATCGTGAAGGGTGGTCCACATCTCACTGAGGGGCATATCCAGCTTGAACAGGATCAGGATCAGGCAACCGGCCACCGTGCCAAGCATGATCAGGCCCTGGATGGTGTCGGTCCAGATAACGGCCGACAGCCCGCCGAGGAAGGTGTAGATGGTGGTCACGGTGCCGATGACGAGGATCCAGATCCAGATGTCGATCCCGGTGATGGCCGACATGGCGATCGAGGGCAGGAAGATGACCGGAGCCATCCGCCCGAGGATCTGGTTGACCATGTAGATGACGCTGCCGACCATGCGGGCGGTGAGGCCGAAACGCAGTTCAAGGTACTCGTTGGCGGTGGAAATGTTCAGCTTTCGCACCAGGGGCGCCAGCAGGAAGAGGGAAAGCGGCAGGCAGAGGGCGGAATAAATGCTGATGGCGAAGAAGGTCCAGTTCCCGGAATAGGATTTCCCGGGCATGGTCATCAGGCTGATGGCGCTGGCCGCGGTGGCGAACAGGCTCATCCCGATGGCCCACCAGGGCACCTTGTTGCTGGCCCGGAAGTAATCGGTGGTGTTCTTCTCCTTGCGGACGAACCAGGCGCCCATGGCCACCATGCCGATGAGGTAGATGATGACCACGATGTGGTCCACCCAGCCGTAGTTGTTGGCCGGGGGAAGGATGGTGACCCCGGTGGCGCTGTCGCCGGAGACCACGTAGATGTGGTCGCCAATGGCCACGGCCTTGGCGTCCGGGTCGCCCTTCTCGTTCCAGGTGCCGATCTCCACCCAGGTGTTGGTCAGGGTGTGGTAGGCCAGGATGGCCAGTTCGTCCTCGGCCGTGTCCGTGCGCTCGGTGAAGGTGAAAATGTGGGACTCCCCGAAGGGCGCCATGGTGGTGGTGGAATTCCAGAATTCCGGGGTGGCCAGCGAACGCCATTTGCCGGCACCGTAACCGTAGCCCCGGATGCTTCCATCCTCGGCGGAGATCCCGAAGATGTGGGTCGACTCGAAGGAGAAGGCCATTTCCGGATAGTCGAGGGCCGGACCGTCCCAGGCCGGCAGGATTTCCCAGCTCACGTCATGCGGGGTGAAATTGAATCCCACCCCCGAGAGCAGCTTCTGGAGGAACGAGAGGGACTTCTCGTAGGGTATCCTCATGAAGCTTGGATGGAGTCTTTCGGAATCGTCAACCCGTTGTCCGGCGACATAAATGAATCCGCCGGCGATGGAGACCGTCGGCTCCCGGACCGGCTGCGGCAGGTCGGGCATGCTGGTCACCACGGCGGCTCCGTCCGAGACCGTCACCCGGACCACGGTCGTGGCCGGCCGGTCATCCACCTGGCCCCCGACAATGATCATTCCGGTGTCCGAGGAGGCGGCAGCGGCATTGACCAGGGGCTCGGGCAGGTCCCCGATCTTCACCCAGCCTGTGCCGGATGCATCGAGCTGCAGGATCGCCGTCTGCGGATCACGGCTGGTATCCATACCGCCCGCCAGCAGCACCTGGCCGCCGCTTTGACCGACGGCAAACTCGGAAAGGTCCCCGGGGGGCGCCGCCAGGTTTTCCAGGTCGAAGTCCGGCTTGAGCAGCTCATTGCCGGAACCTTGGGCGTGTAGTCCCGTGGCGGCGGCAAAGGCGGCCAGGGCAAGCAGGGTAAGTCTTGGGAGTGTCATGAGGGAGTGGATACCAGATGTTAGTAATTGCTGACCGCGTTCGGGACCAGGGCGGCCACCTGCATGGCGGCGAGGCCCCATTGGGCGGTGTCATTGGTGGAAACCCAGGCTGCCTCGTCGACCGGATTCAGGACGTCCGGGCCGGCGATGTGCTGCGTCTTGAGCTCGGGCTTCGGGCCCCATTCGCGTTCCAGCAGTTCCCCGGCGGCGCGTTTGGCCAGATCGGGATCCTTTTCCATGGCTGCGCCATAGGCCGAGATGCGGGAATGGGAGACGACAAATCCGGGATCGCGGTAGCGTGGACCGAGCTTTTCCTTCTGGATCTCCTCGGGGGCGTTGTAGAGCCGGCAATACTGCAGCCAGGCCGCGGTGAACTCGGGCAGCTGGATGAGCTGTATCAGCTCGGAGCAGACTTCCGGCAGGCCGAACATGGTGCTCAGGTGGGAGGCGTTGGGGCGCGGATCCTCCGGTTCGGTCATCTTCTTGGTCTTCGGGTCGAAGGCGAAGGTGCCGGTGAAGAAGCCCCACTTGGCCTTGCCGATGGATTCCATGGAGGTGACGATCCAGTCGCGGTACTTGGTGTCGCCGGTCCGTTCCCAGGCGGTCAGCCAGTTGGAGACCGCGGAACCCCAGTCGGTGCCGATGCCGATCCGGCAGTCCTTCACGTTGAAGGGCTGGCCGGGAAGTTTCCGCACCGGGTTGATGTTGGCCAGTTGCTTGTCGGCCTCGACGACCTCCCACAGGACATCGCCGGTGCGTTCATCGGTGGTCAGGAAATAGTGGAAGCGGCGGTTCATGCTGGTGCTGATGCGCAGCTGCTTGGCGCTGCAGCCCCAGTGCATGACATTGTGCCGCGAACCCAGGCCGGCGAAGCGGCCGAGGTGGTAGATGTCCACGTCCCGGTTGTGCCGGTTCATGGCCTCGGCCAGGCGGAAGGCCTTCGGGTCACCCGTACGGAGGAAGGACATCCAGAGCCAGATGTCCGTTGACAGCTCGGAATTGTCCCAGGCGTAGCCGCCGACGTCGTAGCGCCAGACATGCCGGTCACGGTCGTAGGTGTGCATGACATCGCCGTAATCCCAGAAACCGTACCAATGCCGCTGCTCGACCTGGTCATGGTAGTACTGGAGCATCCACTCCTGCCGGTCCTCCAAGTCGGAAAGGTTGGCCGATGAGCGGTCCGGCAGGTCCCACATGGTGCCAAAAACGGCGGCCTGGTGGATGTGTTTCGGCTGGGGCACCAGCTGGGGGGGGGATTCCACGACCCGGGCCAGGCTGGCGAAGGTTTCGCGGTCCGGGGTGGCCTCGAAGGCCCACAGGTAAAGGTCCGTGGTGCGACCCACGCCATGCGGGGTTCCAAATCCCGGTTCGTAGTCCTCGTAGGTTATGTTGAGGGCATCGAGCTGCTTGGCATAGGGCGTTTCCGGCATGCTCAGTTCCACGCCCTCGACCTCGACCCCCGGGACCGGACCGGTCAGGTCCTGGCCCAATCCGTCGTGGTAGAAGCGGATGTCCATGGGCCCGGCATCGGGGGACCACATCCACACCGTGGCCTCGGCGGTCCCGGTATTGGCGTTGCGGATATCGAGCTGGGTCGGATGGAGTTTCCAGAAATCCCGCATCCCGAAGGCCAGCCCGCCGGAGACGCCCCCGACATAGGCCAGGCCGTTGGCCCGCCGGCCCTGGTCGGCATTGATCCAGGCATGGCCGGGCTTGGTCCGCTTGCGGAGGGAGAAGCCGTTGGCGTTCAGTTGGGAAAGGCTGAAGTCGCCCCAGGTCGGGATCCAGTGGACGCGGGTGTTGACCGTAGCCGGCCAGGTGGTGATGTCGGGAACCTTGAGGCCCGCCACCTGTGCCTCGGTGACGGCATCGCCCGGGTCCCGGCGCAGGCCGGTGAGTCCCTGGACCGCCTCGCCCCAGACCCCCTTGCCCTCGCCGGCCAGCCGGACGTGACGGTTGTAGAGCTCGTCCTTCATCGGGACCTGGAAGCGGACCCCGAGTCCGCGGATGAAATCCTCCTCCTCGTTCCCGTCAAAGACGAAGGTGTGGACCATCCGGATGGCCTCGCTTCCGGCATGGAAATAGAGGCGGACGCTGAAAGGCAGCCACTGGCGGCCGCTGCTCAGCTGGTGCATGCCGTCGAGTTTGACCACTGCCCGCACGGGACCGTCCTGTTCGACCTTGAGCGAGTCCACCTTGCTGGTGAAGTTTTCCACCTCCGAGCCCAGCTCCGGATTGTCCTGGCGCATCCCGACCAGGCGCCCGTTGTTCATGATCTCGCCGGATCCGTTGGACACCGAGGCGATGAGGGTGTCTCCGCCCTTGTTCAGGGTGCAGCGGATCTTGCCGGTATCCACGATGACGGTTCCGGAATGCTCCGTTAGCTTGACCGGAGAGTCCGGCTTTGCAGGCCGGCCCGCCCGGACTTCGTAAAAGTCAGCCACCGGGGACTCGGGGGCTACGGCGTGCCCCGTCCATTTGATGCTGCCATCGGGCCAGGTGGCGGTAATCCAGGTCTGCAGGGGCACTTCCTTGTCGCCACTGGTCCGCAGGGTGAATTCCGTGTCCCTGGCGTGCACGCCCGGGCCCCAGGGAACGCCAAAGGCCATGCCGGCCTGGGTGGCCGGCTTTTCTCCATCCACCCAGGAGAGGATGGCGCTGGCAGGTCCCTCGCTGGCCGGGGCCAGGCCCGGACCGCGGGTCCCCTGGGCCTTGACCCGGCTCAGGGTCGGCAGGGAGGCCGCAACAATGGAAGTGGTGCGAATGAAGTCACGTCGGGTTACCGGTTTCATGAATTGCTTTCTTGGTTACGGATTGGGATTCCGTTTGGTTCTGGAGAGGGTGGGGATGAGGCGTCGCCGGCGGGCACAAGCTCGTGCAGCAGGCATTCCTTCTTGAATGCCTCAATGAGCAAGGGGTCAACCTTTGCCACG
>CAJXMX010000189.1 GCA_913056355.1 uncultured Opitutales bacterium
TGAAGGTGGCCTTCACCTCCTCCAGCTTCGCCACCGTGCTGGGCACCATCGCCGGGCTGATCATGTCGCGCTTCGGCACCTTCCACGGCCGCACGCTGTTCTCCGGCATGATCTACGCCCCGCTGGTCATGCCGGAGGTTATCACCGGCCTCTCGCTGCTGCTGATGTTCGTGGCCGTCGCCCTGGACCGCGGTTTCGTCACCGTCACCATCGCGCACATCACCTTTTCCATGTGCTACGTGGCGGTGGTGGTGCAGTCGCGCCTGGCCGGTTTCGACCGCTCCATCGAGGAAGCCGCCATGGACCTGGGCTGCCCGCCGGGCCGCACCTTCTTCCAGATCACCCTGCCGGTCATCGCCCCGGCGGTGGTCGCCGGCTGGCTCCTGTCCTACACGCTGTCGCTGGACGACCTGGTGATCGCCAGCTTCACCACGGGGCCCGGCGCCACCACCCTGCCGCTGAAGATCTACAGCATGATGCGCCGCAGCACGCCGACCGTTATCAACGCCCTCAGCGTGGTCATGATGGCGGTCACTTTCACCATCGTAATCATCAGTCAACGCATGACGCAGAAAAAGCTATGAAAAAGATCCTCATCTCCATTCTGGCCGGTTCGGTCCTCGCGGGCCTCGCCGGTTGCGGCGGCAACAAGGACCTCCCGGTCCTCAATGTCTACAACTGGGACGACTACATGGCACCCGAGGTCTTCGACCTGTTCGAGGAGCAGTACGGCTGCCGGGTCATCCTGGACACCTTTGATTCCAACGAGGCCATGTACGCCAAGCTCAAGGCGGGAGCCTCGGGGTACGACGTCATCTTTCCCTCCAGCTACCAGGCCTACATCATGAACGAGGAAGGCATGCTGCACCCGATCGACCACGCGGCCATGCCGAACCTGGTCAATGTCGATGCCAGTTACCTGCAGCAGACCGCCATCGACAAGGCCATGGCCTACAGCGTGCCCTACATGTCGGGGAGCACCGGGATCGCCTACCGGGAAAGCGCGGTTGAGGGTTTTGTTCCTTCCTGGTCGGTCTACCAGCGGGAGGACCTGCGGGGCCGGATGACCCTTCTGGACGACATGCGGGAAGTGCTGGGGGCGGCCCTGAAGTCTCTCGGCTACAGCCTCAACACCACCGACAAGGAGGAGATCGCGAAGGCCGCGAACCTGGTTATCCAGTGGAAGCGGAACATCGCCACCTTCGAGAACGAAGGCTACAAACAGGGGATTGCCTCCCGCGAATTCTACGTGGTCCAGGGCTACAGCGGCGACGTGATGCAGGTCATCGACCAGAACGAGGACGAGGACATCGTCTATGTGCTGCCCCAGGAGGGTTTCTCGGTGTGGGTGGACGACATGGTCATTCCGGCCGACTCCGACAACATCGAGCTGGCGGAGCAGTTCATCAATTTCATGCACGACCCGGAAATCGCCCGCCTGAACATGGAGTACAATTACTATGTCTGCCCGAACACGGCCGCCTACGCGGTGGTCGACGAGGAACTGAAGGCCGACGAGACGATTTTCATTCCCGAGGAATTGCAGGCCCGGGGGGAAATGATCCGGCCCATCGGGGACGACCTGCAGACGTACGTCGAGGCCTGGGACCGGGTCAAGGCCGCTCCCTGAGCGGCGTGACCCTCACCGTGGCGGCGCGGCCTGTTCAGTCCTTGCGGGGGTCGGTGGTACGTCCGCTGCGCAGGATATCGAAGGCGACATACGCTCCCAGTCCCGCGGAGAGGAGGTAGCCGATCAAGCCGAGGGCGGGATAACCCCAGAGCAGGGGCTTGATCCCGGTCTTGATGACGATTGAACTGCCGATGATGAGGGAGCCGATGATGACGGCCAGGGAAAGCCGGCTGAAGGCGTGGTGAATGGTGTTGGTGGCGCGATTGACCCCCTTGTGCTCGAGGGTCAACGGCAATTCCCCGTCCTCCATCCGGTGCAAGACCCGTTGCAGGTCCTGCGGCAGTTCGCTGAGCTGGGTCAGTTTCTCGCGCCAGTCACCCCAGACATGGCGGGCCAGGTTGGAGGGATTCCAGCGCTCCCAGTTGAGCCGCTTGATAAACGGCTTGCCGACGGAAGCGAGGTTGAAGTCCGGATCCAGGAGGGTGGCCGTCCGCTCGATGGAAATAATGGCCTTGGCCAGGAGGGTGTAGTCCCGGGCCACATGGATCCCGTTGGAACCGAAGACAAAGACCAGCTCGAAGATCACCGTGCCGATGTTGTCCATCCGGCGGAGGTCGGCATCATACTTGAAAAGCACGGTGGTGATGTCCTTCTCCAACTGGGTCCGCTGCATGCGATGGGGCGTGCGCCCCAGGCGGAGGGCGATCCGGGTGACCATGGCCGCGTCTCGCTTGGAACAGGCCTCGAAGAGGTCGATCAGGGCGTAGCGCATGCGCGTGGTCAGCTGGCCGGCGAGGCCCCAGTCGAGCAGGCAGAGGCGCCCATCCGAGGTGACGAGGATGTTTCCCGGATGCGGATCGCCGTGGAAGAATCCGGTGATGACGATCTGGGAGAAAAACGAGTTTCCGCCCGCCTCGGCGATTCGTCGGGCCAGCTGGGGGGTGAAATTGGCCCGGGCCGGGGCCTGGCCGTCGATCCATTCCGTAATGAGCAGGCGCGAAGTCGTGAACGGATCGAGCACCTCGGGGGCGAAGACCTGTTCCGGAAACTGGTTGAGGGAGTTGAAGACCGAGGCGTTGCGGGCCTCGTTGGAAAAGTCCAGTTCCAGCATCAGCCCCTGTCTCAGTTCCTCCAGTACCGTGGGCAGGTCATAGGCAGTCAGGGCCTCGACGTTGGCGTGGATCTGGTCGACCAGCCAGGAAATGATCTCGAGGTCCGACTGCATGGTCCGCCGGATGCCCGGTTTCTGGATCTTGACCGCCACCTCCCGGCTTTCCTCCCGCATGCGGGCCTTGTAGATCTGCCCCAGGGAAGCGGAAGCGGTGGGAGTGTCATCGAACTCGGAAAAGACCTCTTCCAGGGGGCAGCCCAGTTCCTTTTCCAGGCGCGGCTGGATGGTCTCGAAGGGGAGGGGATTGATCCGGTCCTGGAGGGCCTCCAGTTCCTTGATCAGTTCCCACGGGAGGAGGTCCGGCCGGGTGCTCAGGACCTGTCCGATCTTGATAAAGGTCGGTCCCAGTTCCTCGATGGCCAGCCGGATTCTCCGGTACAGGGGGATGTTCTCCGAGGAACTGGGAACAAACTTGGCCAGCCAGGAGGCCGGCGTGTCGGTCTGCTTGAGGATCTGGTCGAACCGGTACTTGATCAGGATGGATACGATCTCCTTGGCCCGGACCACATCCCTTATGAGGTGCAATTTCACGAATTGCTCAGGATTTCGATTTCTTCAGCTCCTGTATTTCCTTTTCAAGGGAATCCATGCGTTCCCGCAGTGGATCGAGATCCTTCTTCCGGATCACCGGTGATTTCGCGAGCATCTCGTCGAAGAGGTCCTTCAGGGAAGTCTGGGCCTCCTCGAAGTCCTTCTTGCTTTCCTCGGAAATCTTTTTGGCCGTGGCCCTGGCTTCATCCGCGGACAGCTTGCCCTTTTCCACCAGTTCCTGCAAGGCCGACTCGATTTTCTCGGCGGTGACGACAGTCGCGCCGATACCGGCGTACAGAGTTCTTTTTAGTGCATCGATCATAGGACCGGCAACTCTAGGCGACGATTGGGAAAAAATCAATCATTGCCGAGGCTGTAGACCTCGTCCTGCTGGATGAATCCCTCCGCCCCGGAGGAGGTCATGACGCGGAAGAAACCCTTCTGCTGGTCGATAATGCGGATCGGGTCCCCCTCGACGAGGACGGATTCACCGGGACTTTGCTCCGTGGGGGCCACCCGGAGGGAGACCAGGGAGGAGGAGACGACGGCCCATTCCTTGTACAGCTTGTGCTGCATGATGGCCACCACGGCGAAAGCAAAGACCAGCAGGGAGATTGTCCCCAGGGTCTTGCTGAGGGGGATCCGGAAGCGGAAGAACTCCCGGTGGAAGAAGAAAATGAGGATCAGCCAGAAAGTGACGGCGGCCACGCCGCCCCATTGCCGTTCGGAGAGCAGGCGTCCGGGGGTGGCCAGTTGCGGGTACTCCTGGGAGAGGCCCATCCGCTCGGCGGCCAGCATGAGGTTGCCGCGGGCGGCCTCGAGGTTGGGATTGAGGGCGTAGGCCTTCATGTAGTGGAAAGCCGCTTCACTCCACTTGCCCTGCTGGGCCAGGGTGTTGCCCAGGTTGTAATGGACCTCGGCCGACTGCACTTCCCCGAGCACGCTGCGGTAGGCCTGCTCGGCTTCGCCGTACTGGCCGTTGCCGTAGGCGATATTGCCCTTGAGGAAATTTTCCTGGACCGATTGGGCCTGCACCCGGGAAGAGCCGAGGAGGCACAATCCGATGAATAGAACATTGAAGAGTCTGGCAAAAGGCATGGGAGTGGTTACTTGGAGATACGGTTCAACTCGGTGATGGCCGAGGCAAGATCCTTGTTCAGATCCTCCAGCTGGGGTGTGTCGAAGCGGGCCCCGGCAAACTGGGCGGCGTCCGCTGCATAGAGGAGCTTTTCGATTCGGATCACCAGGTCATCGGCAAGGTTGTTATCCTTCATGATGGCCAGGCAATCGGAAGTGACAAGCGTATTGGCCTCCAGCGGCTTGCGGGAGAGGTGGCAGAGGCTTTCCTGGATGGCGAAGCGGGCGTTTCGGAGGAAGTCTTCCGCCTGGCCCTGGCCAGAGGCCTCCTGTGCCGCCTGCAGGGCCTGGCGCACTTTCCTGCTGCCGGCATGGCGCCGGGCCAGCCGTGAATCCGTCTCCAGCCGCCGGCGCCGGCGGTTCCAGAGGGCCAGCGCTCCCAGGACGACCAGGCCCAGGGCGTTGCAGAGCCAGAAAAGGGGCTCCTTCCAGAACACCGATCCGACCGGGACCAGCTGCCCGGGGCCGGGCTTGAGGGGAAGGATTTTCTCCGGCACCTGCTCGGTTTCCTCATCGTTGCCGGCCCCGACCGAGAAGGTGATCGGAGTGGAGTCGACCGGCTTGTCCGAGGGCTTGACCTCGACCGGACGGGCCTCCAGCTGCATGGTCCGGTATTCGCCGTCAGCAGGATTGAAGGTGGCGTAGGCGATGGCCGGGATTTCCGTGATCTCCTCGGACTGGGGAATGAGGATGTACTCGAAGGACTTCCTGCCCGTGAATCCGGTCGCATCCTCCGCCTCGAAGGAGATTTTGGGCGGGTAGACGCGCCAGTTGTCCCATTCCGGGATTTCCGGGGGAGAGATCCGGTCAAAATTCCCCTCGCCCTTGATGGTGATGGTCAGGGTGATCGGCTCGCCCACCATCAACTCCAGGGTGGAGTAGTCGGCCTTGACCGTGAAGTCGCCGATGGCGTCGCGGAAACTGTCCGGCCGGCCCTCGGTGGGAAGGGGCAGGATTTCCGTTTCCAGGGGCTCCGAAAAGATGGTCAGGGCCTCGGTCCGGGTCCGGCTCATGGTGAAGATGCTGGGGAAGCGCTCGTCGGGCGTGACCACCGAGACCGCCACTTCCTGTGAAAATCGCAGCTCACCGGGACCGGCCTTGATGGGGGTGATGAGGATGTCCCAGATCAGCCCGGTATAGGAGTTGCCCTTGTATTGGAGATTGGCCCGCTGGGGATTGTTGTCGAAATCGGTGTGCTGGAAATTCTCGCTGCTGCTGACCGGCCGGGCCACATTGGTCAGGTTGAGGTCCCGCCGGACCATCATGTTGAACCTGGCCGGCAGGGCCTGGCCCACGTAATACGGGGGATCGGGCATCTGGAGAACAATCAGGGCCCGGGACCTGGTTTCCTCGTCCATCGGCACCGCCTGCACCTCGACGTCTGGAATCTGGATGTCCTCGCCGCCGATGCTGATGACGCGGCCGGGTATGGTGAAGGTGCCCAGCCGGGTCGGACGGAACTGCCAGCTGACCTCCGTCTCCACGCTGACCCGCCCGTTGATGATCTGCTGGTAGGAGGAGGTTCCCGGGGTGTTGCTGAAATCCAGGCCCTCGACCCGCGGTGTATTCAAATTGGGAATACTGGTGGTGTTGAGAAAGCGGATGGAATAACTGGAGCTTTCGCCGACCATGACCACCGAGGGCTTGGCCTCGGCCCGGACCAGGACGCTCTGGGCCGAGAGGCCGGAAGCGGCCAGGGCCAGAAGGGCCGTCATGATGAGGGTGTAGCTGAATTTCGATACGATGCGCATCGCTTACCAATTCCTTCCTGTTTGATTCGCTGCCGGCCGCTCATTGGACCGCTCTCCCGCCGGGAGGTACTTTTCGCTCTCGCTGAGTGAATTGAGCAACTGCCGGGCTTCCTCGCGAGTCATTTCGCCGGGAGCAACCGGGACTTCCTGCTGTTCCCCGCCACCCTGGGGCTGGGCTTGCTGGTCCTCGCCCTCCTGTTCTTCCGGTTGCTGCCGGTCGTCCTGCTGATCGCCCTGGTCCTGCTGGTCCTGATCCTGGTTTTGTTGCTCCTGATTCTGCTCCTGATCCTGATCCTGCTGGTCCTGGTTCTGCTGTTGATCCTGCTGGTCCTGCTGCTGGTCCTGGTTCTGCTGATTCTGGTCCTGCTGGTTTTGCTGCTGGTCCTGGTTCTGCTGGTCTTGATTCTGATCCTGGTTCTGGTCCTGGTTCTGCTGATTGTCCTGGTTGTCCTGGTCATCCGATTTGAACCGGGCGATGATATTGTGCTCCCTGGACTGGACCGTGACCCGGGTCTTGGGGCTGGAGGGATCCTCGATGCCGGGGCCTTCCCAGCCTTCGAAAGTGTAGCCCTCGGCGGGGGTGGCTTCCACCTCCACCGTGGCGCCGACCGGGTAATTGCCGTTGTACCCGATGGTGCCTCCCTCCTCGGGCTGGGGGATGGCGATGAGGTTCCAGATGCGCTTCATTTTGGCGATGGCCAGCCGGTCCCCGGTCATGGTGATGGAGGTTTCCTGCTGGTCCGGTTCCTTGATGCCGTCGCCGACCCAGCCGATCCATTCGAAGCCGTTGCGGGGCTCGGCCTTGAGGGGAACCACGGAATATTCCTCAAAGAAGCCGGAGGGGCCGGCCTTGCCGCCGATTTCCGGTTCCAGCTCGGAGGAAAGCTTGAAGGCGGGAACGAAGGTGGCCGTGACGGTGGAATCCCGGGTCAGGTGGATCTCGGCCTCGGCCTGGGTGGCGTCCTCGAATTCCACCTCATCGCTTTCCCATTTGGAGAAGGCGAAGTAGTCCCTGGCCTCGGCCTTGATCTTGACGGCCTCATCCTCCCGGTAGGTGCCGGATTCCCCGGCCGTTCCCATGGCTTCGTCGGCACTGAGGACGGTCAGGTTCCAGGTCTTGGCAAAGTTCGCGGTGACCGTGGTGTCGGACTCGAGCCGGACCACGGTTTCGGCTATCTCGGGATTCTCAATCCCGTCTCCTTCCCATTTGTCGAAGACCCAGCCTTCGGCGGGAGTGGCATTGATGGCAAAGGGGATTTTATGAAAGGAGGGTCCGCCGGGAGTCACCCGGCCGCCCGCGGGCGGGCTGGCCACGGTAGTCAGGTCATAGGTGTGGGCGGCGATGGTGGCCTCCAGTTGTTCCAGGTTTTGCCGGGAGTCGCCACGGCCTTCGTCAAGGCCGAGGGCGTTCCGGTAATCGGCCAGGGCCGCATTCCAGAGGTCACGGGTCTGGGATGGTTTCTCATCAAGAAGCTTGAAACCGTAGGCCACGCGGCTGTTGCCCAGATTGTGGAAACACTTGGCCTGCAGTCCCGTGCCGGCTTCCCGAAGGGCCCGTTCGAAGCTGGATATGGCCTCTTCAAACCGGTCCGCCCGGTAGGCTGAGACACCGCGGTTGAAGAGGTAGCGCGGGTTGTCGGGATCCTCCTCGAGGGCCTGGTTGTAGAGGCTGACCGATTCCTCATAGCGGTTCTCCTTGTAGGCCCGGGCCGCCTCCCGGGCGGAATCGGCCTCCACGGGAGCGGGGGTCAGCAACTGGCCGGCCAGGAGCAGGCCCAGGGCCAGCACGTTGCCGGTACCGGAAATCCCGCCGAAGTTGCGCTTGCGGGTGGTCAGCAGGCTTTCCGCCAGGAGGAGCACCAGGGCGACGACGAGGGGCCAGCGGTAGCGCTCGATGGGAATCCGCTGAAGGGCTTCCTGGCGTTCCTCGGCCGGCATCTGGGAAACGCTGAAGGCGTAGACCTGGTCCAGTCCGGCCCCGGTGGGTCCGAGGGGGGCGTACATGCCTTCGGTGGCCTCGGCGATCCGCCTCAGGGTGGACTCGTCGAGCCTGGTCGAGACCGGGTTCCCGTTGGCGTCGCGCAGGTAATCCCGCGTTCCGTCCGGCCCGTAGACCGGGATCAATTCGCCCTCCGGGGATCCCACGCCGACCGTGAGGATCCGGGTCCCGTGTTTGGCGGCCTCGCGGGCCCGGCTGACGCCGCTGGCCTCGAGGTCCTCCCCGTCTGTAATGAGAATCAGGATACGTTCATTGTCGTTGCCCTCGAAGTAGGCCTCGGCCTCCTCGATGGCGGCGGCGACATCCGTCCCCCCGACCGGGATGGTATCGGTGTCGACGGCCCGCAGGGTCTGCCGGAAGGCCTGGTAGTCGAGGGTCAGGGGGCACTGCAGGAAGGCGTTGCCGGCGAAGGCGATCAGGCCCACCCGGTCCCCGCGGACCTTTTCCAGAAGGTCCAGAATGGCCAGCTTGGAGCGCTCCAGGCG
>CAJXMX010000190.1 GCA_913056355.1 uncultured Opitutales bacterium
ATTTCCGTCAGCCAGTCCTTTGTCCGGGGAGCGCCCATGTGCCGGATGCACGCCCCGGGAACGGCCCTGCACGGGAAGGAAATCAATTTCAAGGGCGGCCAGGTCGGCACGCCGGAATACTTTGTCAAGGCAGCCCAACACTCCCTAACCACCAACCCTACATGAAGCATAAACTCGGACTCGTCCACACCTCGGCCACCCTGGTGCCCGTCTTCCAGGAGCTTTGCTCGGAAAAGCTGGCCGGAATTCCCCTTTTCCACATTTCAGACGACAGCCTGATCAAGGATGTCATAGCGGCTGGAAAACTGACCCCGCAGGTGGCCCGCCGGGTCAACCGGGCCATCCACCAGGCTGAGGATGCCGGCGCCACGCAGATCCTCGTCACCTGTTCCTCCATCGGGGACGCCATCGAGGCCTCGGCCCCGTTTTGTGCCGTTCCGGTGCTCCGGGTGGACCAGCCAATGGCCGACAAGGCTGTCGGAATGGGCCAGCACATCGGGGTCATCGCCACCCTGCCGACCACGCTGGACCCGACCCTGCGCCTGGTCGAGAAGCGGGCCCGCGTCCACGGGAAGGAAATCCGCACCACGGCCCACCTCTGCAAGGGAGCCTTCGAGGCCCTGATGTCGGGTGACAGCGCCACCCATGACCGTGTGGTCCGGGAAGGCCTGCAGGAGCTTATGTCCAAGGTCGATGTCATTGTCCTGGCCCAGGCCTCCATGGCCCGGGTGGTGGACAGCCTCCCGGAGGAGGAAGTGAAGGTTCCCATCCTCTCCAGCCCGGGGCTGGCCATTGACCACCTGGCAGAGCTCCTGGGCTGACCATGCAGACCGGTTTCCGCAAGCTTGCCTTCGCCCTCGGGCTCTCCTGCCTGCTGGTCGGGATCGTAGCCGCCGGCATGCAGCTGCCCCGTTTCTGGCAGCCGGCCTTTGTCGCCTGCGCGGTATTGATTTCCATCGGACTCGGCGCCTTCCCGAATTTGAAGGGCTACCAGTACACGGCCTGGATTGTCACCGCGGTGGTGGCCGGGCTGACCTATCCGAATGCCTTTCTCCGCTGGGGCAGCATCGACCTGCGGCATCCGTGGCTGGTCCTGATTGTCGTCCAGTCGGTCATGTTCGGGATGGGGACCCAGATGCGGATCCGCGACTTTTCCGGAATGGCCAAGACCCCGCGGGCGGTCCTGGTGGGCCTGCTCTGCCAGTTCTCCATCATGCCCCTCTCCGGGCTCCTGCTGACCAAGGTCTTTGATTTCCCACCGGAGATCGCGGCCGGGATCATCCTGATCGGTTCCTGCTCCAGCGGGCTGGCCTCCAACGTGATGACCTACCTGGCCCGGGCCAACCTGGTCCTCTCCGTCACCGTCACCGCCTGCGCCACCATGATGGCCCCGCTGATGACACCCTTCCTGATGAAGTTCCTGGCCGGAACCCTGGTTGAGGTGAAGTTCCTCGGCATGATGCTGCAGATCGTGAAGATCGTCCTGGTCCCGATCGGGGCCGCCCTCCTGCACGACTACCTCAGGAACGCTTCCGTCAAACAGAAGCAGAACGTGACGATCCTCTCCGCCTTCTGCACCGTTTACCTGCTGGCCATTCTGGGCGGTGTCTGGGGCTGGGCCAACGCCAGCCTGCCGGCTTACTGGATTACCTTCTTCAGCATTTCCGGATTCTTTGCCGGGGCCGTCGTTTTCGGCTTTATCTATCACCGCATAACCCTGGCCTGGGCCAAACTGGACGACCTCATGCCCTACCTCTCGATGTTCGGCATTGTCTATTTCACCACCGTTACCACCGCCGCCGGCCAACAGCAACTGCTCCAGATCGGCCTCCTTCTTTTCCTGGCGGCGGTGATCCACAACGCTGCCGGCTACACCTTCGGCTACTGGTTCAGCCGGGCCCTCGGTCTGGATATCCAGTCGGCCCGCGCCATGGCCCTCGAGGTCGGCCTGCAGAATGGCGGAATGGCCTCCGGCATCGCCGGTTCCATGGGCAAGCTGGGAACCCTCGGCCTGGCCTCGGCGGTCTTCAGCCCGTGGATGAACATCTCCGGGTCGATCCTGGCCAACTACTGGAAAAATCATCCACCAAAACAGCTTAACAAATCCGCGCCGAACCGCTAGCCTGCCTACTCCCCTAACATTAAATTTCCATTTTCACCCAATTAACATCAACCTTATGCACATGAAACACCTCCTTCGCATGACCCTACTGGCCACCCTGGCTGCTTCCACCTGTGGAGCCAAGCCGACTGTCACCAGCGAGCCCTTCGGCGAACTTCCGGATGGCAGCACGGTCAAGCTCTACACCCTGACCAATGACAACGGCCTGGTCCTGAAAGTCATGGACTACGGGGCCATTGTCACCAAGTTCCTGGTTCCCGACCGGGACGGCAACCTGGGCGACATCGTGCTGGGCTATGACAACCTGGGGGATTACCTGACCGAGACCCCCTACTTCGGGGCCGCCATCGGGCGCTACGGCAACCGCATCGGCTACGGCACTTTCAGCCTTGATGGAAACAACTACCAGCTGACCATCAATGACGGGGACAATCACCTGCATGGCGGCAACCAGGGCTTCGACAAGGTCCTCTGGGATGCCGAAGCGTCCTCCTCGGCGAATGCCGCCTCGGTCACTTTCAATTACCTAAGTGCCGATGGTGAGGAAGGCTATCCCGGCAACCTCAATGCCACCATTGTCTATTCCCTGACCAACGACAACGAGTTCGTCATCACCTACGAGGCCACCACCGACGCCCCGACGGTAGTCAACCTGACCCATCACACCTACTGGAACCTGCGCGGCCAGGGACACGGCAACATTCTCAATCATGAACTGACCATCTTCGCCGACGCCTACACGCCGGTCGATTCCGGCCTCATCCCGACCGGCGAAATCGCCACCGTGGAAGGAACCCCGATGGACTTCCGCAAGGCTTTCCCGATCGGTTCCCGCATCAACGACAAGTTCCAGCAACTGGCCTACGGCGGCGGTTACGACCACAACTGGGTCCTGAACAAGAATGAGGAAGGCAAACTGACCAAGGCGGCCCGGCTTTACGATCCCGACAGCGGACGGCAAATGCACATCTGGACCGAGGAACCCGGCCTGCAGTTCTATTCCGGTAATTTCCTCGACGGAACCCTGGTCGGCAAGGGCGGCGCGGTCTACCATTACCGCTACGGCCTGTGCCTGGAAACCCAGCATTTCCCGGATTCCCCCAACAAATCCCACTTCCCGAGCACCCGCCTCAATCCCGGCGAGATCTATTCCACCCGGACGGTGCACCAGTTTTCCGTCCAGTAACTCGATTCCTGACTTATGATATTGAGCCGGACATTTTTCCGCCAGTGGACGCTGGCGCTGATCCTCGCATTGACCGGGACCGGGCTGCTCCCGGCCCGGGACTATGACGTCAAGGACTTCGGGGCCGTGGCCGACGGTTCGGTCCTGACCACCCGGCAGATCCAGCGGGCCATCGATGTCTGCGCCCGTGACGGGGGCGGACGGGTGGTGGTCAGTGAGGGGCGCTATCTGGTCTCGCCCCTTTTCCTCAAGAGCAATGTCGAGTTCCACGTCGCCGAGGGGGCGGAGCTGTTCGGCTCAACCAATCCCGACGACTACCCGAAAGTGTGGACCCGTGTGGCCGGCATCGAGATGGACTGGCCGGCCGCGCTGATCAATGTCCGGGGACGGCACAACGTCGTCCTCTCGGGGAAAGGCGTCATCAACGGGCGCGGCAATGAATACTTCTGGCCGCTGTACTGGGAAATGCGGGATGAATACGAGGAGAAGGGACTCCGCTGGGTGGTCGACTACGACGTGGGCCGGCCCATCCTGATGCAGGTCTACAACTCGGAGGATGTGGTTATTCGCGACCTCAACCTCAGGCTGTCGGCCTTCTGGACCTGCCACATCGTCTATTCGCGCCGGGTCCTGGTGGACGGGCTGACCATCCGCAACAACATCGACGGCGTGCCGGAGAAGGAGGGCTTCGGCCCCAGCACCGACGGGGTGAACATGGATTCCTCCCGGGACGTCATTGTCCAGAACTGCGACATCGACTGCAACGACGACAACTTCACCCTCAAGTCGGGACGCGATTCCGATGGACTGGCGGTGAACATTCCCACCGAGAACATCATTATCCGGAACAACATCGCCCGCCGCGGTATGGGCATGTTCACCTGCGGCAGCGAGACCTCCGGCGGGATCCGCAACGTCCAGGTCTACAACAACAAGGCCATCGGGACCATTTTCGGGATCCGCTTCAAGTCGGCCAAGAACCGCGGCGGCGGGATCGAGGCCATCGACATTCACGACATCGAGATGGTCGAGGTGAAGAACCCGATCAAGTTCGAGTGCAACTGGTACCCGGCCTACAGCTACGGGGAAGCCCTGGAGGAAGGGAAGGACTATCCTGAGCACTGGCAGAAACTGGCCCAGCCGGTGCCGCCCGAGCAGGGAATCCCCTACTTCCGCAACATCACAATCCGCAATGTGGACGTGGTGGCCTGCCCGGACGAAGGGCTGGAAATCCTCGGGCTGGAGGAATCACCGGTCCGCAATGTCTACCTTGAGAATGTGGCCATCGAGGCGGCGGCGCCGGGCGTCATCTCCAACGCGGAGAACATCATCCTCAAGAACGTGACTTTCGCCACCCCGTCCGGTGAACGCCCGGCCCTGAAGGACTATACCAACAACATCCTCTGGCTGGACTGAGAGGGACCCTCGAAACGGGAACTAATCCCTACCTGGACGGGGTCCGGACCAGTTCCTTGTCGGCCAGCCATTTGCGCAGGGTTTCCAGCTCGTAGGCGAAGACAAACTCAGTCCGGGCTATTTTGCCCGAGCCCCCGAAGCTGTGATTTTTGTCGAGGAGCTTGGCATGGCCCGAATCGATCTCATCGCCCGCCTTGTTGAGGATCTTGTAGTCAAACATCAGTCGCGGGGGAAAGTAATCCGTGTAAACCCGCGTCCATTCCTGGGTCGGGGTGCGCATGGGCTGCATCTGGCCGGCCATGTCGATATCCGTGAAATGGAGGTCCAGTGACCAGCCCTCCGGCAGCAGCTTGGACAGGCGTCGCTCCCAGTAGAGCTTCAGTTCCCGGCCGAAGATGATCTCCGCATCGGAGGCGGATTCGTTTTCATGAAGGGTGAAATCCTCGAACTTATTGACGTCGTCGAAGGAGAAATTCAGGTCCTGGGCGGGGAGTGCTCCGGGAATGAGAATGAGTACCAAAGAAGCATATATCCCTGCATTCATGGAACTAATCTAATCCAGTTGGCCAGGAAGCGCAATTGAGTTTTTGGAGCCGCACCCAGGCAGTGGCGCGGGCGTTCCGACTGCACCCCAGATAATATCCTCAAACGACGTAATGATTCCGGAGGAAGCTCACGAACAGCCTGGTCCCGACAACGGGAAGGGTATTTGAACGGACGCAGGTCCCAGGATTGAAGGATGAGGCAATCCCGGAGGGATTGAAGAGGGTAGCCGCGGGTCCCGCGAATGCGGGACCCGGGGACAATGTGTAAAATAGAATATTCGATCCTGGAGGGATCGCACGTACCCACGTCATCTGCGACCCCTCCGGGGTCGTTTGTTTATATGTCCTGATATTCCCCGGGTCGCCCTTACGGCCGACCCGCGGCTACCCTGTGTCATCCCTGCGGGATGAAGACTCGAGGCCTGATGCACTGCCAAGGCCCGCCAATTACACGAAGGCACACTCGCAATGGGCTACAGGCGTCTCGTCTGTGGCCGATACAAACAGGCGGGACGCCTGTCCTCCTGTGGCTACTTCCCGAACTGCGGCCGGGGGACGACCATGAGGACGTTGTCGCCCTGCATGACATCGCGGTCGCGGATGCCCAGGCGGTAACGGCCCTGGTCCGGACGTTCCATGGCGTAGTGCTGGCGGCGGTGGCCGGGGCCGAGGTGGATGATCATCTCCTCGCCGACGGGGTTGCCGTCGAGATCCTCGTATTGGGCCGACATGCGGCGCAGCTTGTCCGAAAAGTTGAAGACCATGACCTCGTCCGGGGCGTAGAAGGGCCGCTTGGAATAGACATAGACCAGCGCGTCGCGCCCGAAGCTGAGCTCACCCTTACCGCCGTTGGCGATCCAGGCGCTGTCCTCTTCCGGGGAGTCGCCGGCGGCGGCCTTGTGCCGGAAGAAATTGGCCCGCCAGACGTCATGGTATCGGGGCATCATGGTCCCGAGGGCCTCCCAGGGGATGGCCACCTCGACGTCCCAGATATTGCCCGGGCGCATGCGGACGGCAGTCTGCAGGCCGGCGATATTCCAGCCGGTGTTGTCGCCTTCGGCATCAGCCATGACGCCCTCGCTGTTGATCCAGAGGGTGACGGTTCTTTCCTGTCCGGCGGCGTCGATGTAGTCCAGGGAAAGGCCCACCGCATCGTCGGCGGCCACGTTCCCGTCGCGGTCCGTGGCCCCGGCCTTCAGGGTGGCCAGGTCCTGCCCCATGGCCGAGAAGCCGACATAGAGGTTGCGGTAGTCATGAATGACCCGGGCCCGGGTGAAGGCCTTGGGAGCGCCCTCCCCGTCCGGGGTGACAAATCCGTAGGTCATGGTGCCCTGTTCCCAGGCGCGGTCCTGGAGGTCGCCGTCGACGACAATCTGGTCGATGCTGAAGTCGCGGGTGACGTTGAGCCGGGCTTCCGGCAGGCCTTCACTGGGAAGGGAGCCGGGATGGGCATCCGGATTCACGTCGAAGGCGTTGGCGACAAGGGAATTGTTGGGCAGCAGGAGGGTGTTGTAGTTGCGGGTCGGATCCTTCCAGTCGATGAACTGCCAGGGATCGAGGCCGTTGAGGAAGCATTCCACGTTGCTGTAGCCGTCGCCGCTAAGGTCCAGCCGGGCGTCGGCGGCGCTATGCGGATCAAGATGGAAGCGCTGCTCCCACCAGTCGGGCATGCCGTCGCCATCCGCGTCGTCATAGGGTTCCCCCTTGTATTCCGGGACCCCGCCGACCTGGGCGATGTCGGTGATGATGCCGTTGCCCTCCTTGTAGGTAACCTCCCCGGTGCGGACCTCGCGGGTCACGCGCGTATCGACGGAGTCACGACGCGGCAGGGTGGCCCCCGCCTGGTCGAGGACCAGGTGGAAAGCCCGTTCCGCGGTGTGGATGGTGATCGGAGCCATCGGGAAGGGATCGAGGGAACGGATAAAATCGATCCGTTCCCCGGGAATGACGGGGTTGTCGTCGAAGTGGACCCCGCCGTTCCAGTTGTCGGCACTGATCCCCGGGTTTCCGTGAATGACATTGCCGTGGACATACCAGTGCTGCGGCCGCATCAGCTTGCCGTCGGCCCGGTCCGGTCCCGGCTGGATGCGCCCGATCCGGGTCATGGCCGATTCATGTGTGGCCGGCCCCGGGCGGTAGTAGTTGTTGATGATGTTCTTGCGACTGCGGTAATCCCCGCCGTCGAGGGTCCGGCGCTCCCAGTTGAAGATGACATTGTTGACCCAGTTGAAGTCGAAGCCCATGCCGACGCTGGGGTTGCGGGCCACGTTGTTGGCAAAGAGATTGTGGTGGAAGCTGGTATTGCGGCCGCCCCAGGTCCCGCCGAAGCCATGGTTGTGGGTATTCAGGCATTCGCTGGAAATGGACCACTGGATGGTGATGTTGCGGGTCGGCCCGATGAGGTGCTTACCGCCCTCCGCGGCGTTGTAGGCGTAGCGGTAAAGGGAAATGTTCTCGTCGATTCCCCAGCTGAAGCTGCAGTGGTCGACCATGATGTTCCCCACCGGGTTGCCGCCGACCGAGTCGTCCCGGCTCATGTGCGGCTGGATGATCCCGCGCCGGAAACGGAGGTAGCGCAGCACCACATCGTGGGTGTTGATGCGGAAAGTTTCCCCGTTGATGCAGACCCCGTCGCCAGGGGCGGTCTGCCCGGCAATGGTGATGTAGGGATTGGTAATGGTCAGGATCTCCTTCAGGTGGATGACCCCGGCGACGTTGAAGAGGACAATGCGGGGACCTTCCGCCTCCACCGCCTCGCGCAGGCTGCCGGGGCCGCCATCCTCAAGGGTGGTCACCACATAGACCTCGCCTCCGCGGCCGCCAAAGCTGAACTTGCCGGCCCCCTCGGCACCCGGAAAGGCGGGGATATCCGCCTGCGGCAGGTCACCGGGGGTGAAGACATCCGTGACGTCGACAACCGGGCGGACAATATCGACATAACCCTCCTCGTTGGCGAAGGCCAGGTTGCTTGAAATCATCGTCGTGCACGCGCCAACCAGGCACGCCAGTATTCCTGTTCTCATCCTGTTCATTATCTGCTTATCCGTTCTGGAAAATTGACTTCATGTAGCGGGTGTTGGCACCGAAATTGCCGACCACGTCGCGCGGATTGGAGGCGTCCCGGGAACGCTCCAGAACCAGCCATCCTGACCAGCCCATCTGGTCCAGGGTTTCCTTGACCCGGGGCATGTCGAGGCGCTGGTTGTTCTCCAGCCAGACCCCGTCCTCGTCGGTGCAGTGGATCTGGCAGATGCGGTCCCGGCCGAGGATTTTCATTTCCTTGATCAGGTCGCGACCGGCCTGCAGGGGATTGGCGAAATTGAAGTAGCTGCGGATCGCCGGGGAGCCCACTTCATCCAGGAGCTCGACCTCGCCGGC
>CAJXMX010000191.1 GCA_913056355.1 uncultured Opitutales bacterium
GACCACCACCGCATCATCAAACCATTCCCCGCCAGATCCCGGAGACCGCCGGCAAGCCGGCAGTAATGACATTCCCGGCCGCCAGGAGGTGCTGGACCAGCTCAACAGGATCACCGGGAGTACCGAATTCCAGGCCAGCAAGCGGTCCGCGGATTTTCTGGAATTTGTCGTCAACCAGATCCTCGAGGGTCGGGAGTGTGAAATCTCCCAGCATGCGATTGCGGGTACCGTGTTTGGGCGAGGGGCCGATTTTGATCCGACCATCGACCCGATTGTCCGGATTCAGGCGGGACGGGTCAGACGCTCCCTGAAGCACTATTACTTCACGGAGGGCGCCTCGGACCCGGTTGTCATTGACCTGCCCAAGGGGACCTACGTGCCCGCATTCGCCTACAGCCAGGGGGCCGCTCCAAGAACGCGGCCCCTTTCGGTAGTCAATCCGGCGTCGGTGTCCTCCTGGCCAACCCTCCTGGTGGCCCCCCTCATCAACCTCACCGGCCAGCCCGAGGTGGAATTCATTGCCAAGGGGCTCGCCTCCGACCTGGCGGCGGAGTTCAGCCGGGACAAGTCGCTCCACGTGTTTCTGGCCCCGAGCCGGGATACGGATCCCCGCCGCGGGCGCTCCGCGCGCTTCGAGCTCAATGGCACGGTCGACCGGCGGGCGGATGACTACAAGATCAACCTGCACCTGGTGGATACCAGCTCGGGACGGCAGACCTGGGCCCAGACCTTCTACTGCCCTTCTGGACCGGAGCGAGGAAACGAACTCGACAAGATGGTTCAGAGAACCGTGTCGATGATCGCAGAGGAGCACGGTATCCTTTCGAAGCAGATTACGCGGGAATTCCGGAAGCGTCCAAGTGTCGCTCCCAGTGCCTATGAGGCGATTCTTCGACATCACAATTTTGAACTTACCCATGAGCCGCAGGCCTTCACCGAAGCCTTGCACGCCCTGAAAAAGTCAGTGGAAACGGATCCTTCCTGCGCCCTGTGCTGGTCCTACCTGGCCCGTCTCTGCGGAAGCCACTGGGCCCTGGGCGTGCCGGGTCAGGTCACTCCCCTCGAGGAAATCCTGGCGGCTGCCCGACGCGGGGCGGAACTGGCCCCCCTTGATGTCCGTACCCACGCCATTCTGGGTTTTATCCTCCTGCTGGCCGACCAGATCGAGCCGGCCCGGGCCGAAGCGGAAGCCGCCCTCGAGTTGTGCGGAAATTCAATTTTCTGGCACGACGGCATCGGCTGGCTGCTGACCCTTTCCGGCGATTGGGAGCGCGGGCCGCAGTTGGTCCGCCATGCCCTCGAAGTGAATCCGTTTCCCCGCGGGGCCTGTTACGGCGCCCTGTGGCTGGATGCCCTGCGCCGCGATGACCCGCTGACCGCCCTCTCTGCCGCCCGGGAACATGCCCCGGAGAGTTATTTCTGGGCTCCCCTGATGGAGGCCGTGGCTTTGGTCCAAAACAATCAGGTTGAGGAAGCCGGCAAGTGCGTCACGGACTTGCTGCAGCTCAAGCCGGACTTTCCGGAAAAGGCCCACTGGCTCATTACCCGCTACGTCAAATTTGACGACCTGGTGGGCCTCATCGAGGGAGCCCTGCAGCAGGCGGGACTGGAGCTGAAGGGGCAGGGCTCCGCGGATCAAGGCTGACTGGGCAGTTTGCCCGGAGCGGGTGATCCGGGCCGGGGCTGGAATCACCTCAATTGCCTGCTGAAGGCCGCCAGCAGGCCTTCCGTCGGATCCGGAACAGGATCGGATTTCTGAAAGACCATTTCAAACCCGATTCCGGCCAAAACCGACCATTTGCGCTCCGTCCACGCATCATCCCTGTAATGGGTCACTCCCAGGATCAGCTCCGCGAAGAGCCATTCCCGAAAGGCGCGCTGCCGGAAAATGGCATAGCCTCCGTATTCCCGGACAGGCACCGGGGCCCCGGTTTCTCCCCTCAAACCGAAGGCATACATGACCGCCCGGTTGTCGCTTACCTTTTGGTAAAGCATGACCCGCGAATCATAGCTGAAATCCTCGGTGGCTCCGGAAATCTTTACCCAGCTGGCCCAGCGCAGCAGCTGTTGGATCCCGAGTCTGTACTCAAGGTCGAGGTTGGTTGAGCTGCCAAAGTCCTCGCTCTCCTGCCAAAATACGGTTTCCCGAAACCGGACCAGGCTTTTGTCATTGAAGTCATGTTTCCAGTTGTAACTGGCCCGGGCATAGGGATCCGGTGGCCAATCCACCTTGATCCCGGCGCTGAAGGAGACCCGCTGCGACTTCGACCAGCCGGGATTGTATCCCAATCCGGCCAGCCAGTCATTGTCGCGGTCGCCGGTCATGAAATCGTAGTCGTTGCTGTCTGCGGCGATCAGGCTGTCCACGTCGCCCCGGCCAAGTATGGCGTAAGTCCGCCGCTTTATGTTGTCCAATGGCAGACGAACCCTCAATCGAACCCGGATGCTGGTCCCCAGGTACTCCCTCCAGACGGGGCGCACGGATAGCCGCCCATAGGCGCCGCGACCGGTTTCCGCAGTCTTGTCTTCGCCAAAAAAGCCATCCACCCAGCGGGCCGAGCCGTCTATCCCGCCGGCAAACCCGGCATTGACACGATCCAGCCAGGAATCCGGCGCCATTTCCAATGGAACCTTCGGATTCAGTGTTGTACCCGTTGCATAGTCCGGCTCACCGGTCGGTAAGGAAGCATCCTGGGCCGATACCGGAGTGGCGCCAATCAGGACCGTCAGGACACTGGCAAGCAGGAGACGGCCCCGGAAAACACTTGGAAACACAGGCATGGTTCTGTCCGGCATCAGAAAGTACCGATACTGGCTGCACCCTTGAACAACAACTCATTTAACACTCCCCCGGGTGGTACGATGTACGGCCAACAAGCCGCCTGCCCAATTGACGTGTTTCGATTGATCGTTAAAATTTGCAACGCAGTTGTCTTCTTTACGGGGAACATTTACCTTTTACCCGAATCTTAGTAACCACCATGAAAACGAAAAAGCTATTCTCCCTTTTCGCGCTGGCCCCGGTGGCCTTGCTGTTCACCGCCTGCGTTTCCAATGAGCTGAGCCCCGAGAAGGAGGCCCAGATGAGCCATGACGGCCTGGTCCGGGTGACCGACAAGACGCGGGCCGACGTGGTCTATGTCCGCCCGGGGGTTGACCTGAGCGGATACACCAAGGTCATGCTGGAGGAACCCGAGGTGGCCTTCCGCAGGAACTGGCAGCAGAACTACAACTTCGACAACCGCGGAATGAACCGCCTGACCGACAAGGACGTGGAGAAGATGAGGCGGCAGGGCCAGGAGCTCTTCATGAAGGAGTTTGCCAAGGGCCTGGAAAAGGGCGGTTGGCAGGTCGTGGATGAACCGGGCGAGGATGTCCTCCTGTTGAAGCCGTCCCTGACCGACCTCTACATCATCGCGCCGGACCCCAACAACAACCTGGGGGTCTGGAACCAGGTCTATGCCGAATCCTTCGGGGACATGACCCTTTACCTTGAGTTGTACGACTCGGTGACCCACCAGATCCTCGTCCGGGCGGAGGACGAGCAGCGTGATATCGGCCAGGGCGCCGGCTCATGGCGGATGCCCCGCAACCGGACCACCAACATCGCCGATGCCAGCCTGGTCTTCCGCGACTGGGCCAACACGTTTGTCAGAGGCTTCGAGGAAGCCCGCCAGGTGGCGGCCGCTCAGTAGGTCCCGATTCGAACCCCCTGCCTTTTTGAACCCCAGTTGCCGGGCCCGCTTTCAAGGCGGCCCGGCAATTGTTTTTTGCAGGACCGGCAACGGCCTTCCCGGTCCAGGTGCCAGTCGTTGAGGGTGTAGCCGTCCCGGCCGATGACACAATTGCCGCAGCCGGGACAGAATGTGGACTGGCCGTCCGGATCGCGGGCGTTTCCCGTATAGGCGTGGTGAATGCCTGTCCGCAGGGCAATCCGACGGGCCCGCTGCAGCGTGGCCAGCGGCGTCCGCGGATGATGCAGCATCCGGTAATCCGGGTGGAAGGCGGTGAAATGGATGGGCACCGAGGGGCCCAGGTTCTCCAGGATCCATTCGCACATGGCGGTGATCTCCGGTTCGCTGTCGTTTTCTCCCGGGACCAGCAGGGTGGTGATTTCCAGCCAGACTTTCGTTTCCCGGGCCAGCCAGACCAGGTTGTCCAGGACCGGACCAAGCCGGGCACCGGTCAACTTCCGGTAGAAACGTTCGCTGAAGGCCTTGAGGTCCACGTTGGCGGCGTCCATTCCGGAAAAGAATTCCTCCCTGGCCCCGGGACTGATATAGCCGGCCGTGACCGCCACGGTCCGGAGGCCCCGCTCCCGACAGGCCTCCGCCACGTCGGTGGCGTACTCCTGGAAGATAACCGGATCGTTGTAGGTGAAGGCCACCGAGCGGCATCCGGAAGCCTCCGCGGCACGGGCAATCGCCCCGGGAGAGGCGGCGTCGGCCAGGATGTCGAGGTCGCGGGATTTGCTGATGTCCCAGTTCTGGCAGAACCGGCAGGCCAGGTTGCAGCCGGCGGTCCCGAAGGAGAGGACCGGCGTCCCGGGCAGGAAATGGAAGAGCGGCTTCTTTTCGATCGGATCGATGCAGAAACCGCTGGAGCGGCCGTAGGTGGTCAGGACGACCTGGTCCTCCAGGTTGGCCCGGACAAAACAAAAGCCCCGCTGTCCCGGACGCAGGCGGCAATGGCGGGGGCAGAGGTCGCATTGCACCCGTCCATCCGGCAGGGCGTGCCAGTGCCGGGTCGGCCTGGTGAAGGTGTCCCGTTGAAGAACCTGGTTCATGGACGCCATGGATTAGGATTGCCTCCGGGGCGGATGTGGTGTTAAATCCTGAAACGCCGAAGTTGAGAGATTCCCGATCATGAACCTTCGCGTACCAGTCCGCAAGCCCGCTGTCCGGGGCACCTTCTATCCCGCCGATGCCGGCGAGCTGTGCAGGATGGCCGGACGGTTCCTGCAAGCGGCCTCGGAGCGGATCCTGCCGGGCCGCCCGTCGGCACTGGTGGTCCCCCACGCCGGTTACGCCTTTTCCGGACCGATAGCCGGCTCCGGGTTTGTACAGCTGATCCGCCATGCCGCGGATGTGCACCGGGTCATCCTGCTGGGACCTTCCCACTACCAGGATTTCGAGGGTCTGGCGGCCTGCGACGAGGATGCCTTTGAAACCCCGATGGGAATGGTCCACGTTGACCGGAACTATGTCCACAAGCTGGAGGCTCGCCAGCAGGTGCGGATCGATTCGCACCTCCACCAGCATGAGCACTGTCTGGAAGTCCAGCTGCCGTTCCTGCAGTTCATCCTGCACGATTTCCGTATCGTGCCCCTGGTGACGGGCCGGGCCCGGTCGTGGGAAATTGCCGACCTGCTGGAGGAATCCGCTCATGATCCCAATTGCCTGATCCTGGTCAGCACCGACCTCTCCCATTACTTCACCTACAGGAAAGCCCACCACATGGACCGGCTGACCCGGCTGGCCATCGAGAACCTCGACGAATCGGCCCTGACCGGGGAGAGCGCCTGCGGCCGGACGGCCCTGGCCGGCCTGATATGCCTGGCCCGGAGGCTTGGCTGGGAGGGCCGCTGCCTGGACCTGCGCAATTCCGGGGACATTTGCGGGAATCACCGCCAGGTGGTCGGCTACGGAGCCTGGGCCTTCTATGAGCCCGGGCAGGAACGGTTGAACGAAGGCCTCCCGGAAAATTGATTCCGCCGGGTTCCGGAAGAAATTAACACCCGGCCTTGCCGAGTTGAGGGAGCGAAATAAGCTCGCTGCATGAGAAATTCCCATGCTTTCAAGTCCTTTGTCCTCCTGGCCTTCAGTCTCGGCGCCTTCGTTCTTCCCTCCGGGATGTTGTCTGCCAGGACGGTCATTACCAAGGCCGATGACCTGCCCCGGGTGGCCTGGGCCTATGAAGGGCAGGCAACCGAGCTGGTCAACGACACCGCGGAGCTGAACGGCTACATCGCCAAGCTGCGGGCCGAGATCGAGCGTCAGCTGGAGGAATACGACATCCAGGACAAGGCCACCGTGCGCGGCTACGAGCAGACCCTGCGGACCCTTGATTTTCTCGACGGGGACTACGAGCAGGCCCTGGCCCGCATCTACCGGATCCGGGAAATGCTGGACAAGCCGGCCGACGAGCTGACCAACAGCCTCAGCGTGGAATCGCTGATCGAGATCTACACCGCCGAGCCGCCCGTATCCGTGGAGGACCGCCCGGCCGCCTTCGAGGCGGCCTATGCCCGCCGGGTCGAAGCCCTTCCCTGGGAGGTGGTGCAGGACAACATCGAGCAGACCAACGGCGTCTTCCAGTACATTTCCGAGGCGCTCTACATGGGCAGCCTGAGTACGACGATGCAGAACTCGGTCGACCAGACCGGTGAGCTGACCCTGGACGACGTGGCTTCCCTGGCCTCGATCCGGATGATGATCGACCACCTGCTGCCCCTGAAGGATGAGATTGTCTCCGTGACCGGCACCTACATCGCCGAGAACCGGGTCGAGAAGCCGGACATCTGGGCGGACCGGGACATCGACCTCTCCGACGAGGAGAACCTGACCCCGGTCATCATCGCCATCAGCGACAGCGGGGTGGACGCGGACATCTACAACAAGACCGGACAGATGTGGCTCAATGAAGGGGAAGTGCCCGGGGACGGTGTCGACAACGACGAGAACGGCTTTGTCGACGATGTCTACGGGCCGGCCTGGGACCTGAACAGCTTCCGGACCACCGGCAACCTCTATCCGCTGACGGAAGAGCAACAGGCGGAATATCCCGGGGAGCTGAATTTCACCAAGGGCCTGATCGACTTGCAGGCGGCCATTGATTCCGAGGAGGCCAAGGCTGTTCGCCAGAAGATGTCCACCTTCCAGCAGGAGGACTACAAGGACTTCGTGGAAAAACTGGGGCTGTACGGCAACTACACCCACGGGACCCATGTCGCCGGCATCGCCTCCAGGGGGAACCCGGCCGCGCGGCTCCTGAGTTCCCGCATTACTTTCGGTTATGAGATCATTCCCGAGAAGCCGACCATCGAGGAGGCCATCCGCTCCGCGGAGGAGATCCAGGCCATGGTCGACTACTTCAAGGAGGTCGGCGTCCGGGTGGTCAACATGAGCTGGGGCGGCGACCAGTCCGGCCTGGAGTACGCCCTCGAGGCGAACGGGATGGGGGACAATCCCGAGCAGCGGGCGGAGATCGCCCGGGTCCTCTTCAACATCGGATATGACGGCCTGGTCAAGGCCATGGCCAGCGCCCCGGATATCCTCTTTGTCCCGGCGGCCGGCAATTCCGACGAGGATGTGGATTTCAACAAGGTCATCCCCAGTTCCATCGACCTGCCCAACGTGCTGGTGGTCGGGGCGGTGGACCAGGCCGGCGACGAGACCGGATTCACCAGCTATGGGAAGAACATCCGGGCCCATGCCAACGGCTTCGAGGTCGAGAGCTATGTCCCGGGTGGACGGAAAATGGATTTCTCCGGCACCTCCATGGCGGCTCCCAACGTGACCAACCTGGCCGCCAAGCTCTTCGCCCTCGATCCCAGCCTGACCCCGGAGGAAGTGATCAGCTTCATCACCCTCGGGGCCGACACCACCGAGGACGGCCGGCGCCATCTGATCAACCCCCGCAAGTCGGTGGCCCTCCTCAAGCTGAGCCGGATGGACCTGGCTCAGTAAAGCTTGAGGCTGCCCGGGCCGTTCTCCCGCACCCAGGCCTTCAGCTCCTGCAGGTCCTCCTCCCCGGGATAGAAGGCCAGGACGCGGAAACGCGCCTGCCCGATGGACTGCTCCTGCAGGCGTTTGCAGAGGGCCCGCAGCTCCGGCCAGGGGACGTCCTGGCCGCCGCCGCCGGGGGGCGTGCGCTGGAAATCCGCGTCGCCGACCAGGACCAGCTCATCCAGCTGGGCATCCATGGCGAAGGCCGCCGCCAGGACCGCCTCGATCCCGTTGGGCTGGCCGCCCGTCCAGCCGCGCCCGCTGGTCCCGGTGATGCGGAAGGAGGAGGACAGCCAGTCCCGCGCCTCCGTGCGGACCTTTTCCGTGGCCGGGACCAGCTCCGGCCGGAAGGCCTGCCACTTCCTCGTGAACTGGATGATCCCGAAGAGGTGGTTCGGGCTCAACTGGTCGATAAAGCGGAGGATCTCCTCCCGCAGGCGGTCCATGGAGACCCCGGACCGCTCCATCTTGCTCTTGACCGAACCGGAGACATCCAGCAGCAGGACAATCCGCTTGGCGGCAATGTTTTCCCCGAGGAACTCGACCGGATCCGGCGGGGGCAGGGCCTCCACTTCCATCCCGGCCGTCATTGCGGTGGCACTGTCCTCCCGGAAAAAGCCCTCCATCGGCAGCATGGCCCCCATGGTCTTCATCCCGGCGGCGACATCCGGCATCGGCATCTCCAGTTGCGGCTGCTCCGCCTGCAGCATCTGCTCGGCCATGGCCTGGCGGGCCGCCTTTTCCATCCGGTTCAGCCTGGCCAGCTGCTGCTGTACCTCGGCCGCCTGCTCCCGCTGCCGGCTTGGGGATCCCGGTGGCAGCTTCAGTTTCGCCTCCTGCGGCGGTTGCGGGTCCAGGACCCCGATCAGCAGGGCGGCCAGCAGGATCAGCGACTGGAAGCCAATGGCCAGACCGCCC
>CAJXMX010000192.1 GCA_913056355.1 uncultured Opitutales bacterium
CCAGCCATTCTAGCCCTTGAAGACGGCAGCATTTTCAGGGGAATAGCAATTGGCGCCGATGGTGAGTCCAGTGGTGAGGTGGTGTTTAACACCTCAATGACCGGATATCAGGAGATCCTGACGGATCCCAGCTACTTCGGGCAAATCGTCACCATGACCACCCCGCAGATCGGGAATTACGGGGTGACCCCGGATGACGAGGAATCCGACGGGCCGAAGGTGCAGGGCTTTGTGGTCCGCGACATCAGCCCGGTCAGTTCCAACTGGCGCAGCCGGCAGAGCCTGCCGGACTATCTGGAGGCCAACGGAATTCCGGGCCTGAGCGGGATCGACACCCGGGCCCTGACCAAGCGGATCCGGGTTCACGGGGCCCTCAAGGCCTGTCTCAGCACGGAGGATATCAGCGACGAGGAAGCGGTCCGCCGGGCCAGGGAATGGGAAGGCCTGGTGGGGGTCGACTACGTCAGGGAGGTGACCTGCAAGGAGGCTTACCGGTGGACCGAGGAGCCGGTCCCCTTCACGGTGGAGGGCACGCACCTGAACAAGGCCGCGGTGGAGCGCAAGCGCTTCCCCATCGTGGCCTTCGACATGGGGGCCAAGCGCAATATTTTCCGGAAGCTGAGCATGTACGGCTTCGATGTCACGGTGGTTCCGGCGGACACCAGCGCGGAAGCAGTCCGCAAGCTGAACCCGTCGGGGGTCTTCATCTCGAATGGTCCGGGGGATCCGGCGGCGGTGACCTACGCCCACAAGACGGTGGCCGAGCTGCTGCCGGAGTATCCGGTCTTCGGAATCTGCATGGGCCACCAGATCATCGCCCACGCCCTCGGGGCTTCCACCATGAAGCTCAAGTTCGGGCACCGGGGCGGCAACCAGCCGGTCAAGAACATCGAGACCGGGCATGTCGCCATCACCTCCCAGAACCACGGTTTCGCGGCGACCAAGGAGGAACTGGAATCCTGCGGCGCGGTGGTCACCGAGTACAACCTGAACGACCAGACGGTGGCCGGCCTGCGGCACCGGGAATGGCCCGTGTTCAGCGTCCAGTACCACCCGGAGGCCGCCCCCGGCCCGCATGACAGCGACGTCCTCTTCGACCACTTCTACGACCTGGTGGCCAAAAAGCACGCGGAATAAGCGTGCCAACCGGTGACCCGCCTGTTACGGTGAGTCCATACCTTGGCAAAAGCGGACGGAATTGTCCGATTGCGCTTGCCAAGGACCGCAACCCTATTAGCTATTGTTTTGCCAAAGTAAACCAGTATTAGAGACGTTAATATGAAAGATCCAATTCGTGTAGCCGTAACCGGAGCAGCTGGCCAGATTGGCTACAGCCTCCTCTTCCGCATCGCCTCCGGCGCCATGTTCGGGCCGGACCAGCCCGTGGCCCTGAACCTGATTGAAATTGAACCGGCCATGAACGCCCTCAAGGGGGTCTGCATGGAACTGGACGACTGCGCCTTCCCCCTGCTGAAGGAAATCGTCCCGACCAGCAATCTCGACGAGGGCTTCAAGGACGTGAACTGGGCCCTGCTGGTGGGATCCGTGCCGCGCAAGAAAGGCATGGAGCGTTCCGACCTGCTGGGCATCAACGGCAAGATTTTCACCGGCCAGGGACAGGCCATTGCCCGCAACGCGGCCAAGGATGTCCGCATCCTGGTGGTCGGCAACCCCTGCAACACCAACTGCATGATTGCCATGAACAGCGGCAAGGAAATCCCGGCCGAGCGCTGGTTCGCCATGACCCGCCTGGACGAGAACCGGGCCAGGACGCAGCTGGCCCAGAAGGCCGGCGTGGACATCACGCAAGTCTCCAACATGGCCATCTGGGGCAACCACTCCCCGACCATGTATCCGGACTTCACCAATGCCAAAATCGGCGGCCGCCCGGCCACCGAGGTCATCACCGACGAGACCTGGCTCAAGGACACCTTTGTCCCGACCGTGGGCAAGCGCGGAGCGGCGATCATCGAGGCCCGCGGCGCTTCCTCGGCGGCCAGCGCGGCCAATGCGGTCATCGACACCGTGATCTCCCTGACCACCCCGACCCGCGAAGGCGACTGGTTCAGCGTCTGTGTCCCCAGCAAGGGCGAATACGGCACGGAACCGGGCCTGCTGACCAGCTTCCCCATCCGGACCAAGGCCGACGGCTCCTATGAAATCGTCGAGGGACTCAGCCTGAACGACTACAGCAAGTCGAAGATCCAGGCCAGCGTGGACGAGCTGAAGTCGGAGCGGGACACCGTCAAGGACATCGGAATCATCTGATCCTTAAAACCGTCTCCTGATTGAATTAACTGAATCTCACGGAGTCACGGGCAGCACGGTGCGCAACAATCTTCGTGCTCCCCGTGGCTCCGTGAGAGAATAACTTTCAACAGGAAGAGGTATCCTGAAAACTTTACCCCCCCGGAGCCAGCTCCGCGGGGGTTTTTTATGCCCCGGTCAAAAGCTCTGGACCCGGTTCAGCTCATCGCTCTTGAAATCAGGCAGTCCGACACCGCGAATCCGCTCCCGGGGCTCAATCCGGATCCGGAACTGGGCCACCAGCGGGGTGGCACTGGAAACAGCGGAGGCGCGCTCCCCCGGGGAGGCTCCCGGCTGCAGGCGCTCCAGGGTGCGCGTGGCCGGCGTATAGCCCGGATCGAGGGCGACGGCCCGTTTGAGCAATTCCCGCCCCTCGGCGGAACGGCTGTCCTCCAGGAGGAGCATGCTGCCCAGGAAGGCCGGAGCTTCCGGGCGCTGCGGGGCCAGCCGGATAGCCGCCTCCGCATAGGAGCGGATGCGCTGGAAATCGCCCCGGTTCAAGGCTTCCGCGCGGGCCAGGTTATACTGCAGGACCCAGGAAAACGGGGCCTTCCGCAAGCCCTGCTCCAGGGCCGGCAAGGCATCCCGGGCAACCGCTTCCCCGCTTACCAGGCTGGCGTGGAGGGCGGCCAGGCGGGCGCTGCCAAGGGCCTCCCAGGCCTCGCCGTTGTCCGGATCAAGCCGGGTCGCGAGGTCCAGTTCACCGGCCAGGAGGGAAATGCTTCCCGGATCGGCGAAGATGCGCCCGGGATCCTCGAGCAGGTAATCGAGCCGCTCCTGGTTCACGAACACCAGGTGGGCCGCATGGAAACGCGGCAGGCCGAAGGAGACGGACCAACTGGCCAGCAGGACCGGCAACAGGGCCGGGACCAGCCAGTACCAGCGTTGTTCACTCTTCCTGGACTGCCCCCTCAGGAAGGCGGCCAGGCAGGCCGCCAGCGCGCCGAAAAGGAACAGGGTCACCGGCAGCTGGAACGCGTAGTCCCAGATTTCGTAAAACAGGAGGGCTCCCAGCCCGAAAAGCAGGCCGCCGAGGAAGACTTTCCGGGTCGGGGTGGTTCCGGCCCGCCGCTCCGCCTGCCGGCGGACCGGGTGATCCGGGGGAAGATCCCGGACCCGGCGGGCGATGTCCGGATCCATCCGCAGAAAAGGGATCCCCCTCCAGGCCCGGAAAGCCTTGATGAAAAAGAAGAGCAGCGGCACCGCCGCCAGGAGGAGCCCGACCAGCCCCATCTCGGCCCACAGGGCGGCGTAGGTCGACGTGGGATAGAGGGAGCTCCCCTCGATGCCGGCGGGGACATGCCGTTCCCAGGCCGAGGCAAAGCTGCCCAGCCCCTGCCCCAGGACCGGGTGTTCCATGATCTCGGCCCGGGCCACCTGCAGGGAGGCGGATCCCAGCAGGTCACTCGGCAGAGCGACGTAGTGAAGAAGTCGCTCCCGGAGATCACCGGTCCCGAACCAGACCAGCAGGAGGAACACGGGGATTCCAATCAGCAGCCACTTCCAGATCCGGCGGCGGCTGAAGCGGTACCCGGTCACGTAGAGCGGCATGGCCAGGAGCAGGATCAGCATGCCGATAATGCCGTAGAAATGGGAGCACAGGAGCAGCCCGATGACAGTCGCCAGGGCCAGGATGGCCTGCAACATCCAGACCGGGCTGGTCCGGTAATGCTTGGCCACCAGCATGAACATAAGGGGCAGGAACGGCAGCAACAAGGCCCCCAGGTTGACGGGATCCTGCAGGAACCCGGCCGCTCCCCCGGCATAGTCGGGATTGCGAATCCGCCCCTCCACGGGGCTCCAGATGGGAAAGAGATAGAACTGGAGGAAGGCGGCCAGCAAAGCCACCCCCATCACGAGTTGGCAGCAGTAGACCATGGCCTTGGGGACCTTCCGGCCGTGGATGCTGTTGAAGACAATCAGGAACAAAAGGTAGGCCTGCACCAGGACCACCAGGTACCGGGCCGCCAGCCACGGGGTCGGGCTGAGGAACTGGTAGTGGAGCCAGGCATAGGCGATAAACGGCAGGGGGAGCACCATCTCCCACTCCAGGGTGGGACGCTCCTTCCGGAAGACCAGGACCAGCGCGTGCAGCCCGGCCAGCCAGAGCAGGCTTTTGGATATCCCGGCCATAAAGGAACCGTAGGGCAGAAAACCACCCGATCCGGCCAGGGCCTGCAGGAGTACCCAGACCAGGAGCAGGTATTGGGCGAATTCCAGAATCTTCAGGGGGGAGTGGCTGATATGCCAAAGGAGGTTGTAGATGGGGCCTTTATTGGGATTCGAAGCCATTTGAGGGGGGAGTTTCCGGAGGCCATTCGCTGCCGCAATCCTAAAATCCTGATGTTCCGGGAAATCCAGCTTGAAGCTTGATGAATCGGCGGAGCCTGATCATTTATTGAATTTTTTCCTTCAAGAGAGGTCTCATAAACCATCTCATTAAGAAAATTTTATTATGTCAGAATCGTTTAATCTAGAAGCCGTTAACGCTAAGGTCCGCCAGCAGGCGGAGTGGATTAACACCCTCCGGGCGGAGATCGGAAAGGTCATTGTCGGCCAGCAGTATCTCATCGACCGTCTCCTGGTGGGTCTTCTGGCCAACGGCCATGTCCTTCTGGAGGGCGTCCCCGGCCTGGCCAAAACCCTTTCCGTGAAGACCCTGGCCGATTCCCTGCACGCGGAATTCTCCCGCATCCAGTTCACCCCCGACCTGCTTCCGGCGGACATTATCGGCACCCTCATCTACAACCCCAAGTCGGGTGAGTTCTCCACCAAGAAGGGACCGGTCTTCGCCAACATCGTCCTGGCCGACGAAATCAACCGGGCCCCGGCCAAGGTCCAGAGCGCCCTCCTCGAATCGATGCAGGAGCGGCAGGTGACGATCGGCGAGCACACCTTCCCGCTGCCCCACCCCTTCCTCGTCCTGGCCACGGAAAACCCCATCGACCAGGAAGGGACCTATCCGCTTCCGGAAGCCCAGGTGGACCGCTTCATGCTCAAGCTGCAGATCGGCTACCCGAGCAAGGAGGAGGAAATGAAGATCCTCCAGAGCCAGGCCACCACCGGGGCCAAGCCGGCCGCCGAGGCCGTGGTCACTTTGGAGCAGGTCGTCTCCGCCCGCCAGACGGTCAACGAGATCTACCTCGATCCCAAGATCAGCGCCTACATCATCGAGCTAATTTTCTGCACCCGCGACCCGGAAGGGCACGGCCTCGAGGAACTGAAGCCCCTGATCCAGTTCGGGGCCAGCCCCCGGGCGACCATCTTCCTGACCCTGGCCGCCAAGGCCTGGGCCTTCCTGAACGGGCGGGGCTATGTCACGCCGCAGGACGTCAAGACCATCGCCCCGGACATCCTCCGCCACCGCATCATCCTCACCTACGAGGCGGAAGCCGAGGAATGGAGCACCGAATCGGTGGTTCAGCGCATTCTGGAAACGGTACCTGTTCCCTGATCAACCGGGCTTCCTGACGGCTTATCGCCAGTAACCCTGCATCATGTCGAACACGTCGGAAAGAACCCGTGAGATCCTGCGCAAGGTGCGCCAGGTGGAGATTCGCAGCCGCAAGTTTGTGGACGAGTCCCTGGTTGGCGCCTACCACAGCGTCTTCAAGGGCCAGGGCATGGACTTCGCCGAAGTGCGGGAATACCAGCCCGGGGACGACGTCCGTTCCATCGACTGGAACGTGACCGCCAAGATGGACCGTCCCTTCATCAAGGTCTACGAGGAGGAGCGCGAGCTGACCATCATGCTCCTGGTCGATATCTCCGCCTCCGGGGACTTCGGCAGCATCACCCAGACCAAGCGCGAGCTGGCCGCCGAGCTGGCCAGCGTCCTGGCCTTCAGCGCCACCCGCAACAACGACAAGGTCGGCCTGATGCTCTTTTCCGACGAGGTGGAGAAGATCATCATGCCCAAGAAGGGCCGGTCCCATGTCCTCCGGGTAATCCGGGAAATCCTCTTCTACGAGCCGCAGCGCAAGGGCACCAACATCCGCGACGCCCTGCGCACCCTCAATCATTTGGTCCGGCGCAAGGCGGTCTGCTTCCTCCTCAGTGATTTCCTGACCGAGGAGAGCCAGGCCTGGATCCGGCCGGCCGTGCGGGAGAAACCGGGAGACCTGCAGAAGATCCTGACCCTGACCGGCAAGCGGCACGACCTCATCTGCATCGACCTGCACGACCCCCGGGAAAGCCATATGCCGGAAGTGGGCTGGGTGGTCCTCGAAGACGCGGAAACCGGCCAGCAGGTGGAGGTCAATACCTCCGACTCGAGGATGAGAAATCTTTACGCCCACCAGAACAAGCAACGCATGGAGCGCATGAAGGAGACCTTCAACCGTTCCGGGGTCGACCATTTCCGGGTCCATACCCAGGAGCCCTACATCACCGCCCTGCGGGCTTTCTTCAAGCAAAGGGAGAAACGCCGCTGATGGAGGGATTTGCCGACATTGAAGGACCGGTCCTGGTGGGCTTGGCCTGGCTCTTCGCTTTGGCTGCCGCGGGACTCCTCGTGCTCCTGCTCCTGGCCTTTGCCATCCGGCTCTGGGTCCGCAGGAGCAGGTCCCGCCAGGCGGACGGGTCCGTTCACCAGAGGTCCCCGCTGGAAATCGCCCTCGAGCGGCTTCAGGTCCTCCAGAAAGGCGGCACCGACCTCGAAGCGGATCCCTTCATCGTCGAGGTCTCCGACATTGTCCGGGATTACCTCGAGCGGGCCCTCTCCATGCCGGCCCGGGAACAGACCTCGGAGGAATTTCTCAATGACCTGCAAAAGCGGGCCGACCTGCCCCAGGTCCTGAAGGACCGCATGCCGCAGTTCCTGGACCAGTGCGACCTGGTCAAGTTCGCCCGCCAGTCCCTGGCCGGGCAACAGCGCGACGACCTGATCGACACCGCCAACACGGTGGTGGTGGAGACCGACGCCACCCTGCAGGTTCCGGAAGGGGAACCCTCAAGGGAGGAGGCCGCGGTATGATCTTCGACTTCGCCGATCCCTGGTGGCTGCTCCTGCTCCTGCTGCTGCCCTTCCTCTTCTGGCTCCAGGGCCGGGCCGGAAGGAGCGCCTCGATCCGTTTTCCCTCCACCATCCTGGCCTCCCAGGTGGCCGCTTTTGTCCGGCAGCGACCGGGCCGCTGGCGCGCCGCCCTGCGCTGGCTGGGCGTGGCCTTCCTGATCATCGCCCTGGCCCGACCCCGTACCGGCGAGGAACTGACCAGCACCAGCAGCAGCGGGATCGACATGGTCATCGCCCTCGACCTCTCGACCTCCATGTGGGCGCATGACTTCGAGGTCGCCGGCGTGCCCCAGGACCGCCTGACCGTGGTCCGCTCGGTCATCGAGGACTTCATCGGGGCCCGGGCCAACGACCGGATCGGGCTCATCGCCTTTGCCGCCGATCCCTATCTGGTCAGCCCCCTGACCCTGAACCATGACTGGCTCCTGCGCCGGGTGGACCAATTGAAGATCGGCCAGATCACCGACGGTACCGCCATCGGCAGCGCCATCGGGGCGGCCACCAACCGCCTCCGGGACATTCCGGCCAAGAGCAAGAGCATCATCCTGGTCACCGACGGGGCCAACAACCGCGGCAAGCTGGATCCCCTCCCCGCGGCCGAGGCCGCCAAGGCCTACGGGATCAAGATCTATACCATCGGGGTCGGCCGCAAAGGTATGGTCCCTTATCCCCGTTTGGGTCGCAACGGCCTGCCGGTGCGTCTAAACAACGGCCGATTGGACTTGCGTCCGCAACCGTCCGACATCGACCTGGAAACCCTGCAGGCCGTGGCCGACACCACCCTCGGGAAATACTTTCATGCCACCGATTCGGACAAGCTCCGCGAAATCTACGCGGAGATCGACCGCATGGAAACCACCGAGGTGAAAATGCAGGTCCGCCGCCTCTACACGGAAGCCTTCCCCTACTTCCTGGCCGCCGGCCTGGTCCTGCTCCTCCTCGATGTCCTGCTGAAGCAAACCCGTCACCGCAGACTTCCGTAATGTTTCCTTCCTTCGCCAAACCGGAATTTCTCCTTATCGGCCTCCTGGTCGTGGCCGGGCTCGGATTTTTCCTCTATGCCTCGGAAAAGCGGGCCTGGAAGCGCCTCCGCATATTCGCCGAATCGGGACTGCTGGACCGGCTGACCCAGTCGCACAGCCGCCGCCGGCTGTGGATCAAGAACAGCCTCCTGCTTCTGGTCGTCTTCCTGCTTTTCCTCAGCCTGGCCCGTCCCCAATGGGGGGCCAACTGGGAGACCGCCGAGACCCGCGGGATCGACATCATGATCGCCCTCGACACCTCGACCAGCATGCTGGCCGAGGACATTTCCCCCAACC
>CAJXMX010000193.1 GCA_913056355.1 uncultured Opitutales bacterium
GTCGCCAAGCGTCCGAAGCTGCTGATCCTCGACGAGCCGCTCGGCGCGCTCGACAAGAAGCTGCGTGAGGAAACCCAGTTCGAACTGATGGATCTGCAGCAGGAACTGGGCCTGACCTTCCTGATCGTGACGCACGACCAGGAGGAGGCGATGACCATGTCCGACCGCATCGCGGTGATGGACCGCGGTGTCATCGTGCAGACCGGCACGCCGCCCGAAATCTACGAAGCGCCGAATACCCGCTATGTCGCCGATTTCATCGGCTCGGTGAAGTAATCGAAACGGACCGCATCCTCCACCATCTCCTTGACGTCCTCCTGCTCCAGCGGGGCGTAGTTGGAGAAGAAGTTCATCGGGCGGGACATGTCCTCCTCGGTCTTGCTGTCGTAACCCCGGACAATGGCGTCGTCCGGACGCTGGAAGAGCCGGTACTCGCAGTTGTGGACGATCTTGACGCTTTCCCCGCCCTGGGAATTCCCCGGCTGGGCCGGGATAAACTTCCACGGCACCACCACCGAGGCGGTGATATCGTCCTCGGTCTGCACCTTCATGGCCGGATAAAAATCTTTCCGCAGGCTGAAGACCCGCCAGGCCCCTGTGTTGTCGTAACCGACCCGCAGGTAGCTGGAAATGACCCGCATTTCCCGGTACTTCAACTCGTGGCCGGGAATTCCGTTGATGATGTTGACCGAAAAACGGTCCCGCCAGTTGTCCCCCCAGTCCGGTTTGTAGAACCGCTTCAGGAGCAGGACCAGCTCCTTGATGTGGGTCGGGATGTTGCGCACGATGGCGTTGTGTTCCTTGGTGTACTCCGGCCCCGGGGTCAGCAGTTTGATGACGGAGCCCAGTGAACGGCGGCTGGACAGAATCGGACGGCTGTCGTCGCGGTTCTTGTCCGGATCCTTGAATCGGTTGCCGTAATTGCCGGCCAGGATCCGTTCCACGGCGTCGAAATCCTTCTTCAGGTTCCCGACATAAAAGGGGGCGTGGATGATGGCGTCGGCGATGGACTTCGATATCTCCGACTTCCCTCCCCCGGAGACGGTGCAGGGCTTGTGGCAGTTGGTGGCCTCCGGAACCGTCCCGATCAGCCGCCAGCGGCGACCCTCGGCGGGCTTGACCAACTGCACCTTGTACCCGTTGGGGAACATGTAGATCTTGCCGGCGAGGATCTTGATGGACTGCTCGCCGTCCTTGTTCTTCCAGGAAATGGTCTGGTCGGGAAGCGAGAAACGGGCGTCCTCGGGAATGTAGCAGATATTGGGATACAACTGGTCCACCCCGTAGCCTTCCGGCTGCAGCTTCATGCGGTGCTGGTAATCCTCGACCACCGACTCGAAATTGCGGAACTCCTCGTCGATGTACTTGGAAAGGCGGAAATCCTCACCCAGGTCGTAGGAGGCGAAGGCCAGGGTTCCCCCGGCGTGCTCCTCCTCGCAGAGGCCGTAGAGGTTGGCGGCAAAGCCGATCTGGGTCTTCACCTCCTTCTTGCAGTAGCCGAAGTAGTTGTCGGCGATCAGGGTCACCACCACGCCCTGCTCGGTCCTGGCGGTCAGCTTGAAGGCGCCTCCGTCGTTGTATTTCTCGTCCCCGGACTCCCAGCACATGCCGTCCCGCTTCTGCCGCTCGGTGGCCTCGGAGACATTGGGCAGGCCCAGCTCCTTCTTGGTCAGCTCCTTGATGTGCGGGGCCAGGATGACGCAGCCGGAGTGGCCGGACCAGTGGTCGATGTCCAGGGCGGAGTCGTTCTCAGCCAGGAAGGGATCCCCCGCGTTTCCGAAAATGGACTCCACAAAATCGAGGTTGCAGGCCATGCTGCCTGGCGCGAAGAAGCGGATCTCCATCGACTTCTCCTCGATGAACCCGGGAATCTCCGGGCAAATAACCGGCCGCAGGAGCAGGGAAACCCAGACATGGGCCTTCTCGTCCTGGGAAGAGGTGAAAGGGAGCAGGGTCAGGTCCTGCGGGGGGTTCAGGGCCGCCTTCAGGAGGCGGGCGAAAGCCAGCTTGGGGACTTCCTTCTTGTCCTCGGGGACGGGCAATCCTCCCTCCACGACATGGAATACGCCCTTGGTGGTGCGCCGGTCATTGACCGGATTGTGGAGAACCCCGTTGGCCAGCCGGAAGGACTCGATGATGGGCGACTTGAACCGGTCCCCGTCGCCGGGCAGCGAAAGGGCCCGGGCAATCCCGTGCTGCGAGAGGTTGAAGGTCTTGCCGGGCAGGTGCAGCTTGCCCTCATCTCCCAGCTCGGCCAGGTAGTCGTGCAGGAAATCCTCGATCCTCAGGTCCACCGGCGGACGCAGCCCGTTCTTCATCAACTCGTTCTTGGCCCGGAAATGCGCCACCAGGTTCTCGCTCATGACCAGTACCGGATACTGGTCCCGGTCCCCGAAGATCGGTTCCCCGAGGGAGGCCAGGTTGAGGTTGATCCGTTCGATGATGTTCCCCGGAAGTCCGGTGGCCCGGCACTGGACCGGATCGAATCCAATTCGTTTTTGAAGACTGGTCTGATTCATAAGTAAATTGCTAATAAAAGTTAAGAGGGAGCTCCTTTTCTAATCGAACCGCAATCAGTCCAACTTTCAACCTATATGCAGGTCAAGTTTCTCTGTCCATGAATGTGCCCGATTGGAAAATGAGCCGTCTCATGGTGGCCGGATGCTGCATTTTTCCTGCCATCCCGCTGCCCGCGGTCGATCTTGATCCCGACAGTCGTTGGGAAATCCGGGATTTTTACAAAACCGTCTATACTTGGGGAACGGATTCCGGCATGGAGTGGGACGGCGACTATGCCAGCGGCGAACCGGGTACGGTGTCGGAGACCTGGCAGGAGGCGACCCGGATCCGGCTCGACTATTTCCGCTCCATGGCTGGAATTTCGGGGGAGTTGGTTCTCGACGAGGAGCTCAGCGCCATGTGCCGGGAGGCCGCCCTGATGATGAGCGCCAACAACGCCCTCAGCCACAGCCCGCCCGAAAACTGGCTCTGGTGGAGCGGGGACGGCTCCGAGGCGGCCCGGAACAGCAACCTGGCCCTGGGCACGACCGGTGCGGAATCGGTGGAAGGGTACATGGCCGATTTTGGAGCTTCCAATTACCGCGTGGGCCACCGGCGCTGGATTCTCAATCCGCCATCCACGGTCATGGGGAACGGGGACGTTCCCGGCGATCCCTCATCCGGCCTCCGATCCGCCAACGCGCTGTGGGTGGTTCCCGGCCCGGCCGACCCGGGAGCCGAAACCCGCGACCCCTACGTCGCCTGGCCTCCGAGGGGCTATGTGCCGGTCGATTTTGCCTATGCCCGCTGGTCCTTCTCCCATCCCGGGGCGGATTTCTCCGCCGCCAGCGTGACCCTGCATTCGGACGGGCAGCAGATCCCCGTCCGTATCGAGCCCGGCGGCACCGGCAACAGCGGGGATTCGGCCATTGTCTGGGTGGCCCACGACCTCGGGACCGCCAGCCGGGAGCCATGGCCTTTCAAGGGTCAGGACCAAGCGGTTGAGGTGCGTATTACGGGAGTCCGCATCAACGGCACCCTGCGCGAATTCAGCTATACCGTGGTCCTTTTTGATCCCCGGCAGCCCGGACCGGAAGAGTATCCCCACCACACTCTGGTCCCGGACGAGGTCTATGTCGATGTTCCCACGCCGGTCCAGGGAGCTCTCCGACCTTGGGCCGAGGCGCTCCAGGCCCGCCTCCTGGAAGCCCGGGATTACTACCTTGTCCATAATGCGGAACGCGGTGAAAACACTCTCCTGGCGGACATTTCCCCCGGTTACAGCCCCGTCCAGACCAACCGCAAGGCCACCGGTTCATGGGCCTTCCATCTGGCCAACCCGGACTCGACCTCCCAGAGCCTGACCATCCCGGGGGAGTTCATTGTCGGAACCGGTTCCCCTTCCCTCCGCTTCGACAGCTCCCTGGCCTGGGCCTCGGCAGGGCAGTACGCCAGCGTCGATGTCAATTCAGGGAGCGGGAGCGACTGGGAGAGCGTCTGGATGCAGTCCGGCCCGGCGGAATCCGGGAACGCGCTGACGGAGGTCCGTATCGACCTCACGCCGTGGGCCGGCAGGACGATCCGGCTGCGTTTCCGGTACGACCATCAACCGGGGACATCCTATTATCCACAGGTGGAGGACTCCGTGGGCTGGGCTTTCGACAATATTTTGCTCAGCGGTGTCCGGGAAATCATCGAGACCACTCTGCTTCCCGTCTCGCCGGGATCCGGCCCCATCGGGATCACGTTTAATGACACGCAACCGGTTTCCCTGCAGACGCGCAGCCTGGCCTTCGGGGATTTCCCGCTTGAATGGGGTCCCGTGGTGGAGGTGCAGCCGCAAGTCCGGACTGGGGCGCAAATTCCACCGGAGGACTGGGTTCTGGATCCCATGCTGGGCTGGGTCCATGGATCCGGAAACGGTTGGGCCTACAGTCCGGTTATGGGCCACATCGACTTGAATCATTTTCCATGGATCCACACCGCCATCGGATGGCTCCGCCTCGAGCGCGGATCCATGGAATCCGGACTCTGGCTCTACCATCCAGTGGAAGGCTTCCTCTTTACCCGGGAGGATCTTGAGGGCGCCTACCTGCGCAGTCCCTTCACCTCGGCGGACCGGGGCAGCTTCCGGCGCTGATGCGCGGACCGGGCTGACGAAAAGGCTGGTCCTGCATGGGGCGACCAGCTAGAAATGCCCCATGCCGGACTTGAATTCCATCTACAGCGAACTGGATGAGCTGATCCGCCAGGATACCGCCTCCATCCGGGAGATGCGCCGCTACCTGCACGCGCATCCGGAGCCCAGCGGTGAGGAAACCCGGACCACCGCCTATATCGCGGAGCAACTGGAGGGCATCGGGGCATCCTACCGGATCGGCCCGGAAGGTCGCGGCCTGATTGTCGATTTTCCTCGGGACAGGGCGAAGAAACTGGTCGCCCTGCGGGCCGACATCGATGCCCTGCGCCTGCAGGATGAAAAGACGGTCTCCTACCGCTCCCGGGAGAGCAACCTCATGCACGCCTGCGGCCATGATGCCCACACCGCAATGGCCTTCGGGGCCATCAAGGCGCTCCAGCAGGTGCCGGAGGCCCTTCCGGAGGGTTATTCCTGGCGAGGCCTTTTCCAACCCTCGGAGGAATCCGCCACCGGGGCCAAGGAGATGATTACCTGGCAGGCGCTGAAGCAGGTGGAGGCCATCGTGGCCCTGCATGTCGACCCTACCCTCGATGCCGGCCAGGTCGGGTACCGGTCTGGCCCCATCACCGCCTGTTGCGAGGAATTTGAAATCCTCGTCGAGGGCATGAGCGGTCACGGAGCCAGGCCGCATACAACCGTGGATCCGATAGCCGGGGCGGTGCAGATCGTCCAGGCCGTCTACTCCCTCCTTCCCCGGAGCGCGGATGCCCGCGATCCCCTGGTGGTCTCCTTCGGGGTGATCCAGGGAGGGATCAATCCCAATGTCATCCCGGAATCCGTCCAGCTCCGGGGCACCATCCGCAGCACCGATCCCGGCAGCTCCCAGGAAGCCACCCGGCGAATCCGGGAAATTGTCGACGGCGTGGCCCGGGCCTGCCAGGTGCAGGCGCATTTCTCCATTTCCTACACCCTGCCGGCGGTCAACAACGACCCCTCCATGACCGAGTCCTGCAAGCAGGCCGTGCATGGGGTGGTCGGCGACGAGGGGCTGGTCTTTGTCGAGAAGCCCAGCATGGGCGGGGAGGATTTCTCATGGTACCTCCACCACTGTCCCGGCTGCATGCTCCGTCTCGGGGTCGGTACCCCGCTGAAACCGGTCCACCACCTGCATTCCTCGCGTTTCGATGTCAATGAATCGGCCCTGCCGATCGGGGCCCGGGCCCTGGCCCGTTGCGTGGTGCGGATGGCCCACGACCAGGCCGCCGCCCAGACTGACTGAACCCCTTGCGCTTAATCCCATGCCCTATCCAAAGTTCCCCACCCCCCTAACGGAGGAAATCCATCCTCTCATTTTCCATGCCAACGACGCCCCGACCATCGGGGTCGAGCTTGAGCTGCAGTTGGTCGACGCCCGGACCTATGCCCTCAAGAGCGCCATCCTGGACCTGATCAAGCATGTCGGCGAGGACCAGAACTGGCTGAAGCCGGAATTGATGCAGAGCTATGTCGAGATCAATACCGGCGTCTGCCACAATATTGCCGAGGTCAGGAAGGATCTCGGCGGCAAGCTGGACAAGCTCTACGAGGCCGCCAAGGCCTGCGATACGCGGATCCTCTGGGCGGGATCCCACCCCTTCTCGGCCTGGATGGACCAGGAAATCACCCCCAGCGCCCGCTACAAGAAGCTGGTCGAGCTGATGCAGGACACGGCGCGGCGGATTGTCACCTTCGGGATGCACGTCCATGTCGGGGTCGATTCGGGCGACAAAGCGGTAATGGTCGTCGACCGGCTCATGCGCTACCTCTCCACCCTGCTGGCGCTCTCGGTCAACAGCCCGTTCTGGGTCGGTCGCTGCACGGGCCTGCATTCCCAGCGGATCAAGATCATGGAGCAGCTCCCGGCCGCCGGCACCCCGCCCTTCCTGCGCAACTACAGCGAGTACTGCTGGGTCGTGAACCAGTCGATACAAAGCGGCTTCATCAACAGCATCCAGGAGATCTGGTGGGATGTCCGGCCCCATCCGCGCTTCGGCACGGTCGAGGTGCGGATCTTCGACATTCCCCGCAACCTGGAGGATGTCCTGGCCCTGACCGCCATGACCCAGTGCCTGGTGGCCGCCCTCAGCGACCAGATCGACGACGGGCTCTACCAGCACGACATCCATCCCATTGTGGTCCGGCAGAACAAGTGGAAGGCCGCCCGCTGGGGCATGCGGGCGGAGCTGATCGACCCGGTCACCCACAAGACGGTTCCGGTCAGGGAAATGGTCTTTTTCATGTACGAGAAGCTCAAGCCCTATGCGGAGAAGCTGAACTGCATGCAGGAGCTGAACCACATCATCACCATGATCGACCACCGCTCGGGAGCGGAACTGCAACTGGAACTCTACGAGCAGTACAAGCAGGACCTCCGGGAGGTGGTCAAGGCGCTGGTCGTGCCGCGATAAGGACGTGAAGGCCCGCCGGCCGGCAGATTCGGGTTGCCATCCTAACGGGCCGTATATTAGCAAGGATTCCATCAGGACATGGCTTCCGGAAAACAGAAGAAGGAAAGGGGCATCAGCCGCATCGACTCGGGATCGACCCACGGCTGGTTCGTCCGCGGTTACCGCAACGGCAAAACCTGGTCCCGCCTCTTCAGCGACCTGAAATGCGGGGGCAGGGAATCCGCCCACAAGGAGGCGCGGACCTTTCGTGATGAGCTCCAGCGGAAGCTGGAACAAATTCCCGCCCAACCGCGGGCCCGCCGCATAGTCACCCGCGACGTGCGCAACACGACCGGCGTCCTGGGGGTCTGCCGGACCTCCAAGAAGAGCCCCAACGGGACTGTCAACGAATGCTATTCCGTCTCCTGGCGCCCCCAGCCGGGGGTCCAGAAATGCACCTCCTTCTCGATCCGCAAATACGGGGAAAAGAAGGCCTTCCAGATGGCGGTGGCCCACCGGCGGCGCATGCTCAAGGAAATCCACGGGCCCGGCATCCTGTCCCGGATCAACGAGGAGCCGCCCGAGGCCTGAGTTCAACCAGCCCTTGAGGCGGCCGCCAGGGCGGCCCCGATAATGCCTGCCCGGTTGCCGTTGTTGGCCATCACCCAGGGGGTCTGGATGGAAAGGTGCTTTTCAAACTTCCCCACCTTGCTGACCCCGCCTCCGCCGAGAATGATCACGTCGGGGTTCAGGAGCCGCTCCAGGTATTCCAGGTATCCGCTGAAACGCTTGGCCCAGCGCTTCCAGGACAGGTCCTCATGCTTGCGGGTCCGTTCCGAAACCAGATGTTCGGCCTCGGCGCCGTTGAACTCGACATGTCCCAGCTCCAGGTTGGGGACCAGAACCCCGTCGACAAACATGACGGTCCCGATTCCCGTGCCCACCGTCAGCAGCAGCACCGTACCCTGCTTCCGGTACGGCAGGCCGGCCCCGAATTCCATCTCCGCGAATCCGGCCGCGTCGGCATCGTTGAGGACCCGTACCGGGGCGCTGCCAAGGCCGTCAAGGACCTCCTCCAGGTTCAGGCCGACCAGGCGCTTGTCGAGGTTGGCGGCGGTGAAAATGGTGTTGCCACGGATCACTCCCGGAAAACCGATCCCCACCGGTCCCTTCTTCCAGTCCAGATCCGAAAAGAGGTTGTGCAGGATGCCCGCCAGGGCTTCCGGGCTGAGGTCCCTGGGAGTCGGGACGCGCATCCGGTCGCTGACCAGGCTGCCGCATTCCGTATCCACCACGGCACCCTTGATGCCACTGCCTCCGATATCGATGCCCAACGCCAACATGACGTGAGTCTTGGAAACATTTTCGTCGATTCCAACTACATAATTGTGATGGACTGGCTTCCTCCGCTCCGATGCAACTGATCCTCACGGTAACCGCAATCCACCTCATGGCCTGCCTGTCGCCCGGCCCGGACATCTTTCTCGTGGTCCTGAACAGCCTGCGCCACGGATGG
>CAJXMX010000194.1 GCA_913056355.1 uncultured Opitutales bacterium
GGCTTTCTCAAAATAGGGACGAGAGCGCTCGGTTTGGACGGTGGGGCTGATGTCTATCGGGTCTTCGCCGAACCAGAGGAATGCCTGGGCCGGCGTCAGGAAGACGGCCAAACCGAAGAGCGTCAGGAAAAAACGGGTCATAAGGATCTAATTGCAGATGAATTCTTGGTGAGGGCAATTCATTTCCCGGAACATCTCCGGAGGCCGCCCTCAGGGCCAGCGGACCAGTGCCCCGGCCCAGGTCAGTCCACCGCCGAAGGCCACCATCAGGACGTTGTCCCCGGACCCGATACGGCCGTTGCGCCAGGCCTCGTCGAGGGCGATCGGGATGGAGGCGGCGGAGGTGTTCCCGTAACGGTCGAGATTGATCTTGAAGCGTTCCATGCCGATGTTGAGTCGTGTCGCCAGGGCCTCGATGATCCGGGTATTGGCCTGGTGCGGCACGACCAGGTCCACGTCTTCCGTCCTCAGGCCGGCCCCCTCGACCACTTCCGTGGCGCTCTGGCACATGACCCGTACGGCATGCTTGAAGACCTGGTTGCCCTGCATGTGGATCTTGTGCAGGGAGCGCTCGATGGTCTCCACCGTGTACGGGCTGGCGCTGCCGCCGCCGGGAACGCAGAGGATATCCGTCTCGGTGCCATCCGCGCCCAGCTGGACGTTGAGGATGCCGATGTCCTCGCGTTCGTCGAGGCTGAGGACGACCGCCCCGGCACCGTCCCCGAACAGGACGCAGGTGGTGCGGTCCTCCCAGTTGGTGATGCTGGACAGCTTCTCGGCCCCGATGACCAGGGCATGCTGGATGTTGTTCACCAGCATCAGGCCGCGGGCCACGTTCATGGCGTAAATGAATCCGGAACAGGCCGCCTCGATGTCGAAGGCGGGAACCTTGCCCAGGCCCAGTTTCTTCTGCACGAAGCAGGCGGTGTTGGGGAAAGGCATGTCCGGAGTCACCGTCCCGACCACGATCAGGCCGATATCCTCGATTTTCAGGCCGGAATTGCGGATGGCCTCGCGGGCCGCGTTGGCGGCCATGTCGGAAGTGGTTTCTTCCTCGGCCGCGATACGGCGCTCACGGATTCCGGTCCGGGTCCGGATCCATTCGTCAGAGGTGTCAACAATGGCGGAAAGATCGTCGTTGGTTAGGATTTTCGGAGGGGTGTAGGAACCGGTCCCCGAAATGATCACTGATTTCCCTTTAAGGTCGCTCATAACTTCGTACAGACACTGTCGGGATGGAGTGTCCCGAATGGCATCCACCTGTCAAGGCAGGGGAGTGGTGGAATTTCACACCGTCGGCTCGATGTCGCCGGTGGCCGCCAGCTCCTCTCCGAGGGTTTCATTGGCCGCGGCGATGGCGGAAACGGTATGCGAGGCCAATTCATGTTCAATGGCGGTCCCGGCGATCCGGATGGCGTTGGCGATGGCCTCCCGGTTGCTGGAGCCATGCGCCTTGAGGACCGTTCCCCGCAAGCCCAGCAGGGGGGCGCCGCCGTACTTCTTGGGGTCCAGGCGGTTACGGGCACTGGTCAATCCGCCTTTCAGGAGCAGGGCGCCCGTCAGGCGGACGGGATTCTTCTTCACCTCCTCGGTGATCAGGGTCTTAAGCATCTTCCAGAGCGATTCACAGGTCTTGAGGATGACATTCCCCGTGAATCCGTCGGTGACCACCACATCGACCTCGTTGTTGAAAAGCTGGAAGCCTTCCACCAGGCCGACATAATTGATCTGCTCCCCGAGCCCCTTCAGGAGGCTGTGGGCCTGGTTGGTCAGGTCGGTTCCCTTGCCCTCCTCGGTGCCGATCGAGAGCAGGCCGACCCGCGGCTTGCCGATGCCCAGGGCGTCCCGGGCGTACTGGTTGCCGAGAATGGCGTAGTGGAGCAGGTTTTCGGGGCGGCATTGCGGGTTGGCCCCGACATCGAGGACGACAAACTTGTTCTCCACGCTGGGCCAGACCGAGGCCAGGGCCGGCTTGGAGACCCCCTCGATGGGCCGAAGCTTGAGAGTGCTGCAAGCCATCAGGCTCCCCGTGTTGCCGCAGCTGACGGCGGCGCCGCAGCGCCCCTGCTTGACCAGTTCGACGGCCCGCACCAGCGATGCGTCCTTTTTCGAACGGAGGCTCTGGATCGGCTTTTCGTGCATGCCGATCACCTCCGTGGTGTAAAATTCCTCGACCTGCGGATTATCGGCCAGGCCCTGGGCGGACAGCTGCTCCCGGAGGACCTCTTCCTGCCCGACGACAATAATCTGGTCGTGCACCCAGCCGCTCTTCAGGGCCAGTGCCACCCCGGCCACAACCTCCGCCGGGCCCATGTCGGAACCCATGGCATCTACGGCGATAGCGTGTGAAGTTGCCCCGTTACTCATCATAGCAAAAAAAAACGGCCTGCAAGAGGCCGCGCAAGAGGAAAAGCGTCAGACAGTCGGGACCGTCTTTATGCTTCAACATCAATTACTTGACGTCCGCGGTACATGCCGTTGGCGGGATTGACCCGGTGCGGGCGGTAGAGGGTCCCGTCGGTCGGGTCCTTGGCCAACTGGGGCGCGGAAAACTGATTGGCTCCACGGCGCTTGCGGGAGCGTTGCTTGGACTGTTTGCGTTTCGGCTGTGCCATGATGAAAGCGGTTGATGAAGGTTAAATTATGGAAAACCGATGAAAACAACAGGGCAAAATCGCCGCGTCAAGAATTTTCAGGGGTTACGGGTTACTGGTTACTGGTTACTGGTTATTGGTTCCGGGTCTGGGAGGGGGACGATGAAGGGGGAGGCGTCGGGGACGTGGGCCTGGGGAGCTTCCTGCCCGGGCCCCTGGCGGTAGGGATCGATCTCCTCTTCCTCCATGTCGAGGTCGCAGGAGGCATCGATGATCAGGCCGGGCAGGCTGGCCTGATCCGGCTCCGCGTCCTTGAGGTCGAAGAGCTGGGACAGGCGGCGGGTGTCGGGGGCCAGGATTTCCAGCGGCTGGTCGGGGTTGCCCGGTCCCTTGAGGAACAGGAACAGGCAGGGGAAACATTCCTTTTCGAAATGTTTCTGGTAGTCCCGGACAAACGGCTTGGAGGCGCTCCCCCGGTTGCCCAGAAGCACGATGTCGGAATAGTAGATGCAGGCCTCGTACCAGGCGCGCAGGGGCGCGCTCTGCTCGGCGGCGGCACAGTCGACGCAGGTCACGACCTTGACCGGCTCGATCAGGCATTTGCCCAGGTCCTCGGCCAGGCGGACCAGTTGCCCGACCGGCGACCGGCGCGGATCGAGGACGATAAAGACCGTTTCGTCGGCATCCGGGTCCAGGACCCACCGGGCCTCCCCGGCATTGTACTCCGAGCTGCGGGAAAATCCGGGATCGTCCAGGGGCCAGCCCAGACCGGCCGGCACCTGCAACTCGATGAGGCGGTCCTGCTCCTCGGCTCCTGCCAGGAACCGGAGGCACTGCCGGATCTCCGGCAAGTGGGTTCCCATGAAGAGATAAACGTTCATTTCTGGAGGGAAGACTGGCTGAAGGTAAACGAGTGGTTCTGGGCCCGGTGGCGCATCCAGTGCTCGACCAGCACCAGGGCCGTCATGGCCTCGATGATCGGGACCGCCCGGGGCAGCACGCAGGCATCGTGGCGTCCCTTGCCCATGAGGGTCGTGGCCTCGCCTCCCTGGGTGACGGTGGCCTGCTCCCGGAGGATCGTCGCCGTGGGCTTGAAGGCGGTGCGGAAAACCAGTGGTTCGCCGCTGGAGATTCCCCCCAGGACGCCGCCCGCGTGGTTGGTGCGGGTGCGGATCCGGCCGCCATGGTACTCGAAGGGATCATTATGCTCGCTGCCCAGAAGGGTCGTCCCGGCAAAGCCGCTGCCCACCTCGAAGCCCTTGGTGGCCGGAATGGAGAGCATGGCCTTGGCCAGGTCGGCCTCCAGCCGATCGAAGACCGGTTCCCCGAGCCCCGGGGGGAGGCCCGTGCACACGCAGGTGATGGTGCCCCCCACGCTGTCGCCTTCGCTGCGGACCTGCTTGATCAGCTCGATCATCCTTTCGGCGGTTTCCGGATCCGGACAACGGACCGGAGTGGCCTCGACCGAGGCGCGGGAAATGGCGCTGAAATTGGCCGGCAGGCGGATGTCCCGGATCGACTCGACAAAGGCCAGGATCTCGACTCCCCCGGCCAGGTCAAGGACCTTGCGGGCAACCGCTCCGGCGGCTACGCGGCCAATGGTCTCCCGCGCGGAGCTGCGGCCGCCGCCTTCCGCCATGCGGCGCCCGTACTTGGCGTCGTAGGTGAAATCGGCATGGGAGGGCCGGTAGGCGCTTTTCATATCCGCATAGGCGGATGGACGGGCGTCCTTGTTGCGGACGTTCATGGCGATCGGCGTCCCGAGGGTGCGGCCCTCGTGGAGCCCGGAGAGGATCTCCACCGTGTCCGGTTCCTTGCGCGGGGTCGTGATGTCGCTCTGCCCGGGGCGGCGCCGGTCCAGCTCCTGCTGGATGTCGGCTTCGGTCAGGGGCAGACCGGGGGGACAACCGTCAATGACCACGCCCACACTGCCGCCGTGGCTTTCTCCCCAGGTGGAAATGCGGAACAAGGTGCCGTAAGTGCTTCCCATACTGGTAACATGGAAGCCCCATGTTGCCTTTCAAGCAAGAACAGCGTTGCCAATTCCCCGCATCTTATGGACATTTGGGCCGTAGTCATGAGTCACTTTCCGTTGAATTTACGATTCGCCCTTTGTTGTCTCCTGCTGTTGTCCGCGCCGCTCCTGGCACCGGCTGCCGGCCTGGAGGATTGGTCCCTTGAACAAGTCCTTGATAAAGTCGCCGACGCCAACGGCGGCAAGGATGCCCTCGAGTCGGTCACCAATGTGCGGATCCGGGGCAATATCGTCGGACAGGACAACACGGTTGAGTTCCTGCTCCTGAAGAAGCGCCCGTCCATGATGCGGCTGCGGTTGTCCTTCAAGGGACGCGCCGTCGAGGTGGGCTTCAACGGGTTTACCGGATGGCGCCGCCATTCCGAGGGGGACAGCCAGAAAGTCGTGTCCATCACCGGTGACGACCTCGATGAACTCGAGCTGGAGGCCGACTTCGACGGCCCCCTGGTGGGTCCGGCGGGGGAGAACGTCACGCGCACCCTTTACGACATTGAGCGTATCGACCGGGTGGATTATTTTATCATTGAGGTGACGAAACCCAATATCGTCTCCCACCATTACGTGGATTCGCGCACTTTCCGGGAAATGAAGCTGATCCAGAAGCGGACCCTGTCATCCGGGGAAGTATCGGAAACGACGACTTATTACCACGATTACGCGCGCTTCGGAAGCATTTGGATCGCCATGCGTTCCGAACGACACCTCCCCGGCGGCCAGACGGAAACCGTCACCGTGGAAAAGGTCGACGTCAATCCCGGCCTGCTGGACCGGGCCTTTGACATGCCCGAAAGCTGATCCATGCGGATGCGGTTTCCTTGTTTTTAGAAAGGATTCACTTGCCAGACCGGGTCAACAGCTGGAGCCGTGTAACCACCTGGATCAAGGTGCCGATCATCGTTGGCGTGGTGGTGGTCCTGGTCTGGCAGCTGTGGCGTTTCATCCCGCTCATGGTGGAGAGGAAAGTCCAGTCCACCCTGTTGGAGGACGGGATCGTGGCTTCGGATTTTCCGGTCCGGCAAGTCGGCCTGCGGGGGCTCTCCGTTGGTCCCGGGACGTTGCTTTTGGACTCGAATACCCTGCAATGGGAGAACCTCGATGTCCGTTACAACGTCAGGGATATGCTCTCCGGACAGGTGGAGGAGCTGTTCCTCGACCGGCCGGTGGTCAGTTTCTACCTCCAGCCCCTGCCGTTGCCGGCAAGCGAGGCCGCCTTGCCGGTCGAGCCGGCGCCGCCGGAAAGCGCTCCGGCCCCGGAACCGACCCCGCCCGGGCCCGTTGCCGGCGGGGAAGGTGCTCCGCCGACCCGGCCGGACGTGGAGAAACCCTCCCCGGAAGTGCCTCCGGCAAAACCTGCACCGGCTCCGCCGACCCTGCGGGACCAGTTGCTGGGGCTGCCGCTGAACCTGGCCACCGCCAGCAACGGGCGGCTGGATCTCATGCTCGACCAGGAGCCGTTCCTGGAGTGGACCCTCAACGGCCAGCTCCAACGCAAGCCGTTCGGGACCACCGTGGAGCTGATCCTGGACAACGACTGGATGGGCGCCCAGGTGGCCCTCCGCGTCCCGGCCAACCAGCAGCTCCTCACCCTGCAGGCGGACGCGGTCATGGCTCCTGGAGCGCTGGGGATCCTGGAAAACAAGCTGACCCGGTTTTTCCCAGGACTGGAGTCCATGCCCCAGGTTGTTTCATCGGGGCCCTTCACCCTTGATTTCCTGGCTGAATTCCCTTCTTCGGGAGCTCCCTACGGCAGCGGAGAGGCCTCCGCCGAGTCCCTCGCCCTGCGCTTTTCATTCCTGCAGGCCGACCTTGTCCTGGACCGGTTCATGGTCGCCGGTACCCTCCGCGACCAGCGGCTCGACCTCCAGGGCGGGGCCGAGGTCCTGCCCCTGAAGGTGGATGATTTCAGCAGCCAGACCTTCGGCATGCGTTTTTCCCTCAATCCGGAAGGCATCCTCAGTGTGGAAACCGAGGCTATCGACTGGGTCCTGGGGGATATCTCCGGCAATGGTGCCCTGCGCGGCACCACCAGCTCCCTGACCGACGGGACCGAGCCGGAATTTCGGCTGGAAGCCTCCCTGGCCCGGCTCGACCTGAAGGACCTGCAGGTGGATCCCTTTTCGATCCTCGGCGAGAGCAAGGGTCCCGACCTCCGCCTCAGCTCCAGTGCCATTGCCCTGGTTCGGGACGCCACGCTCTGGGTCGAGCAACTGGTCCTGAATTGGAACTTCGAGACCAGATCCGGAAAGGGTTCCCTGGACTGGTTCAACCTCGCGGGCAAACCCATGGGTAAGGTCCGGGGCAGCCTTCGGCAGGCTCAGCCCGATCGTACCGATGCCGCCTACGAACTGGTTGATCCCGAGGGCCGGACTTTCCTGAAGGGAACCTTTCTTGACGACGGCAAGCGGGTCAACCTCTCCGCCGGGGGCCAGCTGCTGCCCTCATGGATCAACGCCCTCAACCAGTGGTGGAAGGTGCTCCCCGGAAAAATGAAGGGGACCGCCCCGGAGCTGGAATTGCAGCTCGGGGGGCTTTTTCCTTTCCTGCACGGGTCCGCCCGCATCGACTTCTCCGGAACCGGGCTGGAAATGGATAACGGTCTCCTTCTCGAGGATATCGAGAGTGATGTCCGCCTGCTGGTCAGCACCCTGCCCAGGTCCGATGGTCCCCAGGTAACCCGCATCGGCAAGCTGCGAAGCGGCGCCATAGTCCTGGAGGACGTTTCCTTCAAGTGGGACCTGCCGCACATCAGGAGCCTGCAGGTGCTCGAATTGAGCGGGAACCTCGAGAGCGGCCGCCTTTGGCTGGATCCCTTCACCATCGACCCGATGAAGCCCGGATTCCAGACGGTGCTCAATTTCGAGTCGGTGGACGGGAATCTCCTCATGGAGCTGCTCGGTGAGGACCGCTTTACCATCCAGGGAACGGTCTCGGGGCACATGGACCTGGGCTGGGCTGACGACGCCCTGGTCATCAGCAAGGGCAGCCTGACCATGGATGCCTCGACGGGAACCAACCGCTTTATTTTCAGCGATCCGGCTTTCCTGCGGGAAAAATTTGCCGCCTTCACCGGGGTCCCGGCGGAGCTTCGGGAGCGGTTCCTGGAAGCCCTTCTCCAGGACGGTATCGTCATTGACCGGCTGGTCGCCGACCTCGGTTCCTCCGGGGACGAGAACATGATCCTGCTGCGCCTCTCCATATCCGGGGAATCCCGAACCGACCGGCTCCAGGTGCCCATCAGGGAACTGGTCATCAACAACCTCATTTCCGCCGAGGACCTGGCCGAGTTGATCGGCGTCTTCGGGACCCTGAAAATCCGGGCCGCCCCCTGACCTGTAAAATTGCCGGACGCGTTGTTGACCACCCGCCCGCCCGGCCTTATCCGTTTCCCTATGTTGAGTTGTCACCTTTCCGGATTCACCCGCCGTTGCGGCAGCCTCGGCATGGTGGTAGTCATGGGGATCCTGGCCGGCTGCGTGCAGGTCAAGACGGAGCCCATCAAGATCGAGCCGATCTATATCGAGATCACCATCAACCACCGGGTCCAGAAGGAACTGGACGACCTCTTCGCCGACATCGACCGCGCGTCCGAAACGGCGGATTACAAGCCTATCGAAGAATAAACCCCTCCCGTGGAGTTCATGACCATGAAGACCATCCCGTTTTCCCGTTTCCTCCTGGCCCTCTTTTTCGGGGGCCTGCTCCTGCAGCCGCTCGCCGCTGATCCCGCTTCCGACGCCGCGGCCCGTATCAAGGACCGGCTCAGCCAGATCGATGACATGAAGGCCGCCGGCCAGGTCGGCGAGGACGTCAAGGGCTTCCTCTCCGTCCGGGGCGACCTCGGCCCCCGCCA
>CAJXMX010000195.1 GCA_913056355.1 uncultured Opitutales bacterium
CAGAGGATACCCTTCCCTGCGACAAGCTGGTTTCCGAGGGCGTTCCACGCGCCAGGACGCTCAAGGAGGACCTTAAGAAGGCCCAGATACCCTATCGGGACAAAACCGGCCGTGTAGCCGATTTTCACGCGCTCAGAATGACTTTCAACAGCCTTCTGCATGCCAATGGAGTCTCTCCCCAGATGGCAATGAAGCTGATGCGCCACAGCGATATCAAGCTGACGACCAAAACCTACGCTGACGAAAGCCTTTACCCGATCCAGAAAGCAGTCGTTACCCTACCCCGCTTGTCCAAGGGGTCACATATAAGCGCACAAATTTCCGGCAAAACCGGGCAAAACGTGGCGAAAGCTGGCGAAACCGCCGAAGCGAAAGCCGATTCACAAGCCATTGATTACGAACCTATTTGGCATGACTTGGCGCAGCCTGACGAAGATAGGCAAATGGCAGGGGCGGCGGGATTCGAACCCACGACCTACGGTTTAGAAGACCGTTGCTCTATCCGACTGAGCTACGCCCCCGGAATTAATAGAAACAGAATGCGGGCGTATCCAATCCTCGCAAGACGGAAGTGCGAAGCTTGGGCGATCCCTGGACGCCTGCAAAGGTGAGGCATAAATCAACTTGCTATAAATCATATTATGAGATTATTTGAGTTATAGATAAAAATCCTATAACTCATGAAATGGAATTGGCAACGGAAGGACTGGCGCAATTTCCGCTACTCCAAGGAGACTTTGGCGGGCCTGGAGAACCGGTTCCTGAGGGAATCAGGGACCCTCTTTGGCGCATTCAAGCATCTGGACAAACCGGAGCAGCAGTCCATCAAGGTGGATCTGATCAGCGAGGAAGCACTGAAAACCTCTGCAATCGAAGGTGAATACCTGGACAGAGAAAGCCTGCAATCCTCAATCCGCAAGCATCTGGGCCTGCAAACCAGACCAAAATCCGTTCCGGCAGCGGAGAGAGGAATCGCCGAGATGATGATCCACCTGTATCAGAATTTCAGTACAGCCCTGAATGATGACACTCTCCATAAGTGGAACCAGCTTCTTTTGAGCGGTAGGATTGGCATCACCGATATCGGCCGATATAGAACAGGTCGCGAACCGATGCTGATCGTTTCGGGACCGGTACATCATCCGGAAGTTCACTTCGAGGCGCCCCCGGCAGCCTCCGTCAGGGAAGAAATGCGGCTTTTTTTTGAGTGGTTCAACGCGAGCAAGGAAGTCTTGCCTGCACTGGCCCGGGCAGGGATGGCTCACAGCTGGTTTGTATCCATCCACCCCTACGAAGACGGCAATGGACGTATCGGCCGGGCTATTTCAGAAAAGGCGATGGCCCAGCAACTGGGTCAACCTACCCTGATCGCCTTGTCGCGCCAAATTGAATCCAACAAAATGGCATACTACGCTGCACTGGCGTCAATCAACCATACCAATGACCTGACGGACTGGCTTCTCTACTTTGCCGATACCGTCCTTAAGGCCCAGGCGCTTACCTCAGAACTGGTTGAATTCGCAATCCGGAAGGCCAGGTTCTTTGACCAGTGGAAGAGTACATTGAATCCCCGTCAGGAAAAGGTGATATCCCGCATGTTCAAAGAAGGACCTGCCGGATTCAAGGGCGGTCTAAGTGCTGAAAACTACCTCTCCATCACAAAAACCTCCAGGGCCACAGCAACACGTGACCTGACAAATCTGGTGGATAAGGGTATATTCAAAAAGACGGGAAGCCTGAAGCACACCCGGTATTTCCTCAACCTGTCCTGATCGTGGATCACAAAGTGTGATTGACACCGGACACGCCCGGCCTAAAATATAAGTAGAGCGAATAACACTTTAAAGCGGCGCTAAAGGCACCTCGGCTAATCTGACGAATTTGACTATTCGCCACCGATCCCACGCCGGGAGCCGGGACGCAACAGTTTCGTTGCGAGGTGGCATGCTCGGGGGTTTTCATGAGCCTGTTCTATAAATTCCAGTACCTGATCGGCCTGACTCCATGGGAGCGGATGCCGTCGCTTCCCATCGGGCAGCAGGCCATGGCGCTCCTCGACCGGGAGGAAAGCGGGCGCGAAAAGCCTTATGGCCGCGCGCTGGACCTTGGATGCGGGACCGGATACTGGTCGCTCCAGCTGGCCCGACGCGGTTGGGAGGTCACCGGCATAGACATCGTCCCCAAGGCTCTGCGTGCCGCCCGTGCACGCGCACGCAAGGCGGAAGTGGAGGTAAAATTCCTCGAGGGCAGCATCACGGATCTGGCTGCCGCGGCCATCGGCCCGGGATTTGGCTTCTTCCTCGACTTCGGCGTCGTCCACGGGCTGTCGACGGAACAGGTGCGGAGGGTGGCCCGTGAGGTCACGGCTGTGGCCCACAATGACGCCTCACTGCTGATGTATGCCTTTTCGCCCGGCCACAGGGGTCCTCTGCCGCGGGGTATCGACCGGGATGAGATCGAGCAGGCCTACGGGGAGTGGACGATCACCGAGGAGATTCCCTTTGATGTGGCTCAGGCCCCCAGCTTCGTGCAGAAGGCCCAGCCGCGCTTTTACCACCTGAGGCGTCGCTGATGAAACTCACCGGACTTTACACGTGGACTGTTCGTTGATACCAGAAAGCCCACCCAATCCGCAAATCTTCCATCGAATGAGCAGTTCTAAAATTCCCCGGATCCGCTTATGCCTAGTGGTGCCGATGTTTATCCTGGCCGGATTCTCCCATGTCTTCGGAGCCGAGCCGATGGAATCGATGAAGCCGGTCAGCAATGAGGTCTTTCAGGCATTCTCTACTTTCTTCCAATACGACAAGAGCGAGCCCCTGGAATTCAGGATCGTCGGTGAGGATCCCTTTCCCAACGGCATCCGGTACAAGTTCACCTACCGGGGAGCGGACAAGAAGACGGTCACCGGATATATGGCCTTCCCGACGAATGGCACGCCGCCCTACCCCTGCATGATCCTGGTGCACGGAATCACCGGCAACAAGAACTGGTGGGATCGCTGGATGGACGACCCGGAGGGATCCCTCGTGGCGGAACGGATCCTGGCCATTGGATATGCCGTGGTGGCCATCGATTGCGCCAACCACGGGGAGCGCCTGGCGGAAAACGACTTCATTTCGCCCCAGGCCATGCTCGTTGAGTCAGGCTGGATGAACCGGCTGAGGGGCATGTATCTCCGCAGCGTGGTGGATCTGCGCCGCCTCCTTGATCACCTGGAGACCGATGATCGGATCGACCCTGCGCGTTTCGGCGTCCTCGGCTACAGCATGGGCGGAGGGATCTCCCTGGTGTTATCCGGCTTGGATTCCCGGGTAAAGGTCGTGGTGGCCGGCGCTGTGCCGATTTGGTCGGAAACCACGTTCAACTGCTTCCCGGCGCTCCCTTATGCCGAGCGGGATCTGCTGGCGCCGGTGGCCCCGTTTAACTTCGCTCCACATGTGAAGGCGGAAAGCCTCCTTCTGGCCATGGGAAAGCAGGATACCTTATTCACCAAGGCCGAGGCGGAATACCTCCTCGATTTGATATCCTCTCCCGACAAGGAAATCCGCTGGTACGACTATGACCACTACATGAAGGAGGCGTTTGTCGAGGATGCCCTGCAGTGGTTGAAGGACAACTTGTGAACTATCCGGAAGACCAGGGACGACCATGAGCCATGACAATTCGCCACAAGACCTTTGGGAAAGCGGGGATGCCCCCACGATCTCCCTAATCCAAGCCCTGTAAATTTTTTACCTTGCGGAGGCCTGTTTTCACAGCCACCATCAGCCTCAATCTGAACCGTCATAACTGAAATTCCTATCAATGGCCAGGCCGGTTCGGGGATCAGGCGCGTCATTCCTCGCTCTTCGCAGGATGGGCCGGCATCAGATTTGAATGGTACCGCTCGGCCTCTATAGGGTCTTCGGACCGTGAACGCCGGAATCGCTTCCCCGCCCGCGGATCGCGTTGATCGGTGCCAGCAACCCGAATTGAACAAGCATATGCCCAACTCAGAGCGAACCGGACAACGAGCCGCGCAGAACGGACTGGACGCCGATTCCCGGCTCAAGGTCGATGCAATGGTGGAAGAGTACGAAATGGCCCTTCGGCGGAAGCTGAACCTGAAGGCGGAGGGCTCTCTCGAGGAGCTGGAGCAAAAGACCCTGACCTTCCGCAAGCGCACCCTCGCCAACGAGCTGCGCGACCTCAGTCAGACGACGAGCGACATCCGGGCCGAGGAAAAGAAGATGATCGGCGTGAATTTCTGGGCCAGCCTGGGCATCACCTTCGCGATGGTGATCCTCTCCGTCCTCGCGGGGGACCGGCTGGAGCGCGGGGCCGACGTTGTCTCGGCTTTCATCACCCACAACCTCAACTGGTTCTATGTGCTGGTCACCACCGCCATGCTGCTCTTCCTGCTCTACCTCGCTTTCGGGCGCTTCGGCAAGGTGGTGCTGGGTGACCCGGGCCGGCGTCCGGAGTTTTCCAACCTCTCCTGGTACTCGATGCTCTTTTCAGCCGGGATGGGAGTCGGCATCCTCTTCTACGGCAGCGCCGAGCCGATGAGCCACTACCTCAACCCGCCCCTGCAGGAGGCCCGCAGCCTAGCCGCGGCCCGCGGCGCGGTGGCCTTCTCGGTCTTTCACTGGGGCCTTCATGCCTGGGCCATCTACACCGTCTGCGCCGCGGCCGTGGCCTACTACGGTTTTCGCAAGCGAAAGAAATACCTGATCTCCTCAAGCCTGCTCGACGTGGCCCGCACCAAGGGAACGCGCCGCTCGATCAAGGGATTCGCCGACCTCGTCTCGACCCTGGCGGTCATCTTTGGCGTCTCGGCCTCCCTCGGGCTCGGCATCCTCCAGATCAGCTCCGGCCTGGACCATGTCTTCCACACCAACACGGCCAACATCTGGGGCTACCTGATCATCATCACCTTGCTGACCGTAACCTTCATGATCTCGTCCTCGACCGGCCTGGACAAGGGAATCAAGATCCTCTCCAACGTGAACATGCTGGTGGCCGTGCTGCTCCTGCTCTTCGTCTTCGCGGTCGGCCCGACACTTTTCGACCTCAAGCTCTTCGTCGACTCCCTCGGCATCTACCTGCAGCACATCCCGGAGTACAGCTTCAAGGTGGAGCCCTTCCGGCAACAGTACGAGAACTGGATGGGCGACTGGACCCTCAATTACTTCACCTGGTGGATCGCCTGGGCCCCGTTCGTCGGGATCTTCATCGCCCGGATTTCCCGGGGCCGAACCCTGCGGGAACTCATTCTCGGTTGCCTGCTTATCCCCACCGTGTTCGGCATCTTCTGGTTTTCCGTCTTCGGCGGGACCGCCCTGAACCTGGAGGTCATTCAGGGGGTGCCGATCGGCGAGACCATGACCCGTGATCCCGCCATCGGAACCTTCCTCCTCCTGGAGCAGCTGCCCCTGGACCAGATCACTTCCGTCATCACCATTCTCCTCATCTTCACCTTCCTCGTCACTTCCGCCGATTCAGCGACCTTCGTGATCAGCATGATGACCTCGCAAGGGGATTTGGACCCGCCCATCCGGATCAAGCTGGTCTGGGGACTCAGCCTCTCCATTGTCAGCCTCATCCTGGTCGCGGGCGGAGGCATGGCGGCGTTGCAGGCCTCCACCCTGATCTTCGCCTTCCCCTTCGCGATCGTCCTCATCGTGATGGCCTTCTCCCTCCACATGAGGCTCTCGGTGCAGCTGAAAACGGAGCGGCTGTAGGAGACCGCGATCCCCGTCCAGGTCTCCCCCGGAGCCGGGTCTGGATCCTTCCAGTTTTCCAGTGCCAACCACGAATAGGGTTTTTTACCTTGCGGGGGCACATTTTAACCCTCACCATCGGGGCAACCTGAAGCTGACACGGTTGGATTTCCACTCAATTCAATCCAGTTTAGTACATAGCGGCCCTGTCTCTCCCACCGCGCTCCTTAACCCGAATCATCTATCCATCGTGAGCCTGCGTCTCTTTCGCCCGATCAAACCGCTTCTGTCCGAAGCGATTCCGAAAAACCGGTCCAATTCAGGATCCATCCACCGAGGAAGCTCGCTGTGCCTGCTCGCCACCCTGGCCGCGGTAATCGCACCCTTGCTCCTGACCTCCTGCAAGCCCGGTTCGGAAGAAGGCGCTGCCGCAAACACGCCACCCCCGAGTGTACGGGTCGCGCAACCCCTCCAGGCCGACATTCCCGTTTTTCTCGAGGTCAACGGACAGACCGAGTCCACCGCCAACGTCGATGTACGTGCCCGCGTGGAGGGCTATGTGGAGGAGATTGCCTTCGAGCCCGGCTCCATTGTCCAGAAGGGCGATCTCCTCGTAAAGCTCGATCCCGAGCCGCTGCGGCAGAAGCTCCTCCGCGCCCAGGCCTCCCTTGCCGATGCCGAGGCCGGCTTGGAGAAAGCCAGACTGGACGTGGAACGCTATGAGCCGCTGGCGGAGCTCCGCGCAATTCCGCGCCAGGACCTGACCAACGCCCAGGCCATCGAGAAGCGGGCCGAGGCTTCCGTCGAGGCGGCCAAGGCAGACCTGCGCAGCGCCGAGATCGACTTCGAGTACGCCGAGATTCGAGCCCCGATTTCCGGAAGGATCGGGGACAAGGAAGTGGATGTCGGCGACCTGGTCGGCCGGGGCGAAGCCACGGTGCTGGCCATCATTTCTCCAATAGACCCCATCTGGGTGCGCGGATCGATTTCCGAAACCCAGTACCTGGCCGACCAACGCAACAAGCAGGAGCCCAAGGATGACCTGGTGATCTACCTCGTATTGCCGGACGGGTCCGTCTACGACCAGCAGGGAACCATCAATTTCGTTGATTACGAAATCGATTCCACCACCGGCAGCCTGGAATTCCGGACCGAGTTTGCCAATCCCGACGGCCTCCTCCGTCCGGGACAGTTTGTCCGGCTGCGTGCGCTCACCCGCCGGATCGACGATGCCCTTCTGCTGCCCCAGCGCGCGGTGCAGGAAATTCAAAGCACTAGGGCCATTTGGGTCATCGGCGAGGACAATACAGCTTCCTTCCGCACCATAGAGACGGGTCCCCGCATCGAGAGCATGTGGGTCATTACCGGGGGGCTCTCCCCCGATGACCGGGTGGTCATCGAGGGCGGCCAGAAAGTCAGGGAGGGCATGCCGGTTTCCCCTGTTGAAACCGAAATAGATCCGGCCGTCGTCGAGGAATACCGGGCGAAATACCTTCCCCAAAACCGCAACTAAGCCATGGTGGAATTCTTCATACGCCGCCCCATCGTCGCGATGGTGATTTCCATTGTCATGGTTATCCTTGGCGGTTTCGCCATGCTCAGCCTGCCGATCTCGGAATACCCGGAGGTCAGCCCCCCGGTGGTCAAGGTCACCACAAAGTACCCGGGCGCCGACTCGATCGCGGTTGAACAATCCGTCGCCACCCCGATCGAGAGCCGCGTCAACGGGGTCGAGAACATGATTTACATGCGCTCCAACAACGTGAGCGACGGATCAATGACCCTCAATGTCACCTTCAAGGTCGGCACCGATGTCGACATCGCCCAGGTCAATACCCAGAACCGGGCGGCGCTGGCCGAGGCCAGGCTGCCGGATTCGGTCAAGCGCGAGGGATTGTCCATCAAACGTTCCAGCCCGGACCTCCTCATGGTCATCGGGATCTACTCGCCCGAGGAGACCTTCGACGGCCTCTTTCTCAGCAATTACACCACCATCAATCTGGTCGACAGTATCGCCCGTATCGGCGGCGTGGGTGAGGCCAAGAATTTCACCGCGCTGGAATACTCCATGCGGATCTGGCTTCGTCCGGACCGGTTGGCTTCCCTGGAACTGACCGCCGGGGACGTGATCAGCGCCATTCGCTCCCAGAACATCCAGGCTCCCGCCGGCATCATCGGCTCCGAACCGGCCCCGCCGGGGCAGGAACTTCAATACACGGTGGAGGCCGGCGGCTTGCTGGAAACGCCGGAGGAATTCGAGCAAATCATCGTCCGCACCCGCCCCGACGGTTCGGTGGTGCGCCTGGGCGACGTGGGGCGCATTGAATTCGGGTCCCAGTTCTACGGCGCCTTCGCCACGGTCAACGGGGGCCCCGGCGCCGTGCTGGGGATCTACCTCGCCCCGGGCGGCAACGCCATCCAGACCGCCGCCGAAATCCGGAGCTTCCTGAAGGATGCGGAGGGCCGTTTTCCGCCCGGAGTCGAGTACGACATTATTGTCGACTCCACCCGCCCGATCCTGGCCTCCATGGAGGAGATCGTGGTCACCCTGCTGGAGGCGCTCGTTCTGGTCATCGCCGTAACATGGCTGTTTCTCCAGTCCTGGCGGGCCACCATCATTCCCGCCCTGGGGCGCGGTGACTGGGTGCTGTGCGACCGCTATGCGGACTCAACCCGTGTCTATCAGGGCGAGGCCGGGGAGCGGCTCCGGATCCGCATGGCGTCCGAGGCCTTCGATTCCTACCTGTCGG
>CAJXMX010000196.1 GCA_913056355.1 uncultured Opitutales bacterium
CCCCGCCGGCCGGCGTCAGCGTGATCATGGTGGCCCCCAAGGGCCCGGGGCACATTGTCCGCGCGCAGTACCTGGAGGGCAAGGGGGTTCCGGCCCTGATTGCGGTCCTCAAGGGCTCCTCCAAGGATGCCCGGAAGATCGCCCTGGCCTGGGCCAAGGCGATTGGCTCGACCCGCGCCGGGGTTATCCAGACCTCTTTCCGGGAAGAGACCGAGACCGACCTCTTCGGCGAGCAGGCCGTCCTCTGTGGCGGTGCCAGCGCTCTGGTCATGGCCGGTTTCGAGACCCTGGTGGAAGCCGGCTACCAGCCGGAAATGGCCTACTTCGAATGCCTCCACGAGCTGAAGCTGATTGTCGACCTGATGGTTGAGTCCGGAATCAGCGGGATGCGTTTCAGCATTTCCGAGACGGCCGAGTACGGGGACTACACCAAGGGCCCGAAGGTCATCGGGGCCCAGTCCAAGAAGGCCATGAAGAAGATCCTGACCGACATCCAGAACGGCAAGTTCGCCAAGGAATGGATCCAGGAAGCCTCCAAGGGATACCCGAACTACAAGCAGTTCCAGAAGGACAGCGTGAAGCACCCGATCGAGAAGACCGGGGCCCGCCTCCGCAGCCTGATGCCCTGGGTCAAGAAGCGCAACCTCAAGGGAGCGCAGGCCGGGTACTCCAACTAAGCAGAATCAACCCTTTACGGCACCCGGCCGGTCGGCGCAAACCGGCCGGCCGGGTGTTTTCTATTTATCATGGATAAGCGAACCATCAGGATTGCGACCCGCAAATCCCCGCTGGCCATGCGCCAGACGGAAATGGCCATGGCCGAGCTCAAGGAGCTGCGCCCGGATTGGTCCTTCGAGCTGCTGCCGATGAGCACCACCGGCGACGAGCGCCTCAACTGGTCCCTGGAGACAACCGGGGGCAAGGGGCTCTTCACCTCAGCCCTGGAGCAGGCCATTGTCCGCAAGGAAGCCGACCTCGCCGTGCACTCCGCCAAGGACCTGCCGACGGAAATGCCGGAAGGCGTCGTCCTGGCCGGATTCCTGCCCCGGGCGCCGGCGGGCGACCTGCTCATCATCCGGGAATCGCTCAGCGAGCCGAGCCTGATCGCCACCAGCAGCCCGCGCCGGCGCAGCCAATTGAAGAAACTCTTCCCGAAGGCGGCCTGGAAGGAAATCCGGGGCAACGTGGAGACCCGTCTCCGCAAGGTGGCGGAAGGGCAGGCCGACGCCACGGTGATGGCGGTGGCCGGGCTGCACCGGCTGGGCATCCACAGCTTTCCGGGACTGCGCTTTGTGCCGATCCCGATCCAGGCCAGCGTGCCGGCCGCCGGGCAGGGCGCCATCGGCCTGCAGGTCCGGACCGAGGACGGTCCGGTCTTCCGGGAGCTGCTTTGCCAGTCGACCGCCCGGGCGGTGGATGTCGAACGGGCCTGGCTGGCGGCCATGGGGGGCGGTTGCCATTCGGCCACGGCGGCGCATTTCTGCAACGGCTACCTGCATGTCTTCGAGGAGGAGCGCGGGTACCGGAAAATCCAGCTTCCGGCCGGTGCCGACTGGCTGGACCCGGAACTCATCGATTCCCTGATGAAAGGGGAGGACTCTTGATCCAGTCCCTTCCATTGCAGGGACGCCGGATTGTCCTGACCCGGGACCAGGAGGGCTCCGGCCGGCTGGGTTCCCGCCTGGAGGCCCTCGGGGCCGAGGTCCTGGCCGTTCCCCTGATCGAGGTCCGCTACGACATCGACGGCGAAACTCTGGAGGAGGTCATGAAGGACTTCGCCTCCTACGAGTGGCTGGTCTTCACCAGCCGCAACGGAGTGAAGCACTTCTTCACCGCCTTTTTCCGGATCTTCGACGATATCCGCTCCCTAGGCTTTGTCCGGATTGCGGCCGTGGGCAAGGGAACGGTGGAAGCCTTGCAGTATTTCCACCTGAAGGCCGACCTGGTGGCGCCCAAGGCAACGGGAGCGGACCTGGCCAAGGCCATGTCGGAAGAGCTGACCCTGGACAACCTCAAGGTCCTGGTCATTGTCGGCAACCGGAACACCGACGACCTGACCAAGGTACTGTGGGAGGAGCGGGCCATCGTCGATACCCTGCGGGTCTATTCGACCCATTTCTGCGATCTTTCGGAAAACCCGGATGCGGCCCGTTTCCGGCGGGAGGGTGCCGATGCGGTGGTCTTCGCCAGCGCTTCGGCGGTTCAGGCGTTTGGAGAACAGGCCAAGCACCTGAGCCTGGAGAAGGAGGCACGGGTGCCGGTCCTCTGCAGCTTCGGTCCCTCGACCAGCGAGCGCATGAAGCAGGCCGGTATTCCGGTCGCCGTGGAAGCCTCCAGCCCGGGCCTGGACGGCATGGTGGAGGCTCTCGTGGACTACTTTTCCGACAAGCCCTGAACGCAGGTTTCTCCATGCCCACCAAGGTCAAAGTCTGTGGTATTACCCGGCCCGAGGATGCCCGTCTGGCCCTCGACCTGGGGGCGGACTACGTGGGCATGATTGTTTACCACAAGTCGCCGCGAGCCGTGTCCCCGGAGCGGATCCCGGAGCTCCTGGAGGTCATTCCCGAGGGCAAGCGGGTCCTGGTCGACGTGGCCACGCCGCCCGCCCAGCTGGAGGAGTACCGATCCCTGGGTTTCGATCATTTCCAGATTCATTTCGACCTCGATATCGCCCTGGCGGAAATTGCCGCCTGGTCCGAAATTGCCGGATCCTCCGGTTTCTGGGCGGCTCCAAGGATTCCCGCTTCGGATATCCGCTTTCCGCAGATTGTCATGGAATTTGCCGACACCATCCTGCTCGATTCCTACAGCAAGTCGGCCTACGGCGGGACCGGGCAGTCCGGGGCCAACTGGCAGCGTTTCCTCGATTCCAGCATCCTCTACCAGCACAAGCGCTGGATCCTGGCCGGCGGTCTCTCCCCGGACAATGTACTGGAGGCGCTTCGTTTCACCCAGGCCGGCACCATTGATGTCAACAGCGGGGTGGAATCGGAGCCCGGCATCAAGGATCGACAGAAACTGGAAAAGTTGTTTGCTCGGGTCTGCCTTTATGACCGCGAGCAAGCCGATTCTTGAGCTGACCGGGATCAGCAAGTCCTTCGGGAGCATCCATGCCCTGAGGGAGGTCGACCTGTCGATCGCCACCGGCGAGTTTTTCGGTTTCCTGGGACCCAACGGGGCCGGCAAGAGCACCCTCCTGAAGGTCTTCTGCGGATTCCAGCCGGCGGACACCGGGGAGATCCGGATCAAGGGACAGCCCGTGGCCGCCGACGACCAGCAGGCCCGCCGGTCCCTCGGCCTGGTGCCGCAGGAACTGGCCCTCTACGACCGGCTTTCGGCCATCAACAACCTGCGGGTCTTCGGGGGCATCCATGGTCTCGGGAGGGCCCGTATCGAGGAAAAGGGCAGGGAGCTTCTGGAGTCGGTCGGCCTCTGGGAACGCCGCAACGACCGGGTCAAGGACTTCTCCGGCGGGATGAAGCGGCGGTTGAACATCATCGTCAGCCTCCTTCACGAGCCGGATATCCTGCTCTGTGACGAGCCGACGGTGGGCGTCGATCCACAGTCCCGGAACGCCATCTTCGAGTTTCTGGAGAACCTGAACCGCCGCGGCCTGACCATCCTCTACACGACCCACTACATGGAGGAAGCGGAGCGCCTGTGCCGGCGCATCGCCATTATCGACCACGGAAAAATTCTCGCCTGCGACAAGCAGGACCGGCTGCTGGCTGATGCCGGGAGCGGCTGCGAGGTCCTGATCAAGAAGGCACCGGGGATGGAGCCGGTGGTGGAAGCGGCCGGCGGCCAGGGCGAGCTGATCGAGGAGGACCTCACCTGGCGGCTGGTGCCGGGGCCCGGGCTGCGGCTTTCCCGCCTGTACGCCATCATCGAGGAGCACGGGCTTAGTCATGAACACCTGCAGGTGCGCCAACCCTCCCTGGAGGGCCTCTTCCTGCAGCTCACGGGACGCAAGCTCAGGGACTAGAATAGTAGCGAAATCATGAATACCATTCTCTCACTGGTGAAAAAGGATTTCCTCCTCTTCTGGAAGGACAAGACCGCCGTCGTCCTGACCTTTGCGGTCCCCATGCTGCTGATTGTCATCTTCGGGATCATCTTCATGAGCGGGGACAATTCCGGTCCCTCCGGGATCCGCCTGCTGGTGGTCGATGAGGTCCAGTCGGAGGAATCGGCCGAGCTGGTCGGGTTCCTGCAGCGGGAGGACACCTTCAATGTCCTGACAGAACGCAACCTTGCGGATGGGGAAACCGCTCCCCTCGACCGGGACTACGCCGGGCAGCTCCTTCGGACGGATCCCGGCTCCTACCGCTATGTGCTGATCCTGCCGGAGAACCTGATGGATGCGGATTTCGGGCTTAATTTCGAGCTGCTTTACAACCCCCAGAACCCGGTGGAGAACAACATTGTCCAGGGCATCCTGCAGAAGGTCCTCTTCTCGAATGCCTTCCCGCTGCTGATGAACAGCGAAAGCTACGGGCTGACCGATGAAATGCGTGATTCGTTCGACGATGAGCTCTCCGAGGTCATTGCCCGGCACTTTGGCGGAGACCCGGAGGAGATCCGGGCCCAGTTTGATGCGGACGGTTTCTGGGGCCTGGGCGGAAGCTCCGGCGAAGGGGAGGAAGGCGGATCCGGTGAGTCGGGTTCCTCGGACGCCCTCGGCGAGCTCTTTAACATCGAGAAGACGCAGGTTTACGGCGAAGGAAAGAATCCGGCCTCCCAGAGCGTCGGCGGCTGGGCCGTTATGTTCCTGCTCTTCTCGCTCAGCGGCGCCGCCTCCAGCCTCTTCGAGGAGCGCGAGGCCGGCCTCTTCCTGCGCATCCTTTCCGGTCCCGCCACCCGGGCCCAGATCCTCTGGAGCAAGTTCTTCTTCTGCGGGCTCCTCGGCCTGATCCAGATGCTGGTTCTCTTCACGTTCGGGCATCTCCTGTACGGGATCATTACCTCCCCGGCCCAGCTCCTGCCGCTGCTCCTGATCTCCATCGCCACGGCCGCGGCCGCCACCGCCTTCGGCATGCTCCTGGCCTCCCTGGCCCAGACGCAGGCCCAGGCCAACGGGTTGGGCACCCTCCTCATCCTGACCATGAGCGCCTTCGGCGGCGCCATGTTCCCCCTCTTCATGATGCCGGAATTCATCCGTACCTACATTTCCCCCTTCAGCCTCGTCTACTGGGCCATGGATGGAATCCTGGCCGTCCTCTGGCGCGATGCCGGGGTCCTCCAGATACTGCCCCAAATCGGCGTTCTCTGCGCCGTGGCCGCCGCCATCCTGGCCATCGCCCTCTGGCGCTTCCGCAAGGGGGATTTGTTTAGGTAGACCGGATAGACTGATCCATGGTATCAGCTAGCGCTCCAAGCTTAAGCAAAGATGGTGTCGTCGTCATACATGAAATCGCTCGCGGTTATTTCGCTTAGAACCTCAGATATGCGCGGTATGGCTGAAGAGGAGTGAAGTTATTTTACAAATTAACTGGCCATATTGGAACTCTTCGTGAATAATCCACTTCGGTGAAGAATTCGCTTCATCAACTCATCTAACCTCAGTTCACTCCTTTTCTCATGAACCCCACTCATACCAGTGCTCTGGATTTGTTGCGTCGTTTTTTTTATGTATCCGCCATATTTTACTCATTCTCCCAATCGTTTTCAGCAGAAATTTGCTGGTCTGAAACCTTTGACGATCCCGGATCTCCAGAAAGATGGAGTGCCGATAATGGAGTATGGCAGATAGGATTGCCTGCCAGTGGTCCCGGGAGTGGGCATGACAGCTTGCGCTGTGCGGGAACGAACCTTGAAGGTGACTATCCGCCACAGACCGACAGCCGCTTCATAAGCGAAGAGATCGACCTCTGCGCGGTGTCCGGTGTAGAACGCCTCCAGTTGCGCTTCTGGGAGTGGTATAGTTACAACGAAGGTGTTTGGACAGACGGCAGTGAACTTGATCAGGGAACAGTACAGGTTCAAGTATTTGACGGGACGGAGTGGGGGCCATGGCAGTTTTTGCAGGTATCCGCTCAGGAATGGAGTTCAAGCGACTGGTCGAAGATAGGAGTGGACCTGACTCCCCTTGCTGGTAAGAAAGTGCGGATTGGATTTTACCATGAAGAGGTTGATAATCCTAACACGGGAATAGATGGTCAGGCGCCCGGTTGGTATATTGACGACATTGAGATTTGGAAAGGTGTACTGACTTTTTCGGAATCATTTGAAGATGGTTGGGGGGATTGGTATACTGATAGAGGTGTGTGGCAAGCAGGTCCTCCTACATATGGTCCGAGTGAAGCATACAATGGAGAGGGATTGGTGGGTACCGATTTATCAGCCGACTATCCGCCACAATCAGACAGTATTTTGATTAGTCCTGAGGTTGTGCTGCCTATTCTTGGTGATTGTCCTTCCCTGACATTAAGATTTTGGCAGTGGTACAGTTATAACAATGGCGTTTGGACCTATGGCAGTGAAGTTGACCAAGGAAGTGTATTGATCCAAGCATGGGAAGGATCAACGTGGGGAGATTGGCAAACCGTACTTGTATCTGCTCAGGAAAATGGATCCAGTGATTGGGCTCAGGTCGGTGTGGATCTGTCTTCCCATGCCGGAAATAGGGTGCGGATTGGGTTTTATCACGAAGAGGTTGATAATCCAAATACTGGCCTAGATCAGCAGGCCGCCGGCTGGTACCTTGACGAAATTCGGATCGAGTATGACAGCATCGAGGACATCGCCGACTACTACGCCTTTACGGAGCTTGAACCTTTGCTCTTCATGGTGGAAGCTTGCGGGCCGGATTTGATCTACAGCCTGGCATCGGATGCGCCTGACGGGGCTTCCATAGATCCGGTGACCGGCCAGTTCTCCTGGACCCCAAGTGAGGTGCAGGGGCCCGGCGTATACTCGATCACAGTCCAGGTTGACCAGAAAGGATCGACCCTGCATCCACTCGATCACGAAACCTTCAATGTAGAAGTACTGGAAGTGAATCACCCTCCTGTTTTCACCTCGGCTGGATCCGGGTGGATCGTTGAACATTCCGCAGGAACAGCGATTGGGCTGAGTGCATATGATCCTGACAATGGCAATATCCTCAATGAGGTCTTTATCAGTACAGCCCGCTTCAATGACTTGACCCTTGGTGATTGGTCCGCATGCAGCTTGGCCAGCGACAAGGATTGGATCAACGAGGATTTTGGGGACCGCTATGCCTGGATTCATGGCTTTGGCGGAGACGAAGCGAGCGATGACTGGCTGATTTCTCCCGCGTTGAATCTGGATGAGTACACCGGGGAGACGCTGTCCTTCCTCAGCCAGAGGGAATTTGACGGACCGGACCTCAGCGTCCTCGTTTCCGGGGATTATTCCGGTAATTGTGAAGACATTGAAACAGCGACCTGGACGGAACTGTCACCCAGTCTGCCTAAGGCTGATGGGAATCCTCCCGGCAATTGGACGGAGTCTGGATTGCTTGACCTGTCAGCATTTGAGGGCGATCAGGTCTACATCGCTTTTCGTTACATCTCGGATGGTACGGGTACCGGAGAAGCAAGATTGTGGCGAGTGGACGAAATTGAAGTGAAGGGTAAACCCAACGAACTCCCCATTCAGGAACTGACCTACTCCCTCGTCGATCCTCCCGAGGGGGCCGCGATTGATCCCATCACCGGTGTTTTAACATGGAATGCGTCTCCTGATCAGGTGGGCGTCCATGAAATTACCGTTCGTGTCACCGATGATGGGAATCCGATCCTTTCGACGGAGGCTCTGATTGAAATCGAGGTTGTCAGTCCACCATATCCCTGGGCCGATCTGCCCGATTACGGGAACAATTGGAAACTTGCCGATTGGCCGCTCTCTTGGGTGTATTCACCATTCAATGACTTTTATTGGCCCTGGATGATAGATTTGGAGCTTGGGTGGGTCTCCTTTTATCCCGCAGTTTCCCTTGACAACACATTCAGTTGGTACCTCTACAGCCCCAATCTGGAAACTTGGATGTGGTTCTCCGCGAATTCCGTTCCTTTCCTGTATGTTTACGGGGAGCTTGATGGCTGGTACCAATATATCCCCTTCACCAGGGATCCGTTTGCTCCCGTTGAATAAAGACTGTCAGGAAACATCCATCGTATCTCAGTTCAGTCGCTCCCTTTTCTCTTTGCTGGTCAGATACTTGATCCCAATCCCGGTTCCGCACTTAGTCTTTTGTCCTTTGTCCACCTTGACAGTGAACGCCCGTTTATGGTATACAAATTTCCATATGAAGGAATTGACGTTTCGGCAGCAGGAAGTGTTGGGCTTTATTCAACTGTACATGCGGGAGAACGGCACCTGGCCGAGCTTCCGCGAGATCGAGGAGCATTTCGGGTTCAAGAGCACCAACGCCGTGATGGGGCACATCAAGGCCCTTGAGAAGAAGGGCTACATCAGCCGGGTGCCGGGC
>CAJXMX010000197.1 GCA_913056355.1 uncultured Opitutales bacterium
GCTTGTCTTCTTTGGCAATGCAATAGTCCAGTTATTGAGATAAATTAGCATGACTTTTCAATTCGCTTGCGGAGCAGCAGGACCCCTGCCATAATGGGTCGCTCCAATATCGCCATGACGGAAAAAAACCATTCAACACGCCCGGAACCGGAGGTCTGCCACGCCTCCGTTTTTTTCAGTGGCCGGGTCCAGGGCGTCGGCTTCCGGTACCAGACCCTGCAGGTGGCCAAGCAGTTCGAGGTGAGCGGCTTTGTCCGCAACCTGAGCGACGGCCGGGTGCAACTCGAGGCCGAGGGAGGGGAGTCTGAAGTCAAGGGCTTCGTGGCCGAAGTCAAGGACCAGTTGTCGGTCTTTATCCGGCAGACCGAGTCTTCCTCGGAACGGCGGGCACCCCGCTTCAAGGGGTTTACTATTGCCCACTGAACGGCTTCAGGACCGCCATCAGGGTGGCCACCAGGCCGAGGAGGATGGTCGTCCACCAAAGCACCTGGGAAAGCTGCGGCTTGCGGTTGATGAGGGCGATGAGGCCCCCGAGAACCACCCAGACGCCGATCTTGACCAGTATCCAGACCGGAAAACCGTAATTGAGGCGGGCCAGCAGGCCGAAGCCGCCGACCAGGGTCAGGAGCAGGCCCAAGCCGCTGGTCATGGCCCCGAGCCGGCGCAGGCCCTTGTTGTCGGTGCCGGAAGCACTTCGGATGATCATGCCGCCGTAGGAAAGAAAGATCATGAAAATACCGGTCAGGTGCAGTATCTTGTAAAACTGATGACTCATGAGGCTTGAGTGAGCGCATTTTCTCTGGAAAGAAAAGAATAAAGCATCATGGAGAAGACCGACCTGACAGATATACGGAATTCCCTGGCCATCGTGCTGGGAGAAAACACCGGCGACCTGGCGGTGGCCATCCGCCGGCTGGACCACCTCAAGGACCGGGCCCCCGGCCACCTCGGCCACTACCTGGCCAAACGCAGCTACCAGAAGGCTTGGATCCATCTGGAGGGCGGGGATCCGGAAAAGGGCATTTGCGGAGGCCGCCACTGATGACCAAAAAGAAGGACCGCATCGAAACCTCCGGCGGCGACGACCTTTCCCAGGACAACCCCTTCGCCTCGCTTGGGGGGATGGATCTGCCGGACCCGGAACCTAAACCTGAAAGCAGAAACCCGAAACCGGTAACCAGTAACCCGAAACCAGAAACCAGTAACCCGAAACCAGTAACCCGCAAGGAAACCCTCCTCCTGCGCCGCCTCAAGGCCGGCAAGGGGGGCAAGGTGGTGACCGAGGTCAGCGGGTTCGACGCCAACCCGCAGCAGATCCATGACCTCCTCAAGCGCCTGCAGGGCAAGCTCGGCACGGGAGGCACCTGCAAGGGGAAGATCCTGGAGTTGCAGGGGGAGTGCCGCGACCGCCTCAAGCCGCTCCTGGAAGCGGAGGGGTATCGGGTGAAAGGTCTGTAGACAAAGGACTAAGGACGAAGGACGAAAGACACCATGCTGGGTATTGCTGTGTGCACGCTTTGAGTGGCAGAAGATTATTGAAACCGGATCACTTTTTCTTTTGACCTTCCTCCTTTGGCCCCGAACCAGCCTTCCTTAGTCCTTAGTCCTTAGTCCTTAGTCCTTAGTCCTTAGTCCTTAGTCCTTAGTCCTTAGTCCCACAATAATGAACCGCGTCTACATCAAGACCTACGGATGCCAGATGAACGAGCGTGACTCGGAGGCGGTGGCCGCCCAGTTGCGGGCGCGGGGGTACTCGGTGGTCGAGAACGAGCATGTGGCGGACATCGTCCTGCTGAACACCTGCGCGGTGCGCGACCAGGCGGAGCAGAAGGCGATCGGCAAGAGCGGTTACCTGGCCAAGCGGAAGCGGAACAATCCGGATTTCGTGCTGGGGGTGATGGGCTGCATGGCGCAGAACCGGGGGACCGCGTTGCTGGAGAAGCTTCCGGACCTGGACCTGCTGGTGGGGACGCAGAAGTTTCACCGGGTGCCGCAGATGCTGGACCAGTTCATCCAGTCGCAGAAGGGTCTCGGTCCGCGGCCATCGACCCTGGTCGACCTGGACGCTGAAGAGGGCTCCGAGGAGACCATCCGGGAACACCTCGGGGACAAGCAGGCGGTCTCGGCTTTTGTCAGCATCATGCAGGGCTGCAACATGCACTGCACTTTCTGCATTGTTCCCAAGACCCGGGGGCCGGAGCGCTACCGGAGCATGGACTCCATTTGTGAGGAGATCGAGGAACTCGTGGCCAACGGCACGCGGGAGGTGACTTTGCTGGGACAGATCGTGAACAGCTACGGCATGCGGCAGATTCCCTACAAAAACGGGATCAGCCCCTTCGTCCAGCTGCTGGAGCGTATTAACGCCATCGAGGGACTGGAGCGGATCCGCTACACCTCCCCGCATCCGCGTGGTTTCCAGAAGGACCTGGTGGAAGCCTACGGGCGGCTGGAGAAGCTCATGCCTTATGTCCACCTGCCGGTGCAGAGCGGTTCGGACAGCATGCTCAAGCGGATGCGTCGTCCCTACACCCGGCGCCGCTTCCTGGAGATCGTGGACCAGCTCCGCGCGGTCCAGCCGGAGATTGCCCTGTCGACGGACATCATTGTCGGTTTCCCGGGCGAGACCGGGGAGGAATTCGAGGACACCCGCAGCCTCTTCGAGGAGGTCGGCTTCGACATGGCCTTTATCTTCAAGTATTCGGAACGCAGCGGAACCAAGTCCGCCGAGATGGACGACGACGTGCCTCCCGAGGTCAAGGATGAGCGGAACAAGATCCTCCTGGACATCCTCGGGGAAAGCTCCCTGCGGCGCAACGAGGCCCTGGTGGGCTCGATGCAGCCGGTCCTGCTGGAGGGCCCGGCCCGGAAAGGGAAGGGCATTTTCATGGGGCGCAATCCGGCCAACCGCAAGATTCTGGTCCCGGCCAGCCCGCGCCTGGTCGGGCAGACGGTCCCGGTGCGGATCCTTGAGGCCACTGTCAGCGTCCTTAACGGCGAGCTGTGCCTGAGCGGTATTGACGAAGAGGAAACCGCAGTTCTTCCTGTTTCCAAGTAAGCAGAGCAAAATGATCCCATCCCTCTTGACTTTTACCCTCCTGGCCGCCGCCGTGCTGCTGGTTCTCGGCGCGCCTTTGCTGGCCGTTCCCGCCCGGCTGGAATCGGCCGTCCGGGCCTTTCCCCGGCACCGGGTCCTCGGCCTGGTGACCATGCTCCTCGGGGGCGGCTGGTTCCTGTGGAAGATCTCCCAGCTCGGCCAGGCCGATTTCGGGGACTACCGGAACATCCTGATGGTGGTTTTCGGAGCCACCCTGATCGGGTCGATTTTCTATGTTCCCGATTTCCTCGCGGTCCGCGGGATCGCCATCCTGGTCCTGCTCAGTGCCAATACCGGGCTCAAGTCCGCCTTCGGCCTCTACGACATTCCCGAGCGCCTGGTCCTGGTGACCCTCCTGTACCTTTTCATCGTGGCCGCCCTGGTGTATGGAGTGGCTCCCTACAAGGCCCGGGACACCGTAAACTGGCTTTACGGGAATATAATGCGGGTCCGTACCCTCGGACTCTTCTTCTCCCTCAGCGGTGTGGCCTTGATCATCGCTTCAATGGCCTACTGAGGGCCCAACCGGTAACTATACAGCTTTGACTATGGAAAATGTAATCATCCTTGGAACCGGATGTGCCGGTCTAACTGCCGCGATCTACGCGGCCCGGGCCAATCTGGAGCCCCTGGTGCTGGAAGGCAGCCAGCCCGGAGGCCAGCTGACGACCACCAGCGAGGTCGAGAACTTTCCCGGCTGGCCGGAAGGCATCGACGGGTTCACCCTGATGGACAAGCTGCGCCAGCAGGCCACCCGGTTCGGGGCCCGGACCGATTATGCGCGGATTTCGTCGGTCCATTTCTGCGAGGACAAGAAGGTCCTGACCGCGGAGGACGGAAAGACCTTCGAGGCCAAAAGTGTGATTATCGCCACCGGGGCCAGCCCGCGGCTGCTCGACATTCCCGGCGAAAAGGAAATGTTCGGCGGCAAGGGGGTCACCACCTGCGCCACCTGCGACGGTGCATTCTACCGGGACATGGAGGTCATCGTGGTGGGCGGCGGCGACAGCGCCTGCGAGGAAGCCTTGTTCCTGACCCATTTCTGCAGCAAAATCCATCTCCTGCACCGCCGGGACGAGCTGCGCGCCTCCTCCATCATGGGGGACCGCGTCAAGGCCCATGAGAAGATCCAGATCCATTGGGACACGATTCCGCTGGAAGTCCTGGCCGGGGAGGACGGCCTGATGCGGGGAGCCCGTATCAAGAACGTCAAGAGCGGCGAGGAGAGCGAACTGGCGGCCAAGGGTTTCTTCCTGGCCATCGGCCACATTCCCAATACGGAGCCGTTCGCCAAGGAACTGGACACCGACCACAACGGGTACTTTATTCCCTGTGCCGGCAGCCAGGTCAGGACCAAGGTCCCGGGTGTCTTTGTCGCCGGCGATTGCGCCGACCATGTTTTCCGGCAGGCCATCACCGCCGCGGGCATGGGTTGCCAGGCCGCCATGGAGGCCGAGCGCTGGCTGGCCGAACACGAATAAGGCCTGGCTTCCGCCATGGATGAGATCCTGAACCGGTTCTTTCCGGAATTGAATGACGACCAACAGGCCGCCATGGCCCGTCTGGAGGACAGTTTCCGGGACTGGAACGGGAAGATGAACCTGGTCTCGCGCAAGGACATGGAACACTTTACCCTGCACCACCTGGTTCATTCCCTGGCCCTGTCCAGGTGGATCTCCTTTCCGGAGCGGACGCGGGTCCTCGACGTCGGGACAGGCGGGGGACTGCCCGGCCTGCCGCTGGCCATCCTCAATCCCGGGGCGCGGTTTTTCCTTTGTGACTCGATCACCAAGAAAGCCAGGGCCGTGGAGGACATGGTCAGGACCGTCGGGGTAAAGAATGTCGCGGTGATCAACAAGCGGGCCGAGAAGCTGGAATCGAAATGGGAGTTCGTCCTCGGGCGGGCCGTCACCTCCCTCCCGACCTTTATCGGCTGGATCCGGAAAAACCTCCGGGGCGGGAAAACCGACGGAGTTCCCAACGGAATCCTCTACTGGAAGGGCAGCCTTTACCGGGAGGAGCTGGAGCCGCTGGGAATCGAGCCTTACGCAGTCTATCCGATCGGGGAGATGATCCCGGATCCCTATTTCGCGGAGAAGTACATTATCCACCTCACCACCGAGTCCGCCCTCAAGGCCAGACTGCCCGAAATCGAGGCCTGAAAACCGGATTCCGGGCTTTGACTGTACGAGGGACAAGAGGTAGTGTTCGGGCTTAACCCGATTGAATCTACTGTTATGCCCGACGAAACAGACGCCCAGTTTTCCCATGGTTCCTTCACCCTTCCCGGCGAGGCCGGTTTCGAGGAGCTGACCCTTCGGCTTTCCAAAATATGGGGCGCCGATACCATCCGCGACAGCGACGGGACACAGCTCTCCGACGAGATCATGGAGAGTGGATACGACATCTACTCCACGGTCTGCCTGATCCGGCTCCTCAACGACTGGCTCAAGTCGCACCGCTACGCCCTGCAGCAATGCTACCTGATGAGCTTCCCGGTGACCGCCGATTCGGAAAGCACCGCCATAGAGCTCCTGGGCGGCTATTTCGACCAGCAGATGCAGGTCAACCTGGATGACGATCCGAAGGAATGGTGGCAGGTGCATGACCGGACCACGGGTTCCCTGGTCCCCGCGGACCAATGGCGTGTCATGGACAACGGGCAGGTGGTCATCGAGAAGACCATTCCCTGGCACCAGTACACCGTCAATTTCCTGGCCTACCGGATCTGGGACGAGATCTCCATGTACAACCATGTCACCAACGACTGGGGCGACCGGGAGCATCAGATGCCTGCCGATCCGATCCATCCGGCGGTGCAGGAACAGATTCTCCATTACCTGGACAAGTGGATCGAGGAGCATCCGCACACCAAGGTGGTCCGCTTCACCTCCATGTTCTACAATTTCTTCTGGCCCTGGGCCGACGGCAAGGACCGGCGTTTCGTCCTCAACGACTGGGGATCCTATGAATTCTCGGTCAGCCCGGCGGCCATCCGGCGCTTCGAGGAAATCAAGGGCTACCGGCCGCAGGCGGAGGACTTCGTGAACGGCGGCCGTTACTGGAGCAGCCATGCGGTCCCGACCAAGGTCTATCGCGACTGGATGGAGGTCACCCACGACTTCGTGGTTGAATTCGGCAAGGTCTGCGTGGACAAGGTCAAGGCGGCGGGAAAGAAGGCCTATGTCTTCTACAACGATCACTGGATCGGGCTCGAGCCGACCCTTCCCGGCTTCGGCAAGATCGGTTTCGACGGCATTATCGACGGTATTTTCAGCGGCTTCGAGGCCCGCAAGGTGGCGGAGACCGAAGGAGTCTCGGTGCGGGAGATCCGCATGCATCCGTACTTTTTCCCGACCGGGGTCAACGGCGCGCCCAGCTTCCTGCCGGGCGGCAACCCGACCCGGGAATGCAAGGCCTACTGGATGGATATCCGCCGGGCCCTGCTGCGCAAGCCGGTCGACCGGATCGGCTTCGGGGGCTACCTGCACCTGGTCGAGAACCATCCCGACTTCATCGATTATGTCCGCGGGCTGGCCGTCGAATTCCGCCGGCTGAAGTCCCTCCATGTAGCGGGAAATCCCTACACGGCCCCGCTCAAGGTGGCCTTCCTGACGGCCTGGGGCCAGCAACGCGCCTGGGGCTGTTGTGGTCATTTCAACCGCAACAACTACTACAACGAGGCCATGGAGAGCATCTCCGGCTTGCCGGTGGAAACCACCTTCATCAATTTCGAGGACATTATCCGGTTTGGTATTCCGGCCGACATCGATGTCATTATCAATGCCGGCAACGAGGGCGACGCCTGGTCCGGCGGGGAGTACTGGAGCCGTCCGGAAATCATCACCCAGCTCTCCAACTGGGTGGGCCGGGGAGGCGGCCTGATCGGTATCGGGGAGCCCACCGCGGCACCGGTCGACGCGCAGGCCTTTCGCCTGGCACAGGTCTTCGGGGTGGATCGAACCGTTCCCGCGGTGCGCAACCAGACTCCCTTCGCCACAAGGGAGTGCAACGAGGAACATTTCATCACCGCCGGGCTTCCCATCGGGACCAGCCTGGGCAAGGAAATCGACGCCGTCCGCCCGATCTCCCCGGAAGTGATCATTCTGCGGTGCGGCCTGAGCACCGTCCAGATCGCGGTCAACCAATTCGGCCGCGGTCGCGCCGTCTACATGTCGGGGCACCGATTTTCCCCGGAGCTGGTCCGCCTGCTCCACCGGACCCTTTTCTGGGCGGCCGGAAAGGAGGCCGATTTTTCGGCCTGGACCACGACCAATGTGCACACCGAGTGCGCCTGGTACCCGGGCTCCGCTTGCCTGGTGGTGGTCAACAACAGCGCGGAGCCGCAAAAGACCTCGGTCCGCACCGCCGGCGGCGAAAAGCTGGATTTCCAGCTGGAACCCGGCGAAACCCGGTTCCACGAGCTAAAGGCCTGACCCGCCTCAGTCCGCCAACTGGCGGAGGAAGTTGAACATCCGGTCATTCCCGTCCGGCAGGCCCTCGTGCCCGAAATCCGGGTAGACCAGCATCTCCTTGGGGGCGGTGATCTTGTTGTAGGCGGCGAATTGGGTTGAGGGCGGGCAGACTTCGTCCATGAGCCCGGTCAGCATCAGGACCTCCCCCTTGATCCGGGGTGCCAGGTGCTGGCAGTCGATGTAGCCCAGCCGGGTGAATATGTCCTCTTCCCGCTCGTGGCGGGGATCGTGGCGGCGGAAGTACAACTGCAGTTCCTCGTAGGCGTGCTTGGCCAGGTCCATTTCCCAGACCCGCTGGTAGTCGCAGAGAAAGGGAAACTGGCTGGCCACCCGCCTGATCCGTGGCTCGAGGGCCGCGCAGGCCAGGGCCAGGGCGCCCCCCTGGGAGCCTCCGAGGCTGCCCATCCGGGTTTCATCGGTTTCGTCAAAGGCGGCCACCACCCGGGCCAGCTGGACCGTATCGAGGAATATGGACCGGAAGAGCAGCTTTTGCGGATCCGGATCGTCGAGGCCGCGGATGATGTGGCCCCTGAGGGTCGTGCCCTTGACGCCTCCGACGTCCTCCGAGAGCCCTCCCTGGCCCCGGCAGTCCATGAGGGCCACGGCAAAGCCCTCGGCCACGTAGCCCATGGAATCGAACCAGTCCCCGCTGTCGCCGCTGTATCCGTGAAACTGTAGAATGACCGGGACCCCGGCCGCATTCCTGGGCCGCATGTACTTGGCGTAGATGCGGGCTCCGCCCACTCCCGTGAACCGGAGGTCGAAGCATTCCACGGTCTTCGCCTGCAGGACCGGGGAGGGACGCAGCTCCGGCTCCGGGTCCGTCTGGTCGAGGCATTGCAGGGCCGCCTGCCAGTAGGTGT
>CAJXMX010000198.1 GCA_913056355.1 uncultured Opitutales bacterium
ACCGTCGTGTGGTTGCCCAATTGGCCATACTCGTTGAGGCCGCAGGCTAATGCCGTACCATCGCTCCGGACAAAGAGGCTGTGGTGCCCGCCGGCGGCGAAGCTTGTTTCAGAAGGGTCTTGGGCGACGGCAAGGGAAGGGATCAGCAGCACGATACTGCAGTTGAGGCACAGTCGGATCAGGTGCCGGATCGGAAGAGGCCAAGTGAATCTGGACATGAGGATTGAGCGACGGGTCTGGCGGTTGACAGGACGTTTGAGGAGATAGGTTAAACACCCCTGATCAGCACTGTAAACCCCTCAAGCGGCCTGTCAAGGCCCGGCCCGACAGGCGGTCAACCAGCAGGGCAATCGAAATCACGCCCAATCCTTCAAACCGGGCCTCCATGCCGGAGGCGCCACAGAAGCGGGACCGGTTTTAACAGCCAACTTCATCGTGACCGGTTGCCTATTACCAACCATCATAAGCTTTCCAACTTGGATTGATATCCAACGAGGCCGGAGTTCACCGCTCTTGTTTGTTGAAAAAAAGTGACAACAATCCGCGCATGCATGCGGTATCAGGAATCTGGGGACTCCTTTGGCGGAGTATGGCAGCCGGTTTGGCATATGTAGTCGCCCTTGTGGCGACGGGAATGGTCTTCGGTATTCTCGGTTTCATGCCCCCGGCGGACAGCGCCGAGGGTGGGGCGCTCCTCCCATGGATTTTCCTCTCGGGTGTACTCATGGCCGCTTTCGTGGGTCCCCTGGCCCGTGGAATGCCGGTGGGCCGCAGCCGCCACCTGCTCGTCTGGACCAGCGTCATTTTCTTCAACCTGGCCTCGGTCGGTATCGAGGGTGCCTACTTCGCTCCCGACCTGATGACCATGCCCCTTCCGGCATTTCTCGCACAGCAGCTCGTCTCGGCAGTCATTGCCGCGCTTCTGATAACCAGCTTGTTCGCCCCGAAACAGGGGGCGGACTCCCGGACCAGGAGCAAACCGGGCCCGCTCTGGGCCTGGTACGGATGGCTCTGGCGCCTCCTGGCCGGCAGCGCCACCTACCTGCTGGCCTACGCGGTGTTCGGACTGGCCAACTACGAGCTGGTGACGCGGCCCTATTATGAAAGCCATGCCGGGGGACTGACGGTGCCCGAAGGCTGGCTGGTCTGGGCCGTGGAATCGGTTCGCGCCCCGATGATCGTCCTCTCGATCCTTCCCTTCATCCTGTTTTACCCGGCCGGGAGGAAGCGGCTGGCCATCCTCAGCGGCCTGCTTCTCTTCTGGGTCGGCGGCATCGTCCCGCTGGTCTTCCAGGCCGCCGCATTGCCCCCGGTCCTGATCCTGGCCAGCGCGGTCGAGATCTTCCTCCAGAATTTCAGCACTGGAGCGGTCGTGGCGCTGCTCTTTTTCGTTCCGCCCCTCACCCCAGATAGGACATGACCATCTTGATCAGGGCCAGCGACCCGATCCCCCCCATGGGCGTCAAGAGCGCCAGGACAAAGGCCTGGTTCAGGACCGGTGCGTAGGCACCACGACGGATGCTCTGGAGCTTGCTGACATAGGCTTCCGTCGTTCGACCCTCGACACCGATCGGCTTGCCGATCAAATCCCGCCGGTCGCGGTCCAGCAGCACCTGGATCACCCGGTTTCGCAACCTGATGGCCGAGAAACGGATGATCACCGATGGAAGCAGGCACAGGGCGAAGAGGGTGAAAGCGGTGAAACTGACGAAATTTGTCCAGGCCCAGTTATCAAAGTCGGTGCTCTTGGAAAGCAGGAATATAAACAGGACAATGAAAGGAAAGTACATGTACCGGTTGGGGATCTCGGTCAACTGGGAGGTAAAAGCCACGCAGCGGGCGGCCAGGGATTCTTCCATCTCGTCATCCTTGTGTTTGCAATCATGGTTGAACACCGTCTTTTTCCGGGGAACTTCCTTGAGAATTCTTTCCGGATCGAATTCGAAGCCGCCTTCCTTTTTCATGTTTCGCGAACTGAGTCGGCGAACCACGACCATGACCCAGAAAGACTCGAATACGACATAGGAAAGCAGGAGCAGCATCGAGCTGAACTGGAAATACTGGATGTAGCCCAGCAACGTGGACATGATCACGCCCCTGGTGGGTTTGAAGCTGCTGGCCCCCATGACGGCCCACATCCAGGTCAGGATCATCAACATGAGGAGGGGAAAGAGAAAGGAACGGCAAATGTCCCAGGATCTCGACTGGATGGGGTAGGCATGTCGTGTGGTTCCGGCATCACTCTTCCTGCAGAATGTAACAAAGTAACCCCGGCCCACCAGATATCCGAAGGCCAGGGCGACGCCTGCCAGGGGCATCAGGCAGAGCAGGGCGGAGGTGATGCCCGCCGGTGCGAAATGCTGGACGTAAACGGCATAGCTGATCGACACGCTGAAATAGAGCATAATGAATAGCGGTTCAGGGGATTGGACGGCCATGAGTTTCCTTATCTTCCTTTGATGGATGCCCTCCTTTTCATAATTCAGGGTGAGGTTGCTCTCCTTTTCTATCGCTCTCAGGATAAAGGCCTTGCGGGTAACCCGGATATGGATGCAAAACCCGACGGCCATGGCGGTGTTAAAGACCAGGAGAAAGAAGCAGTACCAGCTGCTCGTCCCGTCAGGCCTTGCCAGTGGCTCCAACTGGGCCGCCGGGATTCCAAGGATGAACAGGGTGGTCAGGAGACTGAAGACGGAAAAGATGACGAGCGCAGTCAGGGTGCTGACGTCCTCGCTGGCCGCTTTCCTGACGGCTCGCCACATGAAACGGATAAAAACCAGCCACAGGATGATCACCATCAGCAGGGGCAGGGAATTCAACGCGACCAAAAGGAATTCCTTAACAAAAAGGCCCAGGGAGACCACATGCTCATCCATGGAATCCAGCTCAGTGATATCCAGTTGGACATGGATGATTTCCAGAATGTATCCCAGGTAAGCAACTGAGAAGAAAAGGAAAAGGATGGCCAGGGAGTTTCCGTAGGCAAACAGGATGACCTTGCGATAGGTAAGGTCCTTCAGGGAAACGAAAAACACCAGCGGCAGGCAGAGGAAAACCAGGATGGAGGCCAGAAGCAAGGTGGACAGATGGGCATTGCCGAGGAAACTGTCCAAACTCTCCCGCCAGTGGCTGACCAGGTACAAGCCACCAACGACGACAGTCGTCAGGGCGGGGAAGGCGATGACCTGCTTGAAGCCCGGACGTTCCGGACAGAAACCACGGAGACTGTAATATGTCCACAGAATGGCTGCAAAAGAGGCCATCAGCACGATAATCCAGCCTCCCATGATTCTGGCGATGTAGGGTGGCGAGGGCGCATCAATGGGAAGAAGGTCCTGGCCCGGATTCGCTTCGGCCTCGTTCATGGAGACTGGGTTAAATTTACCCCCCGAGATGTAGATCGGTCCCCGGGTCCCGATTTCGTAAACCATGGGTTCGTAAGCTTCCACTCCGAATGGGGGGCCGATCGCGTTGGCGGCCATCAGAACGGAGGCAAAGAGGCTGGTCTGGTAGTTGTTCCGGAACGGGGGAACGAAGCCCTGAACCTCTTTATCGAGCCGCAGCCCGTAACTGGATCCAACGATCAGATTCCGGGTAAAGTCGATTTCACTGGGATGCCAATACAGGGTCTCCATGTCTGTGGTAAAGAAAAGCACCTCGGGAAGCTGTGGCTTCAAGGCCCTCAGCAGGAGAAGCTTGTCATACATGTCCGTACTGACGATCCCAATGGCTTTGATTGGCCGGTGCCCCTCTTTGGTCTCCTGCTGGATTTGCTCGGCCAGCCGCCGGATGTAGTCAATCTGGTGCGATCCATGTGGGGGAAGGTCCTGCCACTTCGCCTTTTTGGCAGTTGGGACTGCGCTTAAGGAAGATTGTACCTCATCCTGCTCTGCCGCTTCTTCCGTCTGTTTTTCAGAATATCCGTCTATACCTCTGACGTAAGGGAAATAGCGGATCCTGTCCCAGTTGGGGATTTCCGCCTGAAGGTTCCCAATTTCCTTGTTCAGATCCTCGATTTGCCTTCCGGTCGAGGCATCCTTCTTCTCCTCGAATTGATCGATTAGGTCCCGGGTCTCACTGATCTTTTCCTGATTTGCTTCATACTCCTTATTCCAGAGCTCAGTTGCGCCTTTATAGAGATTGTTACGGGCGGCCCTGCCGTAGCGGGTGTCCGATTCCACAATCAGGGCAATATGGTCCAAATCACTCATTGAACTGATCGTGGAACGCACTTTCAGCTCATTCAGGATCGCCTGGAATACCTGGGAATCGTTGTGGATGGTCCGGATGTAGCGAATTCCCATGACTTTCTCCAGGACTCTCCTGGCGATGAACAGTTTTCGCTGGGCCAGTTGGGCTTTCGAGACATCCGGATCATCCGGCGTCACTTCCTCCCCCGGAGCGATAGGATCCGGCTTTCTGGCTGTCGTCTGCCGAATAAGGGTTTCCCAATCCGCGGTCGCGAAGGGGGCAATATAGTACTCGGAATTGATGACATCCGCGCTGTTAAAGAACGGTTCAGCCAGCAGTTGGTCGATCTTCTTGTTGATCTCTTCCGGATTCCATTCGTCTTTCAAGTCCGGCGACTTCTCAACCAGATCGACCAGGCCAAGGAAATAGTTCTGGCCAGATTGCTCTCCATCTTCCCTTTTCGCCTTCAGATCCGCCTCTGCCTTCGAAATGAGCTTGGCGAAGCTGTCATCCATGTCTTGAGAATTGGCCAGTAATTCCGCAGCCCTCTCGGAAGCCTCCGTCAGGATACTGTTGACCATGCCGGAATCGACCGGACCAATGACCCGGACATGTAGATTTTCCGATTGGTCTTTATCACATCCCAGCCTTGTCAGCAATTTCCTGTAGACCGCCCGGGTGCTGGCAATCGGGTCCTGCTCCACATCCGATTTGCGGATGTAGGCCACGATGATCTGGTCGAATGCCTCGCTGAAATCTCCACCAATGTCGGGATAGGCCACGCTCAACTCCAGGTAGCCCTTTATCCGTTTGGGATTGTCGGCATTCTCATTCCACCTCGAAGACAGGTAGTCGCCGGAAAATGTCTCCAAGGTCAGCTTGAAGGTCTTTTCTCCGCGAACCAGGCCGGGATAATCCTCCCCGGAGTTCCGTCCGGGATAATCCTCCACCGCATAAAGGGACCCTCCGGCATCCGACAGGTAACCCGCTTCACTCAGGGCCAGGTGCAAGGCGTAGCGACGACGGATGCGTGCCTCCCGCTCAGAATGGCTCGGCCCATCGGGAAATATGACCGGCATCAGCAGGACGTTCTTCTTGAAGGAAACCGATACCTGCTTCTGGAGATCCTTTTCGGTTTGCTGGACCGGTTCGAAAAACCAATTCGTATGGAACGGATCGTTCCAGATCCGCTCGTTAATCTCATAGGCTGTCTTTTCAAATTTCGGTTCCCCGTATTGTTCCCGGCTGGGCTGGGGTGGACGAAGGGAGAGAAGAGGCTTTTTGGCGTCCAGGACTGCGACAATAGAAAAAGCCGCCAGAATGAGAAAGGGAATGAATGAGTATTTCTGCTCGCCGGATTCTTTCATCTTAAGCTGGGCAGGGAATCAGGTGGAAGCGACGATCCGTGCCTCCGCATGCATGGATCCGGTTTTCCGCTGGCAATCCCCAATGGCCAAAAGACAGACCAACGGACGTTCCTTCGAATACATCCGCGCCCGACAGTGGCCAGCTGCTTGACCAGAACAACATGGAGAGAGATAGGTTGGAGTGAGAGTGCCCTAAGGCGTTAAACCCTAAGCTTATGCAGGCCGGGAGAGCCGGTCAAGGCTGATTCCTTGACACTTCAAGCACCTCTTTTTCGGCTGAGGCAGCCCCGGAAACAGGCTCCCGCCGGTGGAGAGCACTTCCAGCCGAAACCCGGCCCTCAGCCCGGCTTGATGTTCTGGTTCATGCGGAAGAAATTGTCCGGGTCGTACTTTTTCTTGAGATCCTTCAGTTTCTGGAAGGTGGCCCCGTAGGCAAATTCCAGACGGTCCATTTCCTCCTCGGTGAGGAAATTAATGTAGGCCCCGCCGCTGGCGTAGGGTTTGGACTTGTTGAAGAATTCCCGGGCCCAGCCGATAACGGCCTGGTCCTCGGCAGGCGTCTCCCAGCGTCCGTGGACATTCATCACGTAATTGGCATCCCGGCAGGAATAGGCCATGGCCCCGCCATCCACCCTGGCGGTCTGGCCGCCAATGGTTCCGATGAAGATCTCGCAGTGCGGCGAGGGCAGCTTGGCCGCGTACTCAATGATGGCATCGATGACCCCCTCGCTGATCTCGGTGAAGTTGTGGGATTTCCAGTAATTCCGCGCCCCGGGGGTCAGCAGGGGATCAAAGGCCTTCTGCCAGTCCACGAATGGCTGCGCGCCGACATGCTCGCCGACGACCGTTCCGAATCCCCGCAGGGGCTCGACCAGTTTTTCGCCCTCCGCCGGATCGCCGGCGTAGCAAACCGCCAGCACGGCGACTTCCTTCCCGTGGACTTCCTCGGGCAGGAAGGGCAGGGGAGGCGCCTTCCGGGTGACAAACCAGACATTGAGCTCATCGGGCATTTCCTGGGTGAATTCGGCAAATTTCAGGAGGACCTGTTTGGCCTCGTCAAAGGGGAAGACGATCAGGCCGCTGAGCAGGTCCGGGCCCACCGGATGCAGCTTGAAGGTGAACTCCGTGACGATCCCGAAATTGCCCCCGCCGCCGCGCAGGCCCCAGAACAAGTCCGGGTTTTCGCTTTCGCTGGCCACCACCTGTTCCCCGGCAGCTGTCACCACCGTGGCCGACAAGAGGTTGTCGATGGTCATCCCCAGCTTCCGGCTCAGCCAGCCAAAGCCGCCCCCGAGTGTCAACCCGGCGACGCCCGTGGTGGAGTTGATCCCGGTCGGGGTGGCCAGCCCGTGGGGCAGGGTCGCCTCATCGAGGTCGGCCAGGGTGCAGCCCGGTTCGACGGTCGCCACCCGGGCTTCCGTATCCACTGTGACCTTTTTCATCGGGGACAAATCGATCATCAGCCCGTCATCACAGACCGCCTTGCCGGCGATGTTGTGCCCGCCGCCCCGGACCGAGACCAGCAGGTCTTCGTCGCGGCCGAAATGGACCGCCTGGACCACGTCGCCGGCGGTCTTGCACTGCGCGATTACCGCGGGCTTGCGGTCGATCATTCCGTTCCAGATGGCCCGCTCATCATCATATTCCGCATCCCCGGGAAGGATCACTTTCCCGGCGAATCGATTCTTGAATTCCCTGGCTTTCTCATTGTTCATAGTCGCCATTGTTTCCTCCTTCGGCTGTGCCGTTTGGGTGTTCTTTTTTGAGAGAGAATCTTACCCCTCGTATAGTCCTATGCAGGATTCCATACAAGAACTTATATTTTATATTAGTCTGGCTTATTGCCGGTTGCGCGGAGCATCCCATCCCTGGCCAAGCGGAATATTCCCAGCCTGGCTGGACATGCTTCAGGACCGCGGCATGACGGTGGCCAGGCTGACGCCTACCGCCACGGTGGCGAGCCCGAGCAGGTCCCATAAGGTGACCGTATCGTCGAAGACGGCCCAGGCCATGAGCATGGTCACCGGTGGCCCCATGTAGAACAGGCTGGCCACGCGGTTGGCATCCAGGCGTTCAATCAGCCACCACATGAGGCCATAGGCGCCCAGGGATACCCCCGTCACCAGCCAGGCCATGGTAAGGAGGAAGGGCCTATCCGTGTTGGTTTGGAGTCCTTCGAAATAAAGCGCCGGCAGGCTGACCACAAGAGCGGTTCCCAGGGCCTGGTAAAAGAGCGACAGGTCGAGGGGAAGCCTGTCGGGTTCATCTTCCTTTACCCGCCGCCTCTCGAGAAGGCTGGCCAGGGTGATGGCCAGGACCGATCCGAAAGGAAGCAGGTAGGCCAGGATGGTGGAGGGTTGGCCGGGGTCAATCCGGGCACCGACCGTGATGAACACGCCTCCAAAGCCGATCAGCCAGCCCAGCCATTGCCTTCCCGAGCTGCGCTCTCCCGCAATGAAACCGGAGAGAGCTCCGGTCAACAGCGGCTGCAGGGCCACGATCAGGGCCACGAGTCCGGCCGGAACCCCGTACAGAAGCGCATATGTGACACATCCCAGCCAGGTACCATGGGCCAGGATGCCGATCAGGCAGGAATGGGCGACCATGCCGTTGCCGGGCCAGGCAAGGCGTCTCCTGGTTCCCAGATAGACGGCCAGGATCAGGCAAAGCGCCCAGTACCGCCAGAAAAGGAGCGTCAGCGGACCTACATTCGGGAGAACATATTCCGCCCCGATGAATCCGGAGTTCCAGAGGAGGACGAATCCGGTACCGCCGAGAAAAACCATGGCTGTCCCGGGCGCAGTGGACCGGCTGCCCGGTGGGCATGGTTCCTTGTGCGTATTCGGCCTGCCCATATGGCCAGACT
>CAJXMX010000199.1 GCA_913056355.1 uncultured Opitutales bacterium
TCCAGGATCAGCGAGGCCAGGTGAAAGTATTCAATTCCCGAGGACATGGCTTCCAGGCGTTCCGGATCCATTTCCAGGGCCTGGCCGATGGCGTTGACCAGCCGGGAGCGGAACCCGCTGCCCTTGGATTGAAGGCCGTGCTCGACGGCCCCCCGGAGTTTGGGCTCCAGCCAGGGGCCGACAGGCAGGGACGAGGTGTTCAGGGAGGGTATCATCATCGATCCTTAGTTCAGGGAGGCAAGGGATCCCGAGAGTTCAAAGTGCACGTGCAGGTCGGGATTGACCGTAAAGATGAAGAGGCGGATCTTGGGCAGTTCGAAATCCATGTAGTTGAAATCCGACTCGCCGGTGATCACCACCCGGCCCTCGTCCATGACGGCGCCGAAAACCACGTCCACCGGACGGGACTCCCCGTGCATCTTGAAGGTGCCGTGGGCCACGAATCTCCCACCAACCAGCTCCACCGATTCCATCTCCCAGGTGATGGTGTTGAAGGTGTCGACATCCATCCAGCGCTGCATCTTGGCATTGCGCTTGTCGTTGTGGGTTTCGAGATCGGTCAGCCGGAAACTGAAGCGCGCGGAGGTGATCTCGTTGGCCACCGGATCAATCTCGATTTTCGCCTCGTAGTCCTGCAGGTCGCAGGTGAACTCATGGGGCGGCGAGGCCCTGACGTCCACCTGCACCGAGGAGTCGGCCTTGTTGAGAACCAGTTCCGAGGCGTTGAGGGAAAGAGCGGTGCCAGCCGCGACCAGGAGGACAAGACGATTCAGCAATTTCATGGAGCGTATGATAGCCTGTGATCATGAACTGTTCATGAATACATAATTAATTTTCGTTCATGTTTGTTAAATACCTGCTTGGGGATTTGCCATAGGCCGGCGGATGGCTTAACTCCGCCCATGATGAACCGAAAAATCCATTACCTCTCCCTCCTCGCATTCCTTGCCGCCACCGTCCTCCACGGTGAACTTCAGACCGGCGACACCCTCCCCGCCTTCACGGTGCAGGACCAGCACGAGGTCCAGTATACGCTCGGGGATGACGTCCGTTACGTCATCGTCAGCTTCGACATGTCCTCCGGCAAGGCGACCAACAAGTACCTCGAGGAAAAGGGCAAGGACTACCTCCCCGGGCATTCGGCGGTGTTCCTTTCAAACATCCACGGCATGCCCTGGATCGGGCGCAAGTTCGCCCTCCCCAAGATGCGGAAGTACCCGCACCGTATTCTCCTGGCCGACAGCGAGACCCTGCTTGGGGACTACCCGCAACAGGAGGACAAAATGACCGTCCTCGAACTCGGACCGGATCACAAGATCGTCTCCATCAATTTCTGGGATCCGGAGAGCGGCGACTCGCCGTTTGCAGACTGAGCACCTCCCGCCGGAACCACATGACCGGGGCCTCCATCCCCTCCAGGGAGACCCGATAGGTGCCGTAATGGCAGGGAATGACCCCCCTCGCCTGCAGCCTGCGGACCGCCTCCACGGCTTCCGGAGGATTGATGTGCCGCGACTTCAGGAACCACCGGGGCGAATAGCCGCCGATCGGCAGCAGGGCCAGGTCCGGCTGAAAATCCCGCCCGATCGCCTCGAAGTGTTCTCCCCAGGCGCTGTCACCGGCATAGTAGAGGGTAAAGTCGTCCCGCCGCAGGATAAAGCCGCAGGCGAAGAATCCCTGTTGCCATGGATAACGCCAGCCCCCGTGCCGGGCCCGGACCACGGTCACGTCAACCTCCCCGATCCGGATTGAGTCGCCCATCTCAAAGGTGTGCCACTGATGCCGGGCGCGATTCCGGCCGTTCAGGAAGCGCTCCGCCTTGGCGGGCAGGTGCAGCTGGCAGGGATTCACCCGGGCCAGGGTCTCATTGTTGAAATGGTCCATGTGGGCATGGGTCAGGAGAATGGCGTCAACGCCCTCCAGCATGCCCGGGCCGGGCCTCCCGACCCGCCTCGGGGCCACGCTGACATGGTCGGACAGGACCGGATCCAGCAGGATAACCCGGCCGCCCCACTCCAGCCGGAAACTGGAGTGCCCCAGCCAGTGGAGCTGCAAATCCTCGGGAAACGGGGCCTGCGCCGGATCCCCTTTCAGCGTGAAGATCTCCATCGCCGGCAGGGGCCGCCGGGGCCGGAACCAGCCCAGCCAGATGGCGAAAGCGAGCCAGAAGGCCATTTGGGCCAGGACAAAGATGGCGTTGGGTCCGATGGGTAAGCTGTCCACGGCCGGCAAGCTTCTACCCGGGGAATTCAGCAGGCAAGTTCCAAAACCCGGCCCGCCTGCCCGGAACCTGCGGGCTTGCCTTGTTCCCGGTATTGGGAACAAGCTGGAATTGTTCCCGGACCGCACATGAAGCCTTCCATCCTGCTGATCCTTATCGTCAATCTCATTTGCCTCGCCAATCCGGTCGCGGCGCGGACACTGGCCTTTCCCGGCGCCGAGGGATTCGGCAAGCATGCCAGCGGCGGACGCGGCGGGGCGGTCTGGATCGTCACCAACCTCAACGACGCCGGACCCGGTTCGCTTAGGGAGGCGATCGAGGCGGAAGGACCGCGCACGATTGTCTTCGCCGTCTCCGGCACCATCTACCTCGAGGACGAGCTGGAAATCCGCCACGGCGACCTGACCATCGCCGGCCAGTCCGCACCCGGGGACGGCATCACCCTGGCCCGGCGGGGCCTTCAAGTCACGCAGGCGGAGAATGTCATCATCCGCTACATCCGGTCCCGGCTGGGCGACCTCCATCCACGGGAGAACCACCTCCAGCATTACCAGCAGGACGCCTTCACCTGCATGTTTTCCACGCGGGTCATTGTCGACCACTGCAGCTTCTCCTGGAGTATCGACGAAACCGCTACCGCCTACAACAACCGGGACTTCACCATGCAGTGGTGCCTCATATCCGAGTCGCTCGACGATTCCTTCCACGAGAAGGGACCGCACGGATACGGCGGCATCTGGGGCGGGAAAAACGCCACCTTTCACCACAACCTCTTTGCCCATCACCGCAGCCGAAACCCCCGCTTCAACGGCGCCCGCTACCGGGACCACGCGACCTGGGGCGACGACCTGGTGGAATTCCGCAACAACGTCCTTTATAACTGGTGGGACAACAGTGCCTACGGCGGCGAGCCCGGCGCGGACGGATTCCGGCCGCGCTACAACATGGTCAACAATGTCTACAAGCCGGGACCGGCCACCGCGTCGGACACGGCCGACCGGATCTTCGAGGCCTATGCCAACCCGGCGGGCCGGTACAGCCGATTCCACCTCTCCGGCAACCGGATGGTCGGTTCACCGGAGACCACCCTCGACAACTGGCAGGGGCTCGACGGCGTTCCGGGGGCGGCCTTCGCCAAGAGCCGGTCTGATGAGCCTTTCATTAAGAACCCCGACGGCCTGGAATCCGCATCCAACGCCTATGACCGCGTCCTGGCCGGAGTCGGGGCGGTCCGTCCGGCACGCGACAGCGTGGACCGGCGGATTCTGCAAGAAGTGGCCACCGGTACCGCGACCTTCGGCCGGAACGGCATCATCGATTCCCAGGACGAAGTCGGCGGCTACCCGGAATTGAAGTCCCTCCCCGCCCCCGCCGACACCGACCGCGACGGCATGCCGGACGATTGGGAACAGGCCCATGGGCTCAATCCGAAGAATCCCGAAGACCGCAACGCCGACCCGGACGGGAACGGCTACACCTGCCTGGAGGAATACCTGAACAGCCTTGCCTCATCGAGACCGGCCAGCTGATATTCGCATCGATGAATCCCCTCTCCATCATCGTCTGCGGCACGCCCAGATCCGGTAGCTACTATCTTTTGGACCTGATGCACCGCTACGGCCTGCCCATGGGCGACGAGTGGCTGACCCCTTTCCATCAGGGCTCAAGGAAGTGGCAGTACGGACAAAAGAGCTCTCTACCCTACATTGAATACCTCCGGATGATCTCTGACCGGGAACGGAGGAGCGGTTTATTTGTCCTCAAACTGCTGGCTCCCCAGTTCCCTGAATTCAAGAGGGAGTTAATGGCGATGGAAGCGCCTTCGGAAACGACCTTGTCCAAGCGAATCGAGTCTATTTTTCCGAATCCCAGGTACATTTACCTGACCCGTGAAGACAAGATCGCCCAGGCCGTTTCGCATGTGAAAGCACGCCAGACGCGGCATTGGGTCAAACGGGCGAAAAACGATGCTGCGGACGAGGCCCGACCGGTCTACTCGTATCTGGCCGTCGCCAAGCAGTTGGCAGATCGCGAGCGCAACGAGGAGCGCTGGGAGGAATTCTTCCGGGAGGAGAGGCTGGATGTTTTCCGGATCGTATTTGATTCACTGCTAAAGGATCCGGAATCGCACATGCGCTCCCTTTTTTCCTGGCTGGGCATCGAACCTTTGGAACCGGTTGCGGAAAAGGGAAAGCCGCACTTCAGAAAGATGGCCGACAGCCTCAATGATGACTGGATAACAAGATTCAATGAGGATCGGGAGATTTGCGACCGGGTCCAGGAAGTCCCCGGACAGGAGCAGCTTGAATCCCTGAACATTTCCCGAACTTCCCTTGGAACCGCCTATGAAGTCGGCGGGGATTGCCGCTTTACCGTCACGGTTTCCACGGGGAATTCCCCACCTCCCCCATTCCGCGGACTGGCTGATGGCACGGGTTGGCTGCGGATCGTGGGAAGCCTCAAGGGAGAGGGAATCGAGGAATGGTTTCAACAGGAACTCCGTCCGCACGGAGAGGGCGAATTCCAAGCTGAGTGTGTCCTGCCGACACCGAAGGCACCGGGACCCAGCAGTCTGAAGCTTGTTGTCTCGGACCGGCTGCTCGACCACCCGGCGGTCTGGAAACAGCGGGGCCTGGAGCATCGGGTGGAATTTGTTCACGCAGGTCCAAGGGGTGAGTGCCGCAAGTTGTTTTCCGACATCCGGGACATGCCCAACGGATGGCAGTTCCTTCCGTGGTTCGGATACTTTTTGGATGACAAGTTCCCGTGGATCTACCACGCCGACCACGAGTGGCTGTTTGTGAAGAATCAGGCCACCGAGAACAACAAATACCACATCCTCGACGCCAATTTGGGATGGCTGGAAATTGATCCGGCCTCCTACCCCGTACTGCTGTCCCTGAAATCCGGCAAACAATGGCGCTTTGTCAGCCGGGACAAGGGAACGCGAACCTTCCAGGACCTTGAATCCGGTGAATCCTTCTCGGCCGAGACAAACCGCCCGGAGCATCTGCGGAAACTCAATACCTGAATCAGTCCCAGCTTTGCCTCAGCGAAACATTTCGCTGAAATTCCAGCTATGAAGAATCTTTCGCTGGAACGTGAACAGCGGACTCCCCTCAACCGTGGCCAATCGGAATTCGCGTATCAACTTTCGTGATTCATCCTTCCAGCCCAGTTTCCATAGCAAGGTCGCCTGGCACAAGGCGGCGATTTTCTCATCCACTCCCTCAAACTGAATCCGGAGCCAGTCGAAGGAATCACTGACTAGTTCCGGATTCATTCTTTTGAATGCTTTGGGAAGGGATTTAAAGAGATCCCGTAAAGACTCCCTTGGAGTCGATCGGACAAAAACGGCCATGCATGATCCGGGTACAATGTACAAACCGCGGAAATGCTCTCTGTAATGGAACATTAGCGGAATAAGGAAAGACTCAGTTGGCCAAGTAAAGTCCTGATGAATGACACACCCGTGCCGGATTACGTTACCAAGGATTTTCCAGGCAAACCTCCTTGCTGCGGCCCAAGTTTTGGTACCATCATTAATCAGGAATTCGATTTGCTCTGGAACCGAATACGCCTCCTCAAGGTTCACTTTGTAAGCTTTAACCGGTACTAGCGAATGCCGCGTTCGATTCTGAAACAACGAATGAAAGCTGGAACCAATGGGTATTCCACCTTCAAGTTCAGTCCCGCTTACCTGATCTTCGCACCAAGGAAGCCAAGTGAAATGATCATAGCAATGAAGCGGTCGAGGGGGGGGGATTTTATGTAAAATTCGTTCCGGGTTAAACCGTTCTGCATGCTCCTTGTAAGCGATCCAAGCCACGGACCCAGCTCAACAATATCGCCCCGGTTACGGTAGTATTTTTCGCAGTAGTATTCACACCAGAGCTGTTCCTCCTTGGTGGTCAGCCCTTGAATTTTTTCACCGGACTGAATTCCGCTTTCCAAATATTCCTGAATCTCTGGCAGGCTGGGAACGAAGGAATATGAAGAACTCATAGGAAGCTGAATTGAATGACTTTCGGGATCAAGATTCAATAATGTAATAGCTCAATCACTACCCTTCCAGACCAGCCCCAACTCGTCGAGCCATGCACCCAGGGCCATGGGCCAGGTGGAGGCGGTACCGAAGCCCGGACGCATCCCGATCCCGTGGGGGGCCGATGGATAGACGTGCAGGGCGAAGGGCCGGTCGTTGCGGGCCATGCTGTCGGCGAAGTGGAGGCTATTCTCGACCGGGACCGATGCGTCGTCCGCGGTATGGAAAAGGAAGACCGGGGGCGTGTCCGGCCCCACCCGGTTTTCCAGGGAGAGCGCTTCAACCAGAGACGGATCCGGGTCCTCTCCGAGCAAACCGAAGCGTGAACCCTTGTGGGTGTACGGATCCCGCATGCTGATCACCGCGTAACAGAGAACGGAGAAATCCGGCCGGGCCGAGACGGCGTCCAGGGCGTCCCCGACTTTGGCATCCGGCGCGTCGAAAATAGTGGTCCCCATGGCCGCCACATGGCCGCCTGCAGAAAAGCCGAGGACCCCGATCTGCTCCGGGTTGACGCCCAGTTCACCCGCATGGGCCCGCACATAGCGGACGGCCCGGGTGACGTCGATCAGCGGGGCCGGATAACCGAATTCCTTCATGCGGTACTTGAGGACATAGGCGTCGATGCCCATGGAGTTGAACCAGCGGGCGACCTCGTAGCCCTCCTTCTCAATGGACAGGATGTGATAGCCACCGCCCGGGCAGATCACCACCGCCGGACGCGGGCCCTCGCCAAGGGTGGAATGGAAAATACCGATCTGCGGATTGCGGACATTGCTGATCCGGTCGTTCTCGAGAACCTCCTGCTCCGTGTCCCCAGGCGCACGCGGCAGGAGGTCGATCCACTCAATATTCATAAAATCAGCTACGGGTTGGCGGATGGCCTTGTTCAGCCCGAGGTCCAGCTTCAGCATCTCTTCAACCGCCATCTGGGCCACCACCGAGGCTCCGGTGATGGACAGGTGCGTGTTGTCCTCCTTGCCATCGGGGAATCGGGCGTACTGGCCCTCGGTGGGGCACAGGTAAAGGGCCCGGGAGGCCGTATCCCCCAGCTGGCTGACGTATGCCTGCGTCCGCTTTTGCAGGTCCAGGAGGGGAAGGTCGTGGTCGCTGGCCACTTCCCGGACGACATCCGGATACTCTCCATGGGTCGGGAGAAGGTTGCCCTGCTCGTCAAAATGCCGGCGGACAATGGGGGTGGCCAGGATCGGATGCCCGCCCTTCTCCCGGACCTCCTCGGCAAAGCGGGCCAGGTTGGCCCGGTAATCCGTCCGGGGCGCGGCATAGCGGCTGGGATCATAATCCTTCTCGTCGTTGTGCCCGAACTGGATCAGAACCCAGTCCCCGGGATCCATGTCCTCCAGGATCCGGTCCCAGTGCCCTTCCGTACGGAAGCTCAGCGAGGAGCGCCCGTTCAGGGCCCGGTCATCGACCCGCACCGTGTTGTTAAGGAAATACTGCAGGGCCTCCCCCCATCCGCGCTCGGGATTCTCCGGGGCATCCGCCTTGACGGCCATCGTCGAGTCGCCGGCCATGAAAAGGGTCACGGCGTTGGCCGCCGCGGGGAGATTGAGGAATGGGGTCAGGGACAACATCATCAGGGCAATGCGTTTCATGCCCCTAAGCTGCCGTAAGATTTTATTCCCGGCAAGATTCGATCCCGGAGGCCTGACTATAGATAGCGTCAACCGCCTACGGAAATCAGCCCCCAGATGACCAGCAGGACCACGCCGACCCCCATCACGGAAAGGACGAAGCCGACCCAGTCCTCCTTGTTCCAGCGGTAGATCTCGAAGCTGGAATTGGGGAAGACCAGCAAGTGGTCCAAGCGGTGCGGATCTGCCAGCGACTTGTCCAGCTCCTCCCGGTCCCTGACCGGATCCGGTATGACCCGGGTCCGCATCTTGGCATAGAAACGGTTCAGCACCGGCTCCGGGTCGGGCCGGGTCAGCAGGGCCACCGCGATGAAGATGACGAAGGGCAGCAGGGTCCGGAAGAGGATCCGCAGGGTCTCGTTGAGGGCATAGGGATTGTTTTCAAGGTCAAAGCCGACCTTGTCGAGGATCCACAGCTCGGTGCTGAAGAGGCCGGATCCGTAGGAGCGGCCCTCTTCGTCGACCTGGATCCCCTTGGCCCAGAAAAGGCTCCG
>CAJXMX010000200.1 GCA_913056355.1 uncultured Opitutales bacterium
TGCCTGGGTCAGCTGGTGGATGCCATCGACCAGTCCCCCCGCCGCGACAACACCGTGATCATCCTCTGGAGCGACCACGGCTGGCATCTCGGCGACAAGTACCGGTTCCGCAAGCATGCCCTCTGGGAACCGGCCACCCACAACATCCTCCTGGTCCGTGATCCGGCCATCCCGGCCACCATGAAAGGTATCCACACCAACGAGGTGGTCGGGCTGCAGGACCTGTACCCGACCATCGTCAGGCGGGCCGGCCTGGAAATGCCTCCTCATGTCTGGGGCCACGACCTGGCGCCCCTCCTGAAGGACCCGGACACCGTCTGGGACAAGCCGGTGCTGATGACCTACGGCGAAGGCAATCATTCCCTGCGGACGAACCGCTGGCGCTACATCCGATACCGTGATGGCGGCAAGGAACTATACGACATGCAGGCCGACCCGTTCGAGTACACCAACCTGGCCGGCAAGCCCGAATACAAAAGCATCGAGCATGAAATGGACATTCGCCTGGAGAGCAAGCTGGCCACCGGCGAGGCCCGTTTGCCCGATCCCAATCCCAATCCCGGCAATCCGATCGTCGAGACCATCTGGTCGGCTGACCCGGACGTGCATGTCTGGGACGAAACCGTCTGGATGTATACTTCCCAGGACCATGACCCGGATGAAGGGGAGCGGGGATACGAGAACATGGACGGCTATCACGCCTTTTCCTCGACTGACCTTGAGCACTGGACCGATCACGGGGAAATTTTCCACTCCCGGGACGTCGACTGGGGCATCGGGGGCGGCGGCTGGATGTGGGCCCCCGGCGTGGCCCGCAAGGACGGCACCTACTACCTCTACTATCCGCACAAGAACCGTGAGGGAAAGTGGCGCATCGGGGTCGCGACCAGCGATCATCCGGCCGGGCCCTTCAAGGATTCCGGTCACTTCATCGAGGGAACCCACGGCATTGACCCGATGTGCTTCATCGATGAGGACGGGGAGGCTTACCTGTACTTCGCCCACGAGGTGGCCCGGCTGAAGCCGAACATGGTCGAGTTGGCCGAGGAGCCCCGGAGAATCGACTACGGGGCCAACGACCGAAAGGAAACCAGCGAGGACATGGTCGAGGCCCCCTGGATGTACCAGCGGGACGGCGTCTACTACTTCTCCTACAGCAACTACAGGAACAAGGAGTACCAGGGCTTCTACGGCATGGGAAGCAGCCCCTACGGCCCCTTTGAATGGAAGGGCCCGGTCAACCCGGCCCCGCCGGGCGCCCAGGATCATCACTCCATCGTCCAGTTCAAGGACCAGTGGTATTACTTCTACCATGTCGGGAATTTCACCCGGGCCGACGGCCTCCAGGGACGCGGCAACCGCCGCAGCGTTTGCGTCGACCGCCTGTACCATAATCCGGATGGCACGATGCGGCTGGTGGAACAGACGGAACAGGGCGTTTCCGGCGAATATTGAATTAATCGAGAGCCCCCATGTCGAAGAACCATATGACCCGAATTTTCACCTGTACCCTTCTGTTGCTGGTGAGCCTGATCCACATGAATGCCCAATCCCAACGCCCGAACATCCTTTTCGCCCTGGCTGACGACGCCTCCTTTCCCTACATGTCCGCCTATGGTTGCCAGTGGGTCCAAAGCCCCGCCTTCGACCGGGTGGCCAGCGAGGGACTGCTTTTCCAACGCTGCTACACGCCCAATGCCAAGTGCGCGCCCTCCCGGGCCTCCATCCTGACCGGTCGCAATTCATGGCAGCTCAAGGAAGCCGGCAACCACTGGAACTACTTTCCGCCGGAATTCCGGACCGTGACCGATTCCCTCGCCGCCAACGGCTACCACGTCGGTTACACCGGCAAGGGCTGGGCTCCCGGCATCGCCGAGACCGCCGACGGCCAGCCGCGCGACCCCATCGGCCCGCGCTGGAACAAGCGCAAGCTGGATCCGCCGACGACCGGCATCTCCGACAACGACTATGCCGGAAATTTTGAGGACTTTCTCAATGACCGGAAGGACGGCCAGCCGTTCTTCTTCTGGTACGGATGCCTGGAACCGCACCGCGGCTACGAGTACATGTCCGGCCAGCGTGTGGGCGGGCTGAAGACGGAATCCATCGACCAGGTCCCGCCCTTCTGGCCGGACGAGGAGCGCGTCCGCCAGGACTTGCTGGACTACGCCTTCGAGCTGCAGCACTTCGACCAGCACCTGATGCGAATGCTGGAAATCCTCGAGGAGCGGGGCGAACTGGAGAACACCATCGTGGTCGTCACCGCAGACAACGGAATGCCTTTTCCGCGCGTCAAGGGACAGGCCTACGAATTGTCCAACCACCTTCCCATGGCCATCAGCTGGCCGGCCGGGATCAAGGATCCGGGACGGGTCGTCGAGTCCTACATGAGCTTCATCGACCTGACCCCGACCTGGCTGGACCTGGCCGGTGTCGACGGCGAGGCGGACGGCATGAAATCCATTACCGGCAAAAGCCTGCGCCCCCTGTTCGAGTCCCCCGACGCCGGGCCGGTGCGGGACCGTGTCCTGATCGGAAAGGAACGCCACGACATTGGCCGCCCCCATGACTGGGGCTACCCGATCCGCGGCATTGTCGAGGACGACTACATCTACATGGTCAATTTCGAGCCCGACCGCTGGCCCGCCGGCAATCCCGAGACCGGCTACCTCAACTGCGACGGAAGCCCGACCAAGTCGGTTATCCTGGAATACCGCTACGTGCCCGGGAAGCGCCATTTCTGGGAGCTTTCCTTCGGCTTCCGGCCGGATGAGGAACTCTACAACGTGGCCCGGGATCCCGCCTGCATGGTCAACCTGGTCCGCAACCCGGCCTACGCCCACATCCGGGAACGGATGCGCGAGGCGATGATGGAGCAATTACGGCAAGAGGAGGATCCCCGCATGGAAGGCAGGGGACACATTTTTGACGAATACCCCTATGCCAATCCGGAATACCGGAACTTCCACGAAAAGTTCCTCAAGGGCCAGATCGGGGTCCCTTCCTGGATCAACGCCAGCGACATCCAACCGGTCGAGGAGATCGATTAAGGGAAGGCCAGGCCTTTCATCAGCCCTTGTCGGCCTTGGCCGCGTTGGCCCGGGCCGCTTCCTTGTCGCGGGCCAGTTCCTCCACGCTCTTGATTTCCAGGCGCGCCGCCCCCTTGTAATCCGCACGTGTCGGCAGCAGGGAATCCTTGTCCCGCAGGCGCTCCTCGGCCGCGGCAATGGCCTCCCCATACTGCGGCAGCCACTCGCCGGTGGCCACCAGCATCTCGTCCACCATCTGCCAGACTTCCGGGGGACTGCAGACCGCGCCGGTCAGCGGATCCAGCAGCATGGCCTGCCGCAGGAGGGTGTCATCGCCCTGCACGGCCGCTTCCACGCCCATCCGCTGGACGTTTACGCTCTGCTGGCAGATGGCCGCCAGACCCAGCGGCAGGTCCCCGACGACCGGCATCGAGATGCCGTTGCGGTCGACATAACCCGGCGCCTCGATGATACAGTCCCCGGGAAGGTTGGTAATGATCCCGTTGTTGGGGACGTTGAAGTGCCCGCGGTAAATACGCCCGGTCTCAAGACCTTCGATAATGTAGGATCCGTGCTCATGCCCCCGCTTGTCCGGCCCGAATTCCAGCGGCGGTTCCTGGAGCCAGTTCGGAAAATCGGTCTCAAACCAGCTCCGGCCCTCCGTGCAGACCCGCAGGTAGCCGCCCGACTCCCCGTGGATCCAGTGGTCCAGGCTGATCCAGTCGTTGATCTCGCCGGGCCGCTTCCGGTACCAGGCCAGGTACTCGCTGAGGTGTCCGTTGGACTCGGTGGAAAAGGCCCCGAAGCGGCGCAGGACATCGATACGCACTTTCTCCTGCCTGCTGAAGACGGGATGCGCCTCCAGGCGTTCCAGCAGCTCGCCGGTCAGGTCCCGGCCCTTGTGCTGGATCTGCAGGTACCAGGTCTGGTGGTTGATCCCGGCACAGATGATGTCGATCTCCTCCTGTGGCAGGTCAAAGGCTTCCGCAATCAGGCGATGGCCGTTCTGGACCCCGTGGCAAAGACCGATGGTCTGCACCCCGTAACCGTACTGGTTGGCGGCCCAGGTCATCATGGCCATGGGATTGGCGTAGTTCAGCAGGATCGCGCCCGGCTCGGCGTAGTTGGCGATGTCCTCGCAGAAATCCAGGATGACCGGGATGCCCCGCTGGGCGTACATCAACCCGCCGGCACAGATGGTGTCCCCGACGCACTGGTCCACCCCGTATTTCATCGGGATGTCCACGTCGTGGCGAAAGGCCTCCAGTCCCCCCACCCGGACCACGCTCAGCACGTAGCGGGCCCCCTCCACCGCCGCCGCCCGGTCGGTCGTGCTCTCGATCCTGATGTCCAGCCCGTTGGCCTCGATGTCCCGCTGGCAAAGCTCCGTCACCATCCGGAGGTTGTTCTCGTTGATATCCGTGAAGGCGATGGAAATGTCCCGGAATTCCGGAACCCCCAACAGGTCCTGTACCAGCTTGCGGGTGAAGCCAATACTGCCGGCCCCGATGAAAGTTACTTTGAAAGACATGGTTTACGCTTGGTTTGGGGATTATGGGTGAAGAATGCGCTTCAACTCGAATTTTCGCTCCCATAAAAGAAAATAAATTTGCTATTTGAAAGATAAAACTTTCGATTATGGCTTAAATAATTTGATTTGTTTTCATATTTGAAACCTTATGCGAATTCTACCCTCCCTGAAATGCCTGCTCCTGCCCGCCCTGCTCCTCCCCGGCCTGGGCCTCCCCCTCCGGGCTGCGGAGAATGCGGCTCCTCCCAACGTGGTTTTCATCCTGGCCGATGACCTTGGCTATGGCGAGCTGGGCTGCTACGGGCAGCAGACAATCCAGACCCCCAGCCTGGACCGCCTGGCTGAAGAAGGCCTCCGTTTTACCCGGCATTACGCCGGAGCCGCCGTCTGCGGACCTTCCCGCTGCTCCCTCCTGACGGGCCTGCACACCGGGCACTCCAGGATCCGGGGCAACGGCACCCATGCCCTGAAGGACGGGGACCTGACCATCGCCGAGGTTTTCAAGTCCAAAGGCTACGCCACGGCCATGATCGGGAAGTGGGACTCCGGTACCGCCGGCACCAGCGGCGACCCGTCCAGGCAGGGCTTTGACGAGGTGTTCGGATACCTCCACCAGGTGGCCGCCCACAACCACTTCCCGGACCGGCTCTGGAAAAACGGGGAACAGGTCCCGGTCCCCAACGAGGTTGTGTATCGGGAAGTCAACTACTCGGACATCCCGGGCTCGGTGGCAACCAAGCGCGCGGCCTACGCCCAGGACCTCTTCACGGAGGCCGCCCTGGAGTTTATCGGGGACAACGCCAAGCGCCCCTTTTTCCTCTACCTCTCCTATATCATCCCCCACGCCAACAACGAGCACTGGATCGGCGACAGCCACGGAATGGAAGTTCCGGACAACAAACCCTACGAGGACCGGCCCTGGCCGGACGTGGAGAAGGCCACGGCCGCCATGATCACGCGTCTCGACCGGGACGTGGGGAAAATCCGCGCCAAGCTGGACGAGCTGGGTCTGGACAACACCATCGTCATCTTCACCAGCGACAACGGCCCGCACGAGGAAGGGATGCGCAATCCGGAGTTCTTTGACTCCAATGGCGATCTCCGCGGCCTCAAGAGGGATTTCTACGAGGGCGGCCTGCGGGTCCCCCTGGTCGTTCAATGGACGGGCCGGATTGCGCCCGGCACCATCAGCGAACACCTCTCCGCCAACTACGATTTCCTGGCCACTTTCTGCGATTTGACCGGGGCTCCTGCTCCCGATGACACCGACGGGATCTCCCTGCTCCCCACCCTGCTGGGCCGGGAGCAGCGCAAGCACCCCTTCCTGTACTGGGAATCCCGCGAGACGATCGGACGCCAGGCCGTCCTGGCCGGCGACTGGAAGCTGGTCCGCCTGCGGATGAACGGGCTGCCCGACGGCGTCTTCGAGCTCTACAACCTTGTCGCCGATCCCGGCGAACTGGGCAACCTGTACTTCGATATGCCGGAAAAGGCGGCCGAGCTGCGAAAGCTGATGGAGGCGGCCCATGTCCCCTCCCCGGAGTTTCCCATCGGGCGCGAGAACAAAAACCACCATTACCGATGAGTACGCGCGGTTCCATAACGGCCGGGCTGCTGCTTGGCCTGCTGACCGCTTCCGGCCTGTGCAGTACGCAATCCGCAGACCGTGAAGGCTTCCCGGCACTGACATTCCCGAAGGAGGGCCGCTGGTCGGTGGCCACCGCATGGGAGAATGACTGGCCCAGCGGGTGGCGGCATGCCGGGGCTGAATCGGTGGAAGAGGTCGGCGAGTGGACCATTTATGAAGGGCGGTTGGAACTCCCGGACGGAATCCTCCTCCTGCGGGATGCGGAACGGGAGCTTTTTCCGGGCCTGCGCGAGCTGCGGCGACGCTGGACCTGGACCGGTGACCACCCCCTCGACCAGGCAACGCTGTCGATCCGGATCCGTTGGGAAGCCTCAGCGGCGCGTCCCTTCCTGCCCGGCATCAGCTATTACGACAACCCGGCCGGCCAATCCGTGGACCCGACCCGGATCCCGGTCATCGGGAATCAGCCGGGAGACAAGGGTTTCTACGAGGAGCACCGGTTCCCGATGCCGCTGGCGGGGGCCGAGGGGAAGATTGACGGCAAGGTCTTTGCCGCCGCCCTGCACACCCTCCCTTCGCCGATTGCCGGCGGCCACCGGCCCGACCAGTGGTGGTCTCTCGGAATGGAGCGGATTTCAGCGGAAAGGGTCGAACTGGCGGTCTACTCCGGCCCGGTGGCCTCGAACGGGGAAAATGGCATCGTCAAGGGCCGGCAAAAAGGCTTTGTCCCCTACCCCGGTGCCTGGTGCGCCCTCCGCCCCGGACAGGTCGTGGAGAAGACGGTCTACCTGCAGGATCCCGAGCCTGCCTTTCCGGGCTCCGGTTTTGAAGCAATGGTCCGGGCCTCGATCCGTCTCTTTCCGGACAGGTCCGTTGATGGGTTCGCCTCCTATGGCGGGATTCTGGCCCTGAAAATGAGGGATTCGGTGAACCGGTTCCGGGAAGGCCAATCCTTTGCCGGCATCGACGCCTTTCCCGGACAGGAGCGTCCCTGGATCGACCTTGGCTGGGCCGGCCAGTCCGAGGCCGTGGCCTACCCGATGATTGTCCTCGGTGAGACCTTCAAGATTTCACGGGCCCGTGAAATTGCCCAGAAATCGATGGATTTCATCAGCACTTCCCCCTTTACGGAGGAAGGCTTCTCCATCCGCTACGACTATGGCAAACAGGCCTGGACCGGACGCCGCAATCCCCTCTCCCAGGGACAGGCCATGAACAACATGTTCAACGCCCTGCGGGCGGCCCGGAAAGCAGGCGGGTACGATACCAGCCGTTGGGAATCCTTTCTCAGGCAGGCCTGTTCCTACCATGCGGAAAGGATCCTCGATCCGGTCTGGCATCCGGTCTCCACCAACGAGGCCTTCCTGATAGCCCCACTGGTCCAGGGAGCTGAGCTGCTGGATAATCCGCGCTTCCTGGACGCGGCCCGCAAGGCGGGCGGACATTACCTGGAGCGTCACCTCTGCATGGAGGAACCCTACTGGGGCGGCACCCTCGATGCCCGCTGTGAAGACAAGGAAGGCGCCTGGGCTGCCCTGCAGGGATTCCTGGCCCTTTACGAGGCAACGGGCGGGGAACAGTACCTGCACGGGGCCAGCCACGCCGCCGGCGTCGTGCTGAGCTACATGTATGTATGGGATGTTTCACTACCGCCGGGCCGGCTGGCCGACCATGCCTTCCGCACCCGCGGCTGGACCGCGGTCAGCGTCCAGAACATGCACCTCGATGTCTACGGCGTCCTGTGCGCCCCGGCCATCTGGAGGCTGGGGGAGCTGACCGACCGGGGGGAACTCAAGAAGCTGGCCCGGCTGATGTCCGTCTCCTGCGGCCAGCTGACGGACCCCTGGGGCAGCGCCGGGGAACAGATCCACCAGACCAACTACGCCCAGCACTATGAGGTGGATCCCGGTCAGCTGCAGCGCGTCCGGGGCGACTACATCGAGAACTGGAACGTCTACTGGATAACCGCCCACTTCCTGACTGCCGCCGCGCAGTTTCAGGAAATGGGCGTCGACTGCCTTGCATGGTAAGGAAATTCTATCATGAGAAAATCACTACTGTTTGTCTTCGCACTCCTGGCCGCCCTGCCCCTGACGGGGGCCGGGGCCGACCGCCCGAACATAGTCCTGATCATGGCCGACGACATGGGCTGGTCCGACATCGGCTGCTATGGAGGCGAAATCCCCACCCCCAATATCGATTCCCTCGCCTCGCAGGGGTTGCGATTCACCAGTTTCTACAACACGCCCCGCTGCTC
>CAJXMX010000201.1 GCA_913056355.1 uncultured Opitutales bacterium
CTGTCGCGTCCGGTTCCCGAACCGGCAGCCTCCCGGCCCATGGTGGCCGCTTATTTTTGTATCGATGTTCGCTCCGAGCCGTTCCGGCGCGGCCTCGAGGCCCAGGACGATGGCATCCGGACGGGCGGGTTCGCCGGATTCTTCGGCGCGCCCATCGCCTACCGGGGGGCCGGACTCGATGTAGCCGTTCCGCAACTACCCGGACTGCTCGGGCACTCCCGCGTGGCGCATGACCACTGTGAAGGGGACTGCCGGCAACTCGTCCGGCAGCGGCGCGAACGCCTGCAGAAGGCGGGACTTCAGGACTGGCTCTCGACGGCGGCCACTTCCGTCTTCTCCTATGTCGAGGCGGCCGGTCTCCTCTACGGCCTCAAGCTGTTCAAGGACAGCCTCGGCCTGGGTGACCGTGCCAACCGGAGCGGATTGAAGGCCGTCGAGCAGGCCCGGCTCAAGCCGTCCCTGGAACTGGCCGACGAGCCAACCGTGGAGGAAGCCGCCGACCTGGCCGCCAAGGCCCTCCGGGGGATGTGCCTGACGGCGGAATTCCCGGAGCTGGTCCTGCTGGCCGGCCACGGCAGCAGCAGCGCCAACAACCCGCACGCCGCGGGCCTCCAGTGCGGGGCCTGCTGCGGCCAGTCCGGCGAGGTCAACGCCCGGGTCATGGCCCGCCTCCTCAACGATCCGCGCATCCGCGGGGGATTGCGGCGGAAGGACATTCACATTCCCCAAGGCACCCGCTTCCTGGCCGGTCTCCACAATACCACTACCGACGAGCTGGTCCTCTTCGACCTCGACGAGTTGCCCCCCGGAATGGAAGCCTCGGTCCGGCGCCTGCAGGAATGGCTGGGCCGGGCCGGGGAGACCGCCCGCAGGGAGCGGGCCGCCCGCCTCGGCCTGGCGAATGAGGAAGCTTCCAGGCTACTCGGAACCCTCAGCCGCCGCAGCCGCGACTGGTCCCAGGTCCGCCCCGAGTGGGGATTGGCCAACAACAACAGCTTTATTGTCGCCCCGCGTTCCCGGACCCGTCACCTCGACCTCCAGGGCCGGGCTTTCCTGCACGACTACGACTGGCGGGAGGACCCGGACTCCCGGATCCTCGAACAGATCATGACCGCACCCATGATCGTCACCCACTGGATCAACCTGCAGTACTACGCCTCCACCGTCGACAACAAGCGCTACGGCTGCGGCAACAAGGTCCTCCACAATGTCGTCGGCGGCAATATCGGTATCTTTGAAGGCAACGGCGGGGACCTGCGCATCGGCCTCGCCATCCAGTCCCTCCACGACGGCACCCAATGGATCCACCAGCCGGAACGGCTGAATGTCTTCATAGAGGCACCGCGTGAGGCGATTGACCGGATTATCAATCGGCAGCAAACGGTCCGGCAACTCGTCGAGAATGAATGGCTCCATCTTTTCCAGATGGAGGGCGGAAACTCACTAATCCACCAACGCAGTCTGACGGGATGGCGGCAAGTCAACGGCTGAGGAAGGGAAATAGCTTATAGCCGCTCATTCTTGGCCCGGGACCCGGTGGCCATGCGGTCAATGGGGTCGGACCTCCAGAACTAATTGATAGTCAATTAATTAACTTAATAATTACCCCATTTTACCTGTTTAAAGGCATGATTTTCGGTGGTAATTCGCAGTTTAACCTGTGATTCCACTCTTCCATGCCCCGAGCCAACCGATATTATTTACCAGGACTGATCTGGCACCTCACTCATCGCTGTCACAACCAGGAGTTCCTCTTCAAATTCAAGCTGGACCGTGACCGCTACCGTCGTTGGCTGTTTGAAGCCCACAAGCGCTACGGATTCTGTGTCTTGAATTATATTATCACTTCGAATCACATTCACCTGATCGTCTTTGATAACGGACACCCGGATGCAATTGAGGATTCGATGCAGTTCTGCCAGGGGAGACATGCCCAGGATTATAATAACCGTCGGGGCCGGCATGGTTCATTCTGGCAGGATCGCTACCATGCAACAGCCATCCAATCGGGCAGACACCTGCGCCGCTGCATGACCTACGTGGATATGAACATGGTCCGTAGCGGAACCGTGAATCACCCGGCAGAGTGGGATTCCTGCGGGTACAAGGAAATTCAGAGTCCCCCTCAAAGGTACCGGCTCCTGGACCTGCAGCAGGCTGCCATGCTTCTGGGGCTCGACGATCCGCTCCAGTTGGCAAGTCGCCAAGAAGAACACATTCAATTGGCCCTGCAGCAACCGGATAACTGGAGACCTGACTGGAGCAGGACTATTGCCGTCGGGGATCCGGATTTCCTGAAAATGGTTGCCGCCAAATTGGGAAACCGGGCCCGGTTTAAACAAATCGAGGATTCCAACGGGGTCACCATCCTGCAGGAAGAACCTGCTAAAAGGTGCCAAATGACCCGAAATCAGGCGGTTTAAACCACCCACAGGCCCTTATATTTAGATCATGTGGCTGTTCCCCAATAACTTAGGGAGGTCCGACCCCGATTCAAAGCCGCTCGTTCTTGGCCCGGGAATCGGCTGCCATGCGCTCCCGGTAAGTGGTCATCTTGGTGCGAAGGGAGGGATCGGCGATGCCGAGTTGGCGGACGGCGAGGAGGCCGGCGTTTTTGGCATTGCCGATGGCCATGGTGGCGACGGGGACGCCGGCGGGCATCTGGACGATAGAGAGGAGGGAATCGAGGCCCTGGAGGGCCTTGCTCTGGACGGGGACGCCGATGACCGGAAGGGAGGTCAGGCTGGCCACCATCCCGGGCAGGTGGGCGGCGCCGCCGGCGCCGGCGATGATGACCCGCAGGCCGCGCTGCTCGGCGGATTCGGCGTAATCGGCCATATCCCTGGGGGTGCGGTGGGCACTGACCACGCGCAGCTCGTAGGGCACTTCGAATTCATCCAGAATATCGGCGGCACCCTGCATGGTGGGGAGGTCCGAATCGCTCCCCATGATGATGCCGACCAAGGGCTGTATCTGTTCCTGTTCCATCATGCCCCGAATTTAATGGCAGCGGCCGCCCGGGTGGCAATCCCAAGCGCTTCCTCGACGGTATCGCCGAGGGCGGTCACGTGGCCCATTTTGCGGCCCCGGGTGCTGCGGGTCTTGCCGTAGATGTGGATGAAGGCCCCGGAAACGGCCAGGGCATCGCGCAGCCCGACCGGTTCCCCGGATCCGCTGCCTCCCCCGAGCAAATTGACCATGACCGCCGCCGGGGCGATCATCCCCGGCGATCCGAGGGGCCATCCCAGGACGGCCCGGACATGGTTCTCGAACTGCGAGCAGAGGCAGCCCTCGATGGTGTAATGCCCGGTATTGTGGACGCGGGGGGCGATCTCGTTGATGAGCACCCGTCCGTCGCGGGTGAGGAAGGTCTCGAGTCCGAAGCTGCCCACACCGTTTATCGACTCGACGGCTTTTTCGGCAACGGAGCCGACTTCCGCCGCGATCCGGTCCGGCACGTCGGCCGGGGCCTTGACGACGTGGCAGATGTGGTCGCGATTGACGGTCTCGACAACCGGGTAATGGACCATGCTGCCGTCGATGGACCGGGTCACGATAATGGCCAGCTCCTGCTCGAAGTCACAAAACTCTTCCACATAAAGAGGGTTTTCGCCACCTCCCAGCTTCTCCCAGGCCTCATCCAGTCCGGAGGCATCCCGGACGGTCGCGTTGCCCTTGCCGTCGTAGCCGCCGTAACGCCGCTTGAGGACGAGGGGAAATCCAAAATCCCGGACCGCCTGCTTGTCGGGAGCATCGGCAAAGCGGGCCACCGGCAAGCCGGCTGCCGAGAAAACGCTCTTCTGCCGCAGCTTGTCGCGGACCAGGCGCATGGTGTCCGGGGTCGGCCAGACCGGCAGCTTCTGCTCCACCAGGACAGTCAGGGCATCGGCGGAGACGAACTCGTTCTCGAGGGTCACCACATCGACCAGCGGGGCCAGCTGCCGAAGCAGGGCCGGATCGTTCCAGTCGCCGATCAAGGCGTGGGAATCGAGACTGTTGGCGGGAAAGTCGTCTTCCCTTTCGACGACGACCACCTCGCAGCCGAAGTTGGCCGCGGCGGAAGCGGTCATCTTGGAGAGCTGTCCGCCGCCCAGGACACCCAGCCGCGGAACGGACTTGGCATGGTCGGGCCGGAGAGGGGTTGGTGGAGAGGCGGGAGAATCGCGGTGGGAATCTGGTTTCATGAGAGGATCAAACGTCGCGGCACTATGCATGCTTTGCCACGACGGTCAAACCGCCCGGATGAATAACGCGCCTGGAGGAACCCCTACTGACTGGCCGACGCGGAGGGGAACTGGAGCGGCTCGGAAGCATCGTCGTCCCCCTCATCATCCTCCGGCTGGGCCGGGGGTGTGTTGGCCTGGTCATGGTCCATCTGCTGGAGACGGGTTTCCCACTCCTGGAGTTGCTGGGCCTTGTCGAAAAGCACGTTCTCGCTCTCCTCGATAAAGGCTTCCCGTTCCCGGAGAAAGGCCACCTGGTCGGCCAGGGAGGGATCGGTGACCCCGTCGTAGCTGTCAACCGTGACCCCCGGAATGGAATCCGCCTCGGCCCCGCCGGCCAGGATCTGCTCCATTTCCGCGCGCAGGTCGGCGATCATTTCCTCCTTCTCGTTTATTCCCTGGTTGGCCTGTTTGAGGGCCTCCCGGGTTTCCCGGAGGGTGGCCTCGAGGGCGGAAATCTCCTGGCTGGGCGGTTGATGGGCATCCGCCTGTCGGGCGGTGATCAAAGCCTCCCGCTGTTCCAGCAGCCGTTCCCGGGCGGCGAGCAGGATTTCCGTCTCCTTGGCCACCCGCATGCGCTCCATGGACTCGGCCTGCAAGCGGGCCACTTCCCGCCGCTGTTCCCGGAATTCGGTCTCGTTGCGCTCATAGCTGGCGAAGCGTTCGTCCGCCCCGATGTGCCCCAGCGGGCTGGGCGCATTCTTGTTCTGCTCCATGCGGCGCAGAATGGAATCGATCGAGGGACCGGTCTTGGGGGCCGGCTTGCCGCTGGGCGGTGCCAGGACGATGCGTTCGCTCAGGTCGGGAGCTTGTTCGGGAAGTGCGGACATGGGAGTGCTGGAAATCTTAGGCAAGGGATTAATTGATGAGCCGGCCGATGAGCCCCTTGTGGCGGGGCTTCATGTCGAGGGCGGCCATGGCGATGGCCAGGGCCAGGCCTTCCAGGTCGGGATCCCCGATGGGGACGAAAAAGCGGACCGAGGCGCCCACCCCGGACTGGATCGCGTTGCGCAGCTGCTGGGCCTGGTCGGGCATCAGGTCGAAGGCCTGCTGGACCGTTTCCTTGACTTCTGAAATCAGGGCCAGAGTCAGCGTCTTGGACAAGACGGCTTCCTCGCTCCAGGAGGGCCGGGTGGTGGAAATCCTGTAGGCATGGAGCAGGGTCGCGGCCTGCGCAGCATCCATCTTGCGGCCGATGTGGGCCAGGGTCTCGGCCAGGTGAATCCCCTTGTTACCCTCGCGAACCGGCAGGTACTGACTCAGCTTGCAGGTATCGAGCTGGTTCAAGGCATTGAGGAACTGGCGAAATTCGCCGTTGACCACGGCCGTCGTGAGACCGCGCTGGAGGAAGTTAAGGAGCTGTCCGAGGGTGTCGTACTCCTCACCCCGGCAAATGACCATCGTCTCTTCCGAGAAGTTGGTCAGGCCCAGCGGCAGGTCGGTCGGAATCTCGAGCTGCTGCAGCGGCGGCGGGGCCTCGGCCTCCTCCTCGGCCACCCTGTCGAGGTGGCGGGTCATGTCGGCGAAAGGCTCGTCCAGCCGCTTGGTTTCCAGGAGAATACTGTACAGCAGCTCGAGGCGGTTACCCTTGCCGTAGAACTCCTCCATGTCCTTCAGTTCGGCGAGGGTGAAATTAATGTAGCGCTCCGGCGTCTCGTCCTTGCCGCGAATGGGCCACTTGAGGCCCATGTTCTTGGCCAGGCTGCAGAGGTTGGTCTTCACCATGACGGAGTCCTGCAGGTAATAGCGCAGGACATCCCACTGTTCCTCGGTAAAGGGCAGCTTGGCAACGGGTTCGATGGATGTGTCGTTCATGGCTTCAGGCGTTGACCACGGATTTCGCGTTTTGAGCCGGAAGGGCCTGACCGTGTTCAAGGGCCTCCAGTTCGTCGGTCACATTGTCATAATCCTCGACCACCCCCTCGGTACCGACGGCGTTGCCGATGCTGAGGACGGGAAGGCCGAGGGTCACCGCGCGGCGCACGACAATGGCGTCGCGGATCATGGAATTGAAAATGCGGGTCCGCGGGGAAATCTTCTTCTGGTTGCGGAACTGGTTAATGCGAAACTGCATGCGCATCTTCGGCACCTCGATGTCGGTGGCGGCCTTGATGGAATTGAAGATGATCCCGTTGATCATGGCCGGGCTGCCCATCCCCGCGGTGCGGAAGCTGGCCGAGCGCTCGTTGAACTGGACCAGCTTGCCGGTCAGGAGGGTGAAGCCGATCAGGCTCAGGGCGTCCGGGTTGGCCGGCACGATGACCTCGTTGGCGCAGAACAGGCCGCACTGGGAAGCGCGCAGGACATTCGGCGGGCAATCGAAGAGAATATAATCATACTCCGGCTCCAGCTCCTGGAGCTGGTTGCGGAAGCGGACGTAAACCGGCTCCATCTCCGGCGGATTGTATTCATGCTCCAGGTCAATCAGGTCGAAGGTGGTGGGAATGATGTCCAGGCCGGGCAGGATTTTCTGGCCGTCCCGTTCTTCCACGACGTCGCGCACCACCGTGTCCCTGAGCTGCTTGTCACCGGGAACAAAGATCGAGTAGACCGATCCCCGGCCCCCGGAATTCAACTCGTTCCAGCGCTCGACCCGCATCAGCCAGATGCTGACGTTGGACTGCGCGTCGAGGTCCACCAGCAGGACCCGTTTCCCTCGCTTGGCGAGACAAGCGGCGATATTGACGATACAGCTGGTTTTCCCAACACCGCCCTTGTAGTTAATAAATGCTATTTTTCTTGCCATGTCTTCTGCTTGATACGCCTTGATTCAACTCATCCGGAGGCACGAAGGCATGGTCATTTTCCGGATTCGCCAATTGTTTAAATGTTTTTAGCAAAACCGGGCCCGGTTTAGGGCAACAAACGGCCCAAATGCCTGGTCTTTAACACCTTGGCCCGGCTTAAATGCGCAGGCGAAAACGGGCTTTCTCCAATAATCCGGTCATTTGGATGATGAGCAGGGAGAAGAGCAGGGATTTACAAATGCCGACCAGCCCGGTGGTGAAAAAGCCCGGCAGGGAAAGGCCCGCGAGGGCGACCAGGGGATAGACCAGATAGGGCACCAGGTAGCAGGTCAGGGTGCTGGTCCCGGCAGGCATGAAGGGCCTTGCCCACCTGACCTTTCCGTACACGTCGGAGAGGACCAGAAGGCCGGCCAGGCCGGCCAGGCAGATGCCGACGGAGATGGTGGTCCATGAGGGGGTGCCCATGATCTTGTTGATTCCCCATTGTGGCCGGGTCAGGATTCCGAAGGCCAGGAAGAGGAGGCAAAGGGCCATGAAGATCCCGGCAATGCGCCAGAGGGAGATCCTTTCCCGAAAACGGATCAGGATTACCGAGGCCATGACCCCGGCAGCCATGCAGAAGTGGTTGGAGGCCCCGACCACGATGGAGAATTCCGGAACGCCAGGAATGCCGGCAAACTCCCGTACATTGAGCAACAGCAGGAGCAGGCAGATCCCGACCGAGAGCCAGGCCATGCGTCGGTAAGCGAGATAAAGCCCGGCATTGAGCAGGTAGGCCCAGCCGATGAGCCCGAGGATGCCCCACCAATGGGGACGCATCCAGACAGGTTCCGCGGCGGTCCCGCCCCGGTAGGCCAGGGCCAGGAATCCCAACAAGGCAATCCCCAGGACCATCAACCCCCGCCGCCAGGCCACGGATTTCAGCCCCAGCCACTTGTAATCCACCCAGACCAGGGCAAAGGCGAGGACCATGAGGATTTCCCAAAAAGGCCGCCCGATCCAGCTGGTGTCGCCGTTCATGGACTCCCAGTTTACCATGTAGAAACCCATCACCACCAGGGCCAGGGAACGCAGCAGGATATGTCCCAGGACCGCCGAGCGCCGGTCGCCCTTGCGCAGCCGGAGGTTGATGGCCAGGGGAATTGAAAGTCCGGCGATGAAGAGGAAACCGGGAAAGACAATGTCCGCCAGGCCCAGCCGGTCCTCGCCGGCGGAAGCATGCTCCAGCCAGCGCGGCACGCCGTCCAGGGTCCACAGGTCGTTGACAAAGACCATCAGGAAGACGGTCAGGGCCCGCAGGATATCGATGGCGGCTACACGGTTGCTGGAAGGCATATCGACCGCTTCCTACTGCTGGTTCATGGCCTTGAAAAGGGCGCGGAAACAGTCCGCATCGC
>CAJXMX010000202.1 GCA_913056355.1 uncultured Opitutales bacterium
AATTTATACCTATTCCATCTTCGAGCACCAACCGGAGTACCCGGCCTCATCCATCTGCGAGGCCCGGTTCTGCGCCAAGCTGGCCGGCTTCTTCGACTGGATGAGCCTGGCCGACCACCTTGACCTTTACTACCCGAAGGACCTCCACACCGGGGACAAGTACATTTTCACCGCCGTCCAGTGGGAGCACCAGGCCTTTGGCTGGTCCAGCACAACCGGGAACGTCGGCCTGTTCCTCATCAACCCGACCGTGGAGTACCTGAGTGGCGGACCGACCAAGGTTGAATTCCTCGGCCACCGGGACACCAATTCCGTCGGCGCCGCCTGCGTCCTCAACTATTGGCGCAGCAGCCACTACGGCGGGGCCGAGGTGGTCGTCCAGGAAGGCGAGCACTGGACCAAGGTGGTGGGGCCCTTCCTGCTTTACGTGAACCAGGGGGATTCCCCGGCGGAGATCTATGCCGACGCCAAGGCGCAGCACCAGCAGGAGCTGGCCAAGTGGCCCTATCCGTGGGTCCGGGGCGTCGCCTATGCCGGCCCGGAAGAGCGCGGCACGGTTACCGGGAAGCTGGTCCTGAGGGATCCCCAGTCTTCCATGGAGGGCTTTGGCCGCCTCCTGGTCGGGCTGACCGCTCCCGACTACGAATCAGTCCATCCGGACGGCTCGGTACGGCAGGTTTCCTGGCAGACCGACGCCAAGCACTACCAGTTCTGGGTGGCGGGAAATCCCGACGGCAGCTTCATCATTCCGCGGGTGGCCCCGGGAAGTTACACCCTGCGGGCTATGGCTGACGGCGTGCTGGGGGAATTCGCACAGGCTGATGTCGCTATCAATCCGGGACAGGAACTCCAGCTGGGCGACCTTGAATGGAAGCCGGTCCGCCATGGCCGTCAGCTCTGGGAGGTTGGTGTTCCCAACCGCAATGCCTCGGAATTCCTTGGGGCGGCGGACTACGCCGACCCGGCCATTTCCCTGCGCTACCCCATTCTCTTCCCGGACAACGTCACCTATGTCATAGGGGAAAGCAATCCCGCCGGGGACTGGTTCTTCCAGCAGGTCCCGTACAACACTGATCCCGAGGCCAAACCGCTGCCCTACCGCGGCATCGTCGCCGAGGGCAAGGCAACGCACAACACCATCGTCTTCCAGTTGCCGGACAAGCCGTCGGGCACCGCCACCCTGCGCCTGGCCATCTGCGGGACCGGGACCCGCAGCCTTGCGGTCTCCGTCAACGGCCCGCTGGTCGGCACCATCGACGACCTGCGCCCCGACGGGGTCATTACCCGGCACTCCATCCAGGGGATCTGGTATGAACGCGAGCTCCAGTTCGATGCCTCCCGCCTTCGCGCAGGCCGCAACACCCTCACCCTGACGGTCCCGGCCGGGCCCGTTAACAACGGCCTGATCTACGACTACATCCGGCTGGAGCTGGAGGAATAGCAGCCGGGGAAAGATGGAGCAGAAGTTGAAACTCAGTTGGCCTGTACTCTTGGGGCGAGCTGGACTTCCTTGGATTTCACGGCTTCAAACCCATTGACGAAGAGATCCGCCCAGTAGGCGAAGGCGGCCCTTGCGGCATAAATATTGTCTTCCCGGGTGTAGACCAGGCGATCCTGGTTGGGGATATCCAGCTGCGACTTCCGGTCCACAACCCGGGCCAGCAGCTCCCCGGTGGCGGCATTAAACAACTCCAGCAGCAGGGTGGCCTCACCCGCGCCACGGGTGTAGGTCTGTGAGTACTCGCTGTTGTTGGTTCCATTCGGATCCGGGGCGTAGATGTCCAGTTCCATTACGGTCGCCCGAAGCTTGATCACATCCGTCCCCTCGCGGGTCACCAGGTCATACCCGGCCCCCTTGATGGCCTTGGTGAACTCCTCCTTGAGCATCTCCTTGCCGGCCTCCACCATGCGGATCACGTCCTCGCCTTTCAGCGGATCCTGGGGCCGGTAAAGGTTGGTTTTTTCCAGCCAGTTGGTCTTGAACAGGATAAAGGGATCCGCGATCAGGAAATGCTTGTAGGTGGTCAGGTCCACCCCCGGACGGACATAGATCGCAGTGACCTTGGCCTTGGGATGGTCCACCTGGACCAATCCATCCTTGCTGGTGACAGGCTTGCCCGCATCTGGAGAGCTGCAGGCGACCATGAATAGAAGGGAAACGAGGAGAAATATCCGGCTGTGAAAAGGTTTCATTGTAAGCACTTCGGGTTCATCTGGAGTAACCAATGTTTGATCCCTCAAGTCAAGCGTCCTGCGGGTTGCAATCCCCGGGCAACCATAAAGTCCTCGCGGTTTATCGTAAATTGGCAAAGCCGTGGATCGTCCCTCCCCGATGCGCTATGGCTGAGGATGCCCTGATCGGGCATTCGCCATGACAAAACGATTCTTCCACCTGCTCCTGTTTCTTTCCCTGGCCTCTGTTCTGCCGGCGACGGAAGTCCTCTTCATTTCCAACAAGGGCAATGACGCCTGGTCGGGCAATTTTGCCGATCCGCTGCCGGACGGCTCGGATGGCCCGCTGGCCAGCCTGGCGGAGGCCCGGCAACGGGTCCGGGACCGACTGGCCGATCCCACCAGGCCCCGCGAGGAGATCCTGGTCAACCTGCGGGCCGGCGAGTATCCCCTGGGGTCCGGCCTGGTCCTTGGCGAGGCCGATTCCGGCATAGGCCCGGCGCCGGTGACCTGGCAGGCCTACCCGGGTGAGCAGGTGGTCCTGTCCGGCGGCAAGCGCATCGAGGGATTTCAACGGCTCGCGGATGCCGGCATTCCCAACCGGATCCGGGAATCGGCCCGGCCGCAGGTCTGGGTCGTGCACCTGCCCAGCCTCGGGATCGAGTTTAATCCGGCCCTCCAGCGGCGGGACTTCTATCGTCTGGAGGAGCCCGGTCCCGTGGAATTGTACTACAACAACCGCCTGATGACCCTCGCCCGATACCCGGATGAAGACTGGCTTCAGGTAGCAGATGTTCCCCAACTCCAAGGAGAGCCTTTGAATCCGGGCCACCACGAGGACAAGCGGGACGGCAAGGTGCCGACCGGCCGCCATTATGGCTGGATCACCTATCCCGGGGACCGGCCCTCCACCTGGGCCTCCACGAATGATGTCTGGCTGCACGGATTCTGGACCTGGGACTGGGCTGATTCCACCCAGGGTATCGATGAACTGGATACCGGAAATCACCGTATCCTGCTTGCCCCGCCCCATCACCGCTACGGCTACACCAGCGGCCAGCGATTCCGCTTCATCAACGTCCCCGAGGAGCTGGACAGTCCCGGCGAGTGGTATCTCGACCGGAAGTCGGGCTACCTATATTTCTGGCCCCCCGAAGGCGATTTATCGGGGGAGGTGCGCATTTCCCAATGCCCGGAGACCATGCTCCAGATCGACGGTGCCGAATGGCTCAACATCCGCGGATTGAACTTCGCATGGTCGCGCGGGCCGGCCATCCAGGTCACGGATTCAAGGGAGGTCCTGATCGATGACTGCCGGTTCTTCGACCTCGGCGGGCGGGCCATCACGGTCGAGGGGGGAGCTCATTGCGGAGTCACCAACTGCGAGTTCACCCAGCTGGCCGTGGGCGCCGTGGATCTCGATGGCGGCGACCGGAAGACCCTGGTGCCGGGGCGGCACTACGTCATCAACAATCACATCCATGCCTTCAGCCAGGTCTACCGCACCAACCAGCCGGCAATCCGCCTCCTGGGAGTCGGGCAGCATGCCTCCCGGAACCATATCCATAACGCCCCGCACATGGGCCTTTATTTCCGGGGCAACGACCACCTGATCGAGTACAACGAGATCCATGACATCGCCCTGGAGACCGGCGATGTGGGAGCCATCTATGTGGGACGCGACTACACCAGCCGGGGAACCATCGTCCGCTACAACTACCTCCACCACCTCCACGGCCCGGGACTGCACGGCGTGCGTGGGGTCTATCTGGACGACTTTTCCAGCGGGATCGTCGTCTTCGGGAACCTCTTCTACAAGGCCGGGCGGGCCGCCTTCATCGGGGGCGGACGGAACAACCGGATCCAGAACAATATCTTCATCGAGTGTGCGCCATCCGTCCAGATCGACGGCCGAGGCCTGAGCTGGGCCGTCCATCATTTCGATGAATCCCATCCCCGCTACGCCTCCACCCTGCGGGATTTCTACGCCGCCGCCAACGTGACCGAGCCCCCCTACTCGATCCGGTATCCGGAACTTCAATACCTCTACCAGGACGAGCCGCGCGTCCCCAAGGGCAACGTGGTGGAGAACAACATTTCCTTCGGGGGGATATTTCTCGACCTCTATGACGGCGTCGACCTTGAACTGGCCACTGTCCGCAACAACCTGATCGGCGATCCCGTTGCCCTTCGCATGAGCGAGACGTCCGACCAGGACCCGCGGTTCACCGTCTACCGTATCGGTGAACCCGATACGGCGGAACTGCTCCGAGACAACATCCTCTGGAAAGACCCGGACCTGCCCTTCCGGGTCGAGGGCGACCGGATTCTCCTCGATCTCGACGCGATCCCGGCCGAGGCCGGATTCCTGCCCGTCCAAGTCGATGAGGTGGAATCAAGCGTTGAAGATCGCTAATGGACACACGCGACACCTGAGAGTAGCCGCTACAGCTCGATGCTCTCTCCAGGTGCAAGCCGGGAGGCCGTATCCCCCGCCTGTACGAAGGCCAGGGCGCCGTCTCCCTTCAGGGTGACCCGGTTCCCCTGCAGGCGCAGCATTCCGGCATTGGTCACCCCGATCACGGTCTGGTCCGGATTGTATCGGGCGAATTCCCGGATCTTCCATTGGCGCATGCCGAATTCCGCCTCCTCCGGTTCCGGATGGTGGGGATTGTAGACCCCGTTGAAGAGGCCCAGCGAGCGGCGCGTGGGAATGTCGGTAATGGGAAAGTCATTCGTGGTCCCGATGCAGAGGCCGCCCAGATTGGATCCGGCGCTGGCCCCGGCGTAGGGCACGCCGTTGTAAACACGCTCCCGCAGCAGATCCACCACCCCACGGTCGTACAATTCCCGAAGCAGGAGGAAGGTGTTGCCGCCGCTGACATAAAAGGCCTCCGCCTTGCGAATCACCCCGGGCGCCTCTTCCGGACGGTACCGGTGCAGGGAGTCGACCGTGTAGCCTTCCGCGATGCGCTGGAAATCCCGCTGCATTCGCTCCGCATAGGAATCCCGCACATCCGGCAGGCTGGCGAAGTTGATCAGGAGGATGCGCCGCCGCGGACCGTACAATTCCCGGAGCACGGGGGCTGCATGTTCCAGCGAGGCATGCCCCTCCCGGGTGGTGGCGCTGACCAGGAGCGCATTCACCCCGGATCGGTCAGGATTCTGCAAATTGGATTCTGTCATACCGGCCGCCGGGGTTTTCGCGGCCAGCCCCAGGAAGGGGACTCCGGCCAGCATCTTGAGCATGCGACGGCGACCGGTCGGGTTGGGTTGCCATTGGTTCATAAGCAAATCTCCACATCAGGTTTCAGGCTTCAGGCTAGGCTCCGGGGAAGGCCCCGTTGAAGCCCGCGGGCGGTTTACCGTAACAATGGCCGGAAGTTTCAAGGAGAGCGGCGGAACCGGATAATGCCGGGCATTCGCTCATCATGAAAACACATTACCCGAGGCGGTTCCTGCTCCTGTTCCTGTCCTGCATCCTGGGCTTGTCGTGGCCGGGAAGCGCGGAGTCCATGCGCCATCTCAGCATTTATGAAAAGCAGGACGCCTATTGCGCCTGGCCTGCCATGGTCCGCGCGGCCAACGGGGACCTGCTGGTCGCCTTCACCCGCAGCGAGGAACACCTCGGGCCGAACGGGGAAATCCTCCTCTCGCGCTCCACGAACAATGGACAGACCTGGCTGCCGCCGGCGATTGTCCATGACTCGCCCCTGGATGACCGGGAATCCGGGCTGACGCTCCTCTCGGACGGCCGACTGCTGATGCATCTGCGCACCACCCGGTGGACTGCGGAGCAATACCTCACCCTGCCGGACAACGCCTACGAGTCGGCGACCCTGGGCCGCTGGATGCTCTACGTCAACCAGCCGGCCTACCGCGAGGCCGCGAAATTCGACGGCGCCTGGCATGCCGTCTCGGAGGACAACGGCCATACTTGGTCCACTCCAACCCCCGGGAAGGATTCCATTCACGGTGGCCTGCAACTCGAGGATGGTTCGATCCTGGTTGCCTCGTACCGCGATGACAGCGGGAACATCGGCATCTACCGAGGCGATTCCGCCCAAGGTGAATTTATCCGTGTCGCCATGGTGGAGAGCCCCCAGCCGGACAGGATCCGTTTTGGCGAACCGCACATCCTGCAACTCGACAGCGGCCGTATCCTGATGATGATCCGGGCCACGGCCATTCCCTATGACGACCAGTCTCCCTTGTGCCACCTGTGGCTGAGCTGGTCCGATGACAACGGCCAAACCTGGGCCGAGGCGGTCCGCACCCCCCTGTGGGGATTTCCGCCCCACTTGCTGCAACTGGAAGACGGACGCGTCCTCTGCACCTACGGCTACCGGCGGTCCCCCTTCGGCCAGCGTGCCGCCATCAGCCCCGACGGGATCCATTGGAGCCTTGAGGATGAGATCATTATCCGGGACGACGCTCCCAACAAGGACCTGGGCTATCCGGTTTCAATCGAGCTTTCCCCCGGCCGCATCCTGACCGTCTACTACCAGCCAAACGTTCCGGCCGGCACGGTCCAGCGGATGCATCCCCCGGATCCGCTCCGCCGCAAACCCGGAATCCTCGGGACCATCTGGCAGCTGCCGCCCGAGTAAGGGACCGGGAGGCTCTTGTCCGGCCCGTCAGGCCGGACTTCCCTCACCGGCCAGGCCGTTTGCATCAGCGGCGGTGTCACGGCTTTCAGCCCTTCCGCCCTGGGCGGCCTGGAGGATCCGCTCCAGGTTGTCGAGGTAGTGAAGAAAATTCTCGCGCCCGCTTTCGGAAAACCGGGCCACGCTCTGCATCCGGCCCCCCGTGTTCAGTTTCTCCACGGTGATGATGTCCGCCTCCAGCAGGACCCGCATGTGGCGCTCCAGGTTGCCGTAGGTCAGCCCCAGCTGGTCGCGCAGTTCCCCGTAGGTCATCCCTTCGCCGGCATTCATCAGGAGGGAAAGCACGGCCAGCCGGGCCGGCTCGTGGATGCAGCGCTCGAGCCGGTCGAAAGGAAGGCTGGATGAGTTTTCCCCGCTCATGACCCCTTGCCCCATCCGAGGTACCGCGCCAGTCCGCCTTCACGGTCGGCGGTGTGCATGATCAGGCCCGCGCCCAGCTCGCCGCAGAAGAACACGCTCCCCATCAGGACCGGCCATTGGAATATGCCGTCGGCGAAGACCAGGCAAAGGCTGCCGCAGACAACATAGTACAGGCCGATCCAGGCCATCTGCCGGGGCAGGCGCGACCGGCCGATGCTCTGGACCAGCCCGAAAAGGCACATCCAGGTCCCGAAGAGCAGGTCCGGCTCCCCGTGTGACCACAGGGCCAGGGTCAGCACCCCGCCGACCACCCAGGCCGGGAAGACTTCCATGATGAAACCGACCTCCCCGCGCTTCCGGTTAGCCTCCTGCAGCAGCCAGACCACCACCGCCCCGTAGTTGGCCAGGACCGACAATGCGAAGACAACCCCCCACAGGACAAACAGGGGCGCCGGGCCGCGTCCGGTCAGGAAGGCCTGTCCCGCCAGTCCGGCCACCAGGGCCACCCCCCCGCCAAGGGCCCGGGCCCGCCCGGAATAGCCCTTGAAGAGCTGCTTCTCCAGGATATTGCGCCGCAGGTGCCGCACTTCCGAAAGGGCCTGCCTGACCTGAAAGGGATCCATGCCGATATTATACATCCTTTACCGCGGATCGGGGAACTGAATTTCGTGCCGGGAAAGAAATTCATCCCAGCGCTGCAGGTTGCGGTAGTCCCGGTACTGGAAGGAAGGCCAGCGACGCTGCCGCACGTACTCGAACTGGCGCCGGGCCGCGCGCATATCCTCCATGAGCTTTTCCTCCTCGGCGGGATCCTGCAGATTCTCGTAAATCGCCTCCAGGGCCCGGGCGCTGTGGCTTCCGATCTGGTGGAAATACATCGATTCCGGATATTCCACCCGGCCCTGCCTGTAGAGCTCGATATTCCGGCTGGTCACCCAGCCCGGGACGTCAAGGAACTGCAGGATGAAAAAGTAGCTGAAAAGCAGGACCAGGTTCGATCCCACCAGCCAGCGGAAATCCTTTCCCCGGTACACCGCATGCCCCAGCAGGAGGTAGCCCCCGATGACCAGGAACAGGAACAGCAATACGTAGACCCGCCTCGGGGTCTGCCCGTAAGCCTCGACATAGATCAACAGGCGGATGAAAA
>CAJXMX010000203.1 GCA_913056355.1 uncultured Opitutales bacterium
CCAACGACATCCTGATGCAGATCCGCAAGCTCAAGCAGGGCATGTATTCACATCCTGATGACATGACCAGGGACTAAGGACAAAGGACAAAGGACAAAGGACAAAGGACGAAGGACGAAAGACTGAGGACCAAGGCTTTTATGGAAGAGAATCCATTTATATCGGAAAAGTACGCCCCGGCCCCGGAGTCGACACCGGTTGCCCTGAAGGAGGCCTACGGGCATTTCATCAACGGGGAATTCACGGAGGTGGATGAGAGCAAGTTGCGGGAATCCCGCAATCCGGCCAGCGGCAAGCTGCTGGCCATGGTTTCCGAGGCCGGCGGGGATGAAATTGACCTCGCGGTGCAGGCTGCCCGCCGGGTCTATGAAAAGAGCTGGTCCCGCCTGGCCCCCTCCGAACGGGGCAAGTACCTCTTCCGCCTGGCCCGGCTGATCCAGGAACGCAGCCGCGAGCTGGCCGTCCTGGAGTCCATGGATGGCGGAAAGCCGATCCGGGAATCGCGGGACGTGGACATTCCGCTGGTGGCGGCGCATTTCTTCTACTACGCGGGCTGGGCCGACAAGCTGGAATATGCCTTTCCCAACCGCAAGGTCCGCCCGCACGGGGTGGCCGGACAAATCATCCCGTGGAACTTTCCCCTGTTGATGGCGGCCTGGAAACTGGCCCCGGCGCTGGCCTGCGGGAACACGGTGGTCCTCAAGCCGGCCGAGTTCACCCCCCTGACCGCCCTCAAGCTGGCCGAACTGGTCGAGGAGGCCGGCTTCCCGCCCGGCGTGGTCAACATCGTCACCGGCGGCGGAACGGCCGGGCGCGCCCTGGTCGGCCATGATAATGTCGACAAGATCGCCTTCACCGGGTCGACCGAAGTGGGAAAACAAATACAAAAGGCCCTGGCCGGGACCGGGCGCCCCTACACCCTCGAGCTGGGAGGCAAGGCGGCCCATATCATCTTCGAGGACGCGGCTCTCGACCAGGCCGTGGAGGGGATCGTCAACGGCATCTTCTTCAACCAGGGCCATGTCTGCTGCGCCGGCTCGCGGCTGCTGGTCCAGGAGGGCGTGGCCGGGGAGCTGACCCGCAAGCTGGAGCACCGGATGAAGACCCTGATTGTCGGCGATCCCCTGGACAAGAACACCGACATCGGGGCCATCAACAACGAGCCCCAGCTGAACAAGATCCGGGCCTTCCTGGAAGAGGCCCGGGAGCAGGGCCTGGAGATCGCCGACGGCGGCCAGGAATTGCCGGAGGAAGGCTTCTGGTGCCGGCCGACAATCATCAAGAATGCGCCGCAAAGCTGCCGCATTGTCCGGGAGGAGGTCTTCGGGCCGGTCCTGGCCATCCAGACCTTCCGCACCCCGGCGGAGGCCGTTGAAAAGGCCAACAATACCCGTTACGGGCTCAGCGGCGGCGTCTGGACCGACAAGGGATCCAAGATCTTCAAGGTCACCAGCTCCGTACAGGCGGGGGTCCTCTGGGCCAACACCTTCAACAAGTTTGATCCCACCGCCCCCTTCGGCGGTTTCAAGGAAAGCGGAATGGGGCGCGAAGGAGGCCTGCACGGGCTCCATCCCTATGTGAGGTTGGACTAAGGACGAAGGATGAGGGACGAAAGACGAAGGACGAAGGACTAAGGACGAAAGACGAAGGACTAAGGACTAAGGACGAAAGACGAAGGACAAGGGAGAACGGGCGTCCCGCCTGTTCACTAAAATCAAATAGCCATGGCAGAGCGAATTCCAGTGAAGAAGACCTACAAATTATACATCGGGGGAAAGTTTCCCCGTTCCGAGAGCGGACAGACCCTAAGCTTTGAGGACCGCAAGGGGAATCCCGTGGCGGCCTACTGCAAGGCCAGCCGCAAGGATTTTCGGGACGCGGTGGTGGCCGCCGCCGCCGGACTGAAGGCCTGGAAGGCGGCCACTCCATACCTGCGCGGACAGATCCTGTACCGGGCGGCGGAGATGCTGGAGGGCCGGTCCGGACAGTTTGTAGAGGAATTGCAACTACAGGGCCTGGGGAGGTCGGCGGCCCGCAGGGAGGTGCAGGCGGCGGTGGACTGCCTTGTTTATTATGCCGGCTGGACGGACAAGGTCACGCAGCTCTTCTCGGCGGTCAACCCGGTGGCCAGTTCCCATTTCTGTTTCACCGTCCCGGAGCCGACCGGTGTCATCGCCGCCGTCATGGGCGAGGGGGTCGGCCTGGCGGGATCCGTCGAGGCGGCCTGCCGGCTCCTGGCCGGCGGCAACGCGGTGATCCTGGCCGGTTGTCCGGCCTGTCCGCTGAGCGTCTCTTCTCTGGGCGAGGTCTGGCACACCAGCGACCTGCCGGGCGGGGCCCTGAATATCCTGACCGGAATCGCCGGAGACCTGGCCGCGACCGCCGGCAGCCACCGGGCGGTGGACGGTGTGCTGGGGTTTGCCCTGACCCCTGAAGTGGAAAAGTCGATACAGGAGGCGGCCTCGGATTCGCTCAAGCGGCTCAGGTTCGAGGACGGGAGGAAAGGCCGGGGCAGCCCCTACGCCATCGCCGACTTCCTCGAGATGAAGACCACCTGGCACCCGGTGGGGGTGTGAATTTCAGAGTCTCGGCTTCCGCCATTCGTCAACTCGGAGTTGAACGTGAGACTCCAAATTGTATACGCAATTTCTGTTCATTACTGAATCGACCGGTACCTCCGCAAGGCCTCACGCATGGAGGGGAAGGCCAGGTCGCCGGGATCGACGGAATCCTTGTCCACCCACTTCACCGAAAGGGTCTCGTCCGTGCAGCGGTCCAGCTCCCTTCCGGATTCGATACGGGCGGTAAAGGCCAGGTCCATGACCGGGTAGGTGACGCCCTTGTAGCTGTAGTGGTTGACCGCGCTGGTCAGGTAACGCCAGTTGGAGACATCCAGTCCCGTCTCCTCCCGGACTTCGCGGGAGAGGGCCTCCTCGGCCGATTCCCCGAAGTCGGCAAAACCGCCCGGCGGGGCCAGCTTGCCCTTGGCCGGTTCCTTGGCGCGCTCGATCAGGAGGATCTGCCCCTGGTCGTTCTCGATGAATCCCATCAGGCCGATGGTCGGATTGAAGTAGTAGGTAAAGCCGCAGCCGGGGCAGACCAGGCGCTTTGCCGGGGGTTCGTCCAACGCCTCCCCGCAGGCGGGGCAGTGCTTGAAATGGGTGGCGGGCGCGGACATGGTTTTCTCAGCTGAGCCGGTTGCGGTAATCGGAGTAACCGAAGCGGCGGAGGACATTCACCGCGTCGCTCTCCGGGTCGTAGGTGGCGATGCCGGGCAGCTTGACCCCGTTGAAGGTGGTGTTCTTGACCATCGTGTAGTGGGCCATGTCGGTGAAGGCCAGGCGGTCCCCGGTTTTAAGGGGGGCATCAAAGGACCATTCCCCGATGACGTCCCCGGCCAGGCAGGTCAGGCCGCCGAGGCGGTAGGTGAACGGCTTTTCGCCGGGATCGGCTCCGCCGATGATCCCCGGCCGGTAGGGCATTTCCAGGACGTCGGGCATGTGGGCGCTGACCGAGGTGTCGAGAATGGCGATGGGCAAATCCCGTTCCAGGACATCAACCACCTCGGCGATGAGCAGGCCCGTGTTCAAGGCGATGGCCTCACCCGGTTCAAGGAAGACCTCGACCCGGTACTTTTCCCGGAAATCGCGGACCAGGCGGACCAGCCGCTTCCGGTCGTAGTCGTCCCGGGTAATGTGGTGGCCGCCGCCGAAGTTGACCCACTTCATGCCGGGCAGGAACTCCGCGAAACGGTCCTCGAAGCCGTTCAGGGTCTTCTCCAGGTCGTCGCTGTTCTGTTCGCAGAGGGTATGGAAGTGGAGGCCCTCGATGCCGTCGAGGGATTCCCCCGCGAACTCGCTGCGGAGGATGCCCAGGCGCGAGCCCGGGGCACAGGGATCGTAAAGCGCGACCTTGCCGGTACTCACCTCGGGATTGACCCGCAGGCCGACCGAGACGGGCCGCTCATGGGATTCCACGATTTGCCGGTAGCGCTTCCATTGATTGAAAGAGTTGAAGACCAGGTGATGGCTGTACTTCAGGCTTTCCCGCAAATCCTCCTCCTTGAAGGCGGCGGAAAAGGTATGGACCTGTCCGCCGAATTCCTCGGCCCCGAGTTGCGCCTCGATCGAACCGCTGGCGCAGGTGCCCTTGAGGTACTTCCGGATCAGGGGGAAGACGCCGAACATGGCGAACCCCTTCAACGCGAGGAGAATAGTGGCCCCGCTTTCCCGCTGCACCTCGTCGAGAATGCGCAGGTTCCTTTCAAGCTCCCCGAGATGCACCACGTAGGCGGGCGTCGGGCTTTGCCGGGTGATGCTTACAATGTGGTCACGTTCCATGGAAGACCGTGCTTGTTGAGCGCATCCATGAACGGATCCGGATCGAACTGCTCCATGTTGAAGACACCTTCGCCCCTCCATTTGCGGGTCAGCATCATCATCCCCCCGATCATCGCCGGAACCCCGGTGGTGTAGGAGATGGCCTGGGACTGGACCTCCCGGTAGCATTCCTCATGGTCGCAGATATTGTAGACGTAGACCGTCTTATCCTTGCCGTCCTTGATCCCCCTGGCCACGCAGCCGATGCAGGTCTTGCCCTTGGTCAAGGGTCCCAGGGAGGCCGGGTCCGGCAGGAGGGCCTTGAGGAACTGCAGCGGGATGATCTCCCGGCCCTCGAACATGACCGGGTCGATGCGCGTCATGCCGACGTTCTGCAGCACCTCCAGGTGCTTCAGGTAGTTGTCGGAGAAGGTCATCCAGAAGCGGGCCCGCTTGATGGTGGGGAAGAACCTGACGATTGATTCCAGCTCCTCGTGGTACATCAGGTAGATGTTCATGGGGCCGATGCCCTGCGGGAAGTCGAAGCTCTGCCTGACCGACAGGGGATCGGTCTCCTTCCATGCGCCGTTCTCCCAGAAGCGGCCCTTGGCCGTCACCTCGCGGATGTTGATCTCCGGGTTGAAGTTGGTCGCGAAGGGCTGGCCGTGGCTGCCGGCATTGGCGTCGATGATGTCCAACTCGTGGATCTCGTCCAGCTCGTGCTTGGCGATCCAGGCGGTGAAGACGTTGGTCACCCCGGGGTCGAAGCCGCTGCCCAGGAGGGCCATCAGCTTCTTGTCCTTGAAGCGGTCCTGGTAGGCCCACTGCCACTTGTACTCGAACTTGGCCGTCTCCGGCGGCTCGTAATTCGCTGTATCCAGATAATCGATACCCGCCTCGAGGCAGGCGTCCATCAGGGGCAGGTCCTGGTAGGGAAGGGCCACGTTGATGACCAGGTCCGGCTTGAGCTTCTTCAGCAGGGCCACCGTCTCCTCCACGTTGTCGGCGTCGACCCGGGCCGTGTCGATCGGCCGGTCGATCTGGGCGGCGATCCTTTTGCATTTCTCCTCGGTCCGGCTGGCCAGGGTGATTTTCGAAAAGACTTCCGGGACCTGGGCGCACTTGTGGGTGACAACTCCGCCGACGCCGCCGGCTCCGATGATCAGTACATGGCTCATGGTGGTTGCTGGTTGGTGGTTACTGGTTACTGGTTACTGGTTGCTGGTTGCTGGTTGGTGGTTGCTGGTTTATTGATCCCAGACTACGGATATTGTGGATTTCGCGGAAGAGATTTCCCCAATCCCGTTGGGGGCTATTGGTAATCCGTGCAATCCGCTCATTAGCTGTAGTGTATTAATCAAAGGCTCTCCGGTTCGTGGTAGGTGTAGCCGCGCAGGCCCTCCATGTAGGTGTTCATGATGGTCTTGCGCTCGGATCCGGAGATGACCTGTTTCTTGACAGCCCGCTCCGCCTTCTCGCGGAAGCGGCGGATCAGGTCCTTGGTGTCATACTCGACATACTGCAGGACGTCCTCCACGGTATCGCCCTCGAGTTCCCGGACGTATTCCATTTCCCCATCCTCGTCGAAACGAATGCTGATCACATTGGTATCGCCGAAGAGGTTGTGCAGGTCCCCGAGGGTTTCCTGGTAGGCCCCAATCAGGAAGGCGCCGAGAACGTAGTCCTCATTCTCCACCAGTTCATGCAGGGGAAGGGTTCTCCGGATCTCATGGATGTCGATGAAGCGGTCGATCTTGCCGTCACAGTCGCAGGTGATGTCGGCGATAATGCCCTGACGGGTGGGTTCCTCGTTGAGGCGGTGGATGGGCATGATCGGAAAGAGCTGGTCGATGGCCCAGGAATCCGGAATGGACTGGAAGACGCTGAGGTTGCCGTAGTAAATGTCGGCCAGGGCCGATTCAAGACCCTCCAGATCCCGTGGCGGGTGACGCAGATCCCCCATCTTGTCACGGATCCTGAGCATGACGTACCAGAATATCTCCTCCACCAGGGCCCGTTCGCGGATACTGACGGTGCCGCTCCGGAAGAGGTTGCGGACTTCATCGCGGTAGAAAATCGCGTCATGGAAACACTCTTGCAGGTTGCGGGTGCTGACCGACTGGGAGGTGTGGTAGATATTCCGGGTCAGCTCATGGGCTTCTTCGGAAAGCCTGGGAAGGGATTCGGCCATCGCGAACCGGCTCACATCGAGGATGTTGAAAAGAAGGACCGAATAGTAGGCCACGGTGGCCCGGCCGGACTCGGTGATGATGGTCGGGTGGGGCAGCTCGGCCTCCTCAACCGTCCCCATGACCACCTCCACCATGTCCCGCGCGTACTCATCCAGCGTGTAGTTGCAGGAACTGTTGGAATTGGTGTGCGAACCGTCGTAGTCCACCGCGAGCCCTCCCCCGAGGTCGATCATTTTCATGGGAGCACCTTCCTGGGCCAGGCCGCAGTAGACCCGGCAGGCCTCGGTGGCGGCGCTGCGGATGTCCCGGATGTTGGGCAGTTGCGAACCCAGATGGAAGTGCAGCAACTGCAGGCAGTCCAGAAAATCGTGTTTCTTGAGCAGGTCCACCACTTCCATGACCTGGTAGGCGTTCAACCCGAAGACACTGCGGTCGCCCCCGGATTCCTTCCAGTGGCCGCTGCCGCTTGAAGCCAGCTTCATCCGCACTCCCAGGACGGGACGAATCCCAAGGGCCTCGGACCGCTTGATGATCAGCGGCACCTCCTGCAGGGTCTCGATGACGAATATGCAGTTGATGCCCAGCTTGCGGGCCGAAAGACCGAGGTCGATGAACTCCTGGTCCTTGTAGCCGTTACAGATCAGCAACGCTTCAGGATCGCTGAGGTAGGACATGGCCGCGATCAACTCCGGCTTGCTGCCGGCTTCCAGTCCGTGGTGGAACTCCTTGCCGTAGGAGGACAGCTCCTCGATGACCTGCTCCTGCTGGTTGACCTTGATCGGGTAGACCCCGCGGTACTTCCCCTGGTACTTGTATTCCTCGATGGCGCCGCGGAAACTCTCGTTGATGGCCTTGACCCGCGAATAGAGAATGCCCTCGAAGCGGAGGAGGACCGGGAATGACCATCCCCGCTCCTTCAGGTCGCGCGTCACCTGGACCAGGCTCACTTCCGGGCCCTTGTGATCGCCGGCCGGGGTGACCACCACTTCGCCGTTGTTGTTGATGCGAAAGTAGCCGTTGCCCCATGCGTCCACCCCGTAGGCTTCACGGGCGGTGTCGAGGGTCCACTTGTCATGGATGTGCTGAAAACCGTTCACAGTCGGGTAATTTAGGGATACGCGCCGTCGAATCAACCCGCCGGCAGGGCTTTCCCGGCAATCCGGGTCAGGACCAGGTCCAGGGCCTCGGCGGCAGCAACGCAACCTTCGTCTTCCTTGCTGGCCCGGGAACGGATTGTCACTTTGTCCTCGGCCACTTCATTCTTGCCGAGGACGAACATGTAGGGGATGCGGTCCATTTCGGCCCGGCGGATCTTGGCCCCGAACTTGTCGGAGTGGGCGTCGATGGAGCAACGGATCCTGGCCGCCTTGAGCTTGGCCTCGATCGCTTCTGCGGCCTCCATCTGGTCGTCGGTGATGGGCAGGATGCGGACCTGTTCCGGGGCCAGCCAGACCGGGAAGTTGCCGGCAAAGTGCTCGATCAGGACCCCGGTGAAGCGTTCCAGCGACCCGAAGGGGGCACGGTGGATCATCACCGGGCGGTGGGGCTGGTTGTCGGCCCCGACATATTCCAGCTCAAAGCGCACCGGAAGGTTGTAATCCACCTGGACCGTTCCCAGCTGCCACTCGCGGCCGATGACGTCCTTGACCACAAAGTCGATCTTGGGGCCGTAGAAGGCGGCCTCGCCGGGTTCCTCCGTGTAGGGCACGCCGAGGGTCCTGGCCACCGAGCGGAGGGCCGCTTCGGCCTTGTCCCAGAGGGCGGATTCGCCCGTGTACTTGGAGGAGTCCGGATCGCGGAGCCCGATA
>CAJXMX010000204.1 GCA_913056355.1 uncultured Opitutales bacterium
GGCCAGCTTGAGGAGCTGCTGGAATGGGCGCGCTGGATGGGGCTGGCCGACTGGTTCTTCAACGAGGTGGACTGGACCGATTACCGCGATAACGAGGGTTCCCCGGAAGCCTATTTCAGCCTTCTGATGGATGAAGGGAAGTATGACCAGGTTCTCGACATGACGGAAACTTCCGCCACCCAGGGGGAAGAGGAAATGTCCGTTTTCCTCTATTACCGCAGTTTGGCTCTGGCCCGTCTGGGGGAGGAAGAGCGCGCCCGGAGCACTCTTGAACTCGCTGTCCAGACGGTCAATCCGGACAATCCCGCAAAGCTGGAACGCTTCCTGGTCCGTGACGGGGAATGGAAAATGCTGATCCAGCTGTACGACATCATTCTGGAGAATGATCCTGCCAACAACTCCTACCGGATGAAGGCCCTGGCTGCGCGGTATTATTCAGGAGACCAGGATTCCATGCCGCCCATCCTGGCCAACGTCGATGTCGAGGAATTGTCCAGTACGCCCGACATGCAGGGATTCTACCTGTACCTGCGCCTGTTGGCGGAAGGCTATTCCAGCAATGTTCACAAGGAATTGGAAAGGCTGGTCACCCGGTATCCGGAGTTGTTTGATTTTCGCGTTATTCTGGGCGTTTCCTACACGCTCCAGGGGCGCAACCGGCTTTCATCGGATCTTCTGGAGGGAATGCCGCCGCTCAATTCTTCGGCTCCCCGCTACATCCGGATCGCCGCCATCATCGCCGGCAAGAAGGATTCCTCCCTGCTCTTGCCCGGAGAAATGGAATCCCTGCTGCCTCGCGAGCGGTACCTGGTCAGTCTCCGGCTGGAATGATCCAATCGCTGAACAGTTCCATGGCCTGTCTGCGGGCCGCCTCGGGCTCCTCGAGGCCGGACAGGCTCAGGAGCAGGACCTTTCGGCTGAAATCCCGTCGCCCGCGCATCAATTGAATCAGCTGGGTCTTGTAGTTCAGCTCGGCCAGCTGCTCCGGCTCGATATCCATATTGCGGTTTTCCCAGACGATCCAGAAGACGTTGACCCGGGAGTCTGTCCGGGGAATTTCAAACAGGTAATGGCGGACCGGAATCTCGATCTGCCCGACCGTGATGGATTCCAGCGGAAGGGCCCTCAGCAGGACCGCGCCGCTGGCCTCCATGCAAATGGTCGGGGCGTGGCCGTAGGATGAAACGCTGGACAGCTTGTTGTCTTCAGTGAACCCGTAATAGTAGACATCCGCCACAACCTGGCTGTTGAGCCGGTGGGAGAAATGGGTCCCGTAGCTGTAGCCCAGGGCGTTCTGCACATAGGGGGCGATCTCCGAGTAGACGTAGCCCGAATCATTTTCCGAGGGCAGCTGCATCTCCCAGTCCCTCTTCGGCGGATCCTGCCATTCATGGACCCGGAACCAGGCTTCCACGGTAAGGTAGACAATAGCCGGGGCCAGGACAAACCAGACCGCCTGCCGGGACTGGGCGAAAGCTTTCCACTGGTTCAGGAGCTTGCCGCCGTCGACCGGTTTGGTGGCATTGCCGGAATCGCTCCCGATGTTGAGCAGTTCAATGGCCGCATAGATCAGGACCATGCTGATCCCGAATGCGATATATCCCGCCGGGTCATGCCACCGGTCGTAGGCATCGTTGCCTTTGACGATGACCTGGGTGGAGAGGAACACCGCCCGGAAGGCGTTGACGACAATCACAATCAGGGGCAGTACGGTCAGGACCAGCAGGCGGCGTATCCAGGACTGCGAAAAGAGGCTGCCCAGGAACAGGCTGACCATGAACAGTGCCTGAAGGGAGCGGATTCCGCTGCAGGCCTCGTTGACCCCGACCCGTATTTCATCCAGAACCAGGCTGTTGCCGGCCGCCTCGACCGGGTACCCCAGGAAGTGGAGGCCCTGGATGGAGAGGTCGACCACAACCCCGGTCAGGGACTGGACCATCCAGACTTCAAAGCGGTATGGCCAGGGGATCATGGTGGTCAGGAAAAAAACTGGAAACAAGCCGGCCCGGACCCCGGCCCAGCCGTATAGGTAATGCAGCATCAGGAGCGTGAAACCGGAGATGCCCAGGGCCTGTATCCAGAGGGGCAGCCTCCAGAACGGATTGACCTCCGAGAGCGCGTGGAAGGGGATCACCGGGATCAGGAAAAGAAAGGTCAGGGCCAGGTAGAGGCCGGACCTCCAGCGTCCTGCGGGACCGGTTTCCAGTTGGGCCAGGTTCCTCAGGAGCAGCCAGATGGCCATGAAAGGCACGAACCATCCGAAATTGTAATAGGATTCGCCTCCCCAATGGTGCCTGACCTGCGTGATCAGGACCACCCAGGCCAGGACCACCCCGCCCAGGGCCCAGAAAGATTCAGTCCACAGTAATCCTTTAAAGCCGTTCTTTTCCTCCATGAATTTCAATCCGGAATAATGATGACATAGCGACCCGGCGGTCAGAATTCTTCCAGCAGCGCCCGCTCTTCCGGAATCAGGCTCTGCTGGTCCAGGTTTTGCAGGAGGCCTTCGGCAACGACCCGCTGGTCATTGGCGGCCAGGACCACGGCGTAGATCATGCGGCCCCGGTTGGAGGTGTTTTCCCAGTTGATGTTGGTGCTCTTGAGGAGCCGGCTGGCCTCGTTGGTCCGACCGGCCTTGACTAGGCCAAGAGCCAGCGTCAGCCGGTACTGGTGGATGTCCGGATAGGCCTCGACCAGCTCACGCATGACCTCGATGGAGCTTTCCACATCCTCCTCGGCGAGAAACTTGAAATAGGCCAGGTTGTTCTTGTGCACCGCTGACTGCGGGTATTCATCGGCCAAATACTCGGCTACCTGGATCGATTGCCGGAGGTTTCCATAGGAAAGGGTCAGTTCGATGAGCTGTCCGGACTGGTACTCCGTGAAGGGAATGCCGGCGGTGAAAGCCGTGTAGAGGAGGCTCAGGGCGTTGACCGGCTGGTTCAGCTCCAGGGCCAGGAAGCCGAGATTTTTCATCAGGGGAAAGCGGGTGCTTCCGGAAACCAGTTGATAAGCTTCCTCCCAGTAGGGAGTGGCCTTGGCGATATCCCCTCTCTGGAGCCAGATGCGGGACTGGAAAAACGCCTGCAGGGCCGGATCGACCTTGGCGCCCGCTTCATCCAGGGCAGCCTGGGCCTTTTCCTCATCCTCCGCCTTCAGGTATGCATTGATCAGGATCAGGTACTGGTCGCCGCTCAAGGAAGGCCCGGTCTTGAGAATGGCGCTGATGACCTGTTCGGTGGCGTTGATATCAGTCAGCCAGGATCCCACCAGGGTGGGATTTTCCGGAAGCAGGTGTTCAACGGCGTAGCGGATGTACTCTTCCTCCCCCAGTGGATTAATCTGCCGGAGCCGGGCCAGGACGGTGAGGGAGGTCTGGGGGCTGCGAATGGGAAGCCTCAGGTAAAGTTCGAGAACTTCCTCCTCGGTGCTCATCGGGAGCCCCGCGTTCATGATGGAACGAAAGGTTTCCTGCAGTTCGGCGACATCGGGTTCATCGCTTTCCACCATGCTGCGGAGCTTGTTCATGCCGCTCTCGTAATGCCCTTCGAGGAATTCCTGAGCCAGCTGCAGACGCTCAATCCGGGGATCGTCGTTCAACTTTTGGGACAGGTCCGGATCCGAGATCAAGGCGTCGAGGAATTTGCTGGAAATCTCGGGATGGCCCAGCAACTGGGCAAAACGAATCATGCTCACGTAATCATCCGGAGTCGTGTTCGGATATTCCATCATCAGGGAGGCGATTTCCATGGCCCTTTCCGGAAAGGGCCCGGCCAGCCGCGTGGTGATGACCCGCAGCGCCTCAATCGGGAGTTCCTTGTTTCCCACCGTAAAAACGGAATCCTTTTCCAGGGTGGTGTAGATCAGGTCGATGTCCTCCGACTGCAGAGGGACGTCCAGGTCACTGAGGAGGGTCAGCCCGGCCAGTTCACGCAGTTCCGGATCCGCTCCACGGACCAGCCCCATCATGATCGTCTTGCCCCGGGTGCGGTCCGCCGCGTTTTCCGATTGCACCAGCAATCCACCCAGGTAGAAATTCACGATCGGACGGTTTCGGCGCCAGGTTTCCGCTTCCTCGAGGAACTGACGGGCCTCCAGTCGCTTGCCCTGGAGAAAGTAGACAATGCCCATGAATCCCAGAACGTCAGGATCGTTTGGATACACCTGCTGGGCCAGCCCGAGGATTTTAAGGCCGGTTTCCGTCTGCTGGTTGCGAATCATTCCCCATGCCGTGTCACACAGGTTGAAGGGCAGGTCCTGGATTTTTCCGGGGTTGTTGCGGACCCATTCCGCGCCCATGTCAAAGTGATTGGTGAAGATCCAGCCCAGCAGCTCGTTTTCCTGCCCCTCGGGCAGGGTGCCGCTCTCCGCCAGGGCTTCAAGGTGCCTTTCAAGTTGAACTTCTGAATAGCGTTCCCATTGGCCGGTTTCGAAGGTATCAGGATTGTCTTCGCCTTTCCGGCTCAAGACCAGGAACAGGCCGGCGGCGGCTAGAAGAACAACAACACTGATGATAATGACCCTGAGTTTCATGTAGGATATATTTTGGTTCCGATTTCAGGTGTGAGGAGGAATGCATCATACTTCTTAATTCACTGCTTCCGTCAATGCTTCCCGTATCATTTACCCGACTCCCAGTCCCCTGCGGGTGGCTTTACACCTTTATTACCAGTAGCGCGCGGCTGTTGCCAGCCGCGCGCTGTGTCTTCATGGTCCTACTTTCTGCTGCTGTCTGTAGGAAAGTGTTTTTGAGGTCAGGCCGCTAATGCGTTTCTTGATGGGTTCTGTCAGTGCAGGGGGAGCCAGATGCGTATCCTTGTTTGGGGCGGGTCGTTGTAAAACTTCAATTCGCCACCCATCACTGAAACGATTCGTCGGCAGATCGGCAAGCCCAAACCGGAATGACGCTGCACCTCGAGAAGCCCCTTGAGGTTGATCTCCCGATCCTGGCCCTGGAGAATATAGTCCGGGAAGGCCGGACCCTGGTCCTCGATGGTGATGATCAGCAAGGCCCCGGAACCGTCGTGGCGGGTGCTTCCGAGCTCGCAATTCAGGGAAATGACCTGGTTCTGCAGGCAATTGATCTTGTTCAGGAGAAGGTTGTTGAGCAACTGGGCCAGGAGGGTGCGGTCAATCCTGGACACCTGGTAGCGGTCGATATCGAGCGACACCTTGAGTTCGTTGTGCTGGATCTGGAGGAGAAACTGGAAGACCTCCTGCAATTCCTCAAAGAACAGTTTCAGATCCAGGGGTTCCGGGTGGTTGGGGATCAGACGCGAATTTTCGGTGGCCAGAAAAACCCCGTTCCGCAGGTGGTCCTCGAGACAGTTGATGGCAAAGCGCCGCGTCTGGCCCGGCTCCCGCGCGTCTTCCACGGCTTGCAGTTCCAGATCCTCGGCAGCCTTCAGGATGGAAATGGGATTCTTGATTTCGTGCAGGAGGTAAAGCCAGTTCTGGCGGGTAGTCTCGGCCACCCGCTGGTAGCTGGATTGGTCTATTTTCTGGAAGGTGGCGGCGATTCTCGGCAGCCCCCCCTCCCGGTACCCGGCAATCCGCGTGTAGAAGACAATCTCCTGGGCCTCGGTCCGGCTGTGCGCGGTGATGATCAGGTGCGTCTCCCCGGAGGCCATGGACAGTTTGCGCACCGTCTGGTCCCAGATAATCGCCGATCCGTCGCTCAGGCTGAAGGGATAGTGCGGGAAATCATGCGGGGCTTCCTCCAGACCGTAGGCCCTGACCAGCGCCTCTCCACCCGCCCGGCGGAGGGTGTCGACATCAAATATCCAATCAACATCCTCAGGGCAAACAAGGACCTCTTGCTGAGCATCTGAAGTTGTTGATGGACGGTTCTCGGGGAAGGCGCCCATCGGGTTTTAGGAATGCAAGTGGGATTCTTTTAATGTAGATTCGCCACGTTGTGGTTCAGCCCTGATCTGGATGTACCCCAACTTGACAAGGAACAGAAGGCAGAAGATGGCGGTAACGGAGAGCACGAAAGTGATCTGCGCGAAGGCCCGGGAACTCAGGACCAGGATGGCCAGGACGCCAAACATGATGTTGACCGCATAGAGGGTCAGGACGGCTGAGCGCTGGCGCTGGCCGGTCCGCTTGAGAACTCGATGATGAATGTGGTCCCGGTCGGCCGAGAAAATGGCCTTGCCCTGCATGGCGCGGCGGCCAATGGCCGTGAAGGTATCGAGAATGGGCAGGCCGAGGGCGAGAATCGGAACCAGGTAGGAAAGGCCGCCCACCGTGGTCCCGGAAGCCGGGAGGGAAAAGGTGGCCAGGATGAAACCGAGGAAGAGGCTTCCCGAATCGCCCATGAAGATACTGGCCGGATGGGTGTTGTAGACCAGGAAGCCGATCAGGGCGGCGATGAAGGCCGTGACCAGGATAATGTCGGCCCCGTAGCCGTTGAGGGCCAGGGCCAGGGTCAGGCTGCTGACGGCGATCACCGCCATTCCGGCGGCGAGGCCGTCCATGCCGTCCATGAGGTTGACGGCATTGATGATGCCGATGATCCACAGGAAGGTAATGCCGGCGGAGATCATGGTGTTGAGGGTTCCCATGTCCTCGAACTGGAGGAAGGGAATCTGAAACCGGAATCCGGCGGCCACGACGACAAATGCCGCCAGGGCCTGGAAAAAGAGCTTCACCCGCGGCTTGATCTGGAAGAGGTCGTCGGCCAGCCCGAGAAGGAACATCATGCCCGCTCCGAGCAGGATCCATTTGTCGGGGAAGTCGATAATCCACGCCAGGTCGTCGACCAGGATCTGGAGGATGTAGAAATAACTGAGCCCGATGATGAAGCCGCCGACAATGGCGATGCCGCCAATCCGGGGGATGGGTTGCTTGTGCACGCTTCGGTGGTTTGGCTTGTCGACCAGGTTCCAGCGGAGCGCCAGGCGTTTGACCAGGACGGTCAGCACCGCAGTTGCCGTGATGCCGACAGCGAGTCCCGATACAAACAGGAAAATCTGTGCGTAGTTAATGTTGGCCATGAGACAGATGGATTGAGACAGAAACTTTAATCAAGAAATAAGGTATATTACCTATATATGTTTCATAAAGTTCTCATGCCGCTGTCAATAGTTTTTTAGAAAGCTCCGGGAGTGGCCCCCAGTCGGATGGAAGCTGGTTTCAGGCTGTGGGAATTTGCACTTGTCAGAAACCGGCCGAGTGACCTTCTTGAAGGATTGTCCCCAATCAATGAGATTTCGCCTCCAGCAATTCATCGCCACCTGGACGGCCCAGCTGGTCCTTGGGCGAACCGTGGTTCTCGCAGCGATCTACTGCGGCCTGTTCGCGATCAGCCTGTGGATCGGTTACCTGCTCCGGTTCGACTTTGTCATTCCGCGCAATTACCAGGCTGAATATTTCAGGACCCTGCCGGTAATCGCCGTTGTCAAGTTGTTGATGCTGTTCATCTTCGGTCAATTCGGAGTATTGTTGAGCTACTTTCGCCTGCCGGACCTGACCCGGATCGCCCTGGCCCTGCTGCTGTCCTCGATCCTCTTCGTGCAGGCCTGGTACCTTTTCCCGGATCTGGACGTGCCGCCGCGCAGTGTGCTCCTGGCGGACCTGATGCTGAGCCTGTTCCTGCTGACTTCCTTCCGGATGGGGCTCCGGATCTACCGGGAACGCAACGCGATCGGGTCGCGGGGGCAGCTGAAGCGGAAGCGGGTGGCCATCATCGGGGCCGGCCAGGCCGGCCTGCTCGTCGCCCATGACCTTCTGCGGCACGGCTACGACGTCACACTCTATTCCGACAAGACCGCCGAGGACTTCCTGACCAAGGCCCGGCCGACCGGGACGGCGGCGCGGTTCAACATGTCGCTCGACTACGAGCGCGAGCTCGGACTCAGCTACTGGGAGAACGAGGCGCCGAAGGGCGAAGGCATCCACCTCACCTTCTCGCCCGAAAAGGGCAATCGGCTGCTGACCCTGATCGGTCGTCTGACCAAACCGTTCCTGGCCATCGACCTGCGCCTGCAGAGCCACCGCTGGATGAACGAGCTCGAGGCCAGGGGCGGCAAGGTCGAGATCGAGAATGTCACGGTCGATCGGCTCGACGAGATCGCCGGATCGCACGATCTCACCATCGTCGCGGCCGGGCGCGGCAACATCCACCGGCTGTTCCCCCGCGACGAC
>CAJXMX010000205.1 GCA_913056355.1 uncultured Opitutales bacterium
GGCGAGGCGCGGGAGGCGGGGTTCGACGGGATGGGCACCGATTGGCTTTTCGAGACGGTCAGCCACAAGTTCCACGCCTGCTGCCACGGCACCCACGCCATGCTGGAGGCGCTGGCCAGCGTCCGGAACATAGACCCCGAAGCGGTGCTCCACCCATGGGGTCGGCAAGGTGTACTTCCAGCTGACAAAGCCGAACTTCCGGTGCCCCAGCTGGTACAGGTGGTTCATCAGGCTCGAGATGCCCCGCGTCTGGTCCACGTCCACACAGTCCACCTCCAGGCTCTCGTAGTCGTCCAGGGCGCAGATGGTCGGGAACTTGGTGATCAGGTTCCCCACCGAGTATTCCTTGAAGGGATACAGGAGGATGAATCCCATCATCTCCGCGTTGTTCATCCCCGGCAGGATCCGCCGCGACCGCGGGTTCAGGTCGAAGCCGGCCGGGTCCACGTAGTGCACCTTCAGGCTCAGCCGCTCCGCCGCCAGGCGCTCGCTGATCCCGGCCAGGATTTCCCGGGCCGTGTCCACCCGCTCCCCGACCTCCGACGGCAGCCCCACCAGCACCGCTACCGAGTTGGCCGTCCGCGGCCGCTCCTCCGTCGCGTTTCTCGGGGGCGAATAGGCGTAGCCCATCTGTGCCGCCAGCTCGAAAACCCGGGCCCTGGTTTCCGGGTTGATCTTCGGATGATTCGTAAAACAGCGCGATACCGTGGTCCGCGACAGGTTCAGTCTCTCGGCTATTTCCTTTTGATTCATGCTCCCTCCACATTTCCATCACGGCCACCCTTCCCTGTCAATTTAATCGCTCAGAATTGCATTTTATTTATTCACCCCAAATGCCCTCCCAAACCTTTCAAATCCAGCTCTCCGCCCCGAAAGCCCGTATTTATTTTATGCAAAATATTATTGCATTTTTTATCGACTGCCCTTGTCATGTGGAAAATCCTCCCGACCATGGCCAAGATCAATCAACAGGAGCTGGCCCGCCGGCTCAACCTATCGCAGACGACGGTGTCGCGTTCGCTGGCCAACCATCCGGCAATCAACGCCGAGACCAAGGCCCTGGTGCTGGAGACGGCGGCCAAGATGGGCTACAGCCAGCGCATCAAGCGGGTCCAGCAGGCGGCCCCGGACCAGCGACCGGCGGTGTGGGGGGTGTTGATTTCCATGCCGGGACAGGAAGGGGGTCCCTCGGAGACCTTCCAGCAGGTTTTGAAGGGGATTGCCGACAAGAGTTCGCTCCATGACTCGATCCTCGACGTGGTCTACCACGACCCCGTGAAGCTGGAAGCCGGTCAGATCATCCGGCGAATCCGCAGCGCCCGCTGGAAAGGGGTGATCATGATTTACCCGCTGGCCCGGAACATCGCGCATGACATTGCGCACCAGGTAGCCTGCGTATCGATTGTCGAGAACTACCGGCACGATCTGATCGACAGCATCGATGTGGACCAGGCGGAAGGGATCATTTCCCTGGTCCACCGCCTGCACGAGACGGGGCACCGGAAGATCGCCTTCATGACCTGGACCTACACCGTCCCCACTCCCTGGGTGATGCAGCGCTTCGGCAGCTACGTCCAGGCCCTGTACCAGTGCGGACTGGAATTTGACCCGGCCCTGGCCATCAATGTCCTGCCCGGACAAAAGGCCACCCCGGAGCAGTGCGCCCGGCAGGTCAGCGCCCTGGTCCGGAAAGGTGTGACCGCCGTGGTCTGCCCGGCCGATCACCAGGCCTACAACCTGATGGCGGAACTGGAAGCCCAGGGCATCCAGGTGCCCGGAGATGTCTCGATTACCGGATTCGACGGAATCAAGCCTCCCTTGCAGGCCCGCCAACTGGCCACGGTCAAGGTTCCCTACGAGGAACTGGGCCGCTCTGCCGTCCACCAATTACTCCGTAGAATTGAACAACCCACAGCTCCCCGGCGGCACATCCTTGTGGATGGCGACATCCTGACCGGGGAAACGGTATCCCAACCCGGATCCTGAGGATCCCCCTAGCCCATGAAAACTGACCCATCTCCCCTCCCTGAAACCGATTCGCGCCAGCCAATTGCACTAAATAGCACCTTACCCCCCTATCCGAAGGGAACGATCCGGGAACGGGAAGGGAGCTGGTGGTATTGCCTGGAGGGGGCGGAGGGGATGGAACCGTTCCTGATGACCCAGGCCAGCGACAGCGACCACTGGATGTTCATCCTGAGCAACGGGGGGCTGACGGCGGGCCGGCGGAACCCGGACCAGGCCCTGTTCCCGTACTACACGCAGGACAAGATGCTGGACCTGTCGGGCCGGTCGGGAAGCCGGACCCTGATCCGGAGGGTGGCGGACCGTCGCTTGTGGCAGCCCTTCAGCGAGAGCTCGATCCTGGAGCCGGGAATCCGCCGGAATGTCAGCAAGAACGAACTGGGGAACCAGATCGAGCTGGAGGAGATCCATCCCGGGCTGCAACTGGCGTTGCGGGTCAGGTGGCGGCCGAGCGGACGATTCGGCTTTGTCCGGCGGGTGGAGGGGGTGAACCTTTCCGGGGAAGCTTGCCGGATCGAGCTGGTGGACGGCCTGCAGAACATTCTTCCGCCGGGCATCGGGCAACGGTTCCAGAACGAGTTCAGCATTCTCGGGGACGCCTACAAGCAGGCCGAGCTGGCCGGATCCGGCCAGCTGGGGATTTATCACCTGAGCTCGGTCCCGACGGACCTTTCGGACCCGATGGAGGCGCTGCAGGCCAGCGTGGCCTGGCAGACCGGCATGGGGGACGGAGTGACCGTGCTGACGGACCGGCAACTGGACCGCTTCCGCAAGGGGGAATCCCTGCGGGAGGAAAGCGTTTCCCGAGGGCTGCGGACCTCCTTTCTGAGGCAGTTCAGCCTCGAGCTGGAGGCGGGCGAATCCCGGCACTGGTACATTTGTGCGGACACGGCTCTGGACCGCCGGGCGGTCGAGGAGCTGGAGGCTCTGCTGACCGGGGGGATCGACCTCGCCGGGGTGATCGAGGAGGACTGCGGACGGACGGAGGAAAACCTTCGCCGGATGCTGGCCGGGGCGGACGGATTTCAATGCACGGCCCACCTCAGCCGGGCCCTGCGGCACACCTCCAACACCCTCTTCAACCTGATGCGCGGGGGAGCCTTCCCGACCGGATACGAGTTGCCGGTCGGCGACGTCCTGGCCACCGTCGGGCACTTCAACCGTGAAGCGGCCCGGGAGCTGTCGTCCGTACTGGCCGGGGGATCCGGACTTCACTGTTCCGAGCCCTGGCAGAAGGAAGCCCCCGGCCGGTTTGGTCCCGACGCGCTGCGCCTCCTCCGGGAGTACCTGCCCCTGAGCTTCAGCCGCCGGCACGGGGATCCCAGCCGTCCCTGGAACCGCTTCAGCATCGACATCCGGGAGGAGGACGGTTCGCCGAAATTCTCCTACCAGGGCAACTGGCGGGATATTTTCCAGAACTGGGAAGCCCTGCTCCATTCATGGCCGGAATACAGCGAGGCCGCCATCTGCCGCTTTCTCAATGCCAGCACCGCCGACGGCTACAACCCCTATCGCGTGACCAAGGATGGGTTCGAGTGGGAAGTCCTGGAGCCCAGCGACCCGTGGGCCAACATCGGCTACTGGGGAGACCACCAGGTCATTTACCTCCTGCGGCTCCTGGAGACCTCCGTCAAGTTTCATCCCGGCCGGCTGGAATCCCTGCTGACGGAGGAGGCCTTTGTCTATGCCGAGGTCCCGTACCGGATTCGCAACTACACGGAAATCCTGAAAAACCCGCGCCAGACGGTGGACTACGACCACCGGTGGGCGGAATCGATCCTGGACCGGGTCTCCGCCATCGGGGCCGACGGCAAGCTGCGCCACGACGCGGAGCAGCAGCTGGTGAGGGTCAACCTGATGGAGAAGCTGCTGGTCCCGCTCCTGGCCAAGCTGTCCAACTTCGTCCCGCAGGGCGGCATCTGGATGAACACCCAGAGGCCTGAATGGAACGACGCCAACAACGCCCTTGTCGGCTACGGTGTCTCGGTGGTCACCCTGGGCTATGTGGTCCGGTACCTGCGCTTCCTGAAAGACCATTTCGGGGACGTCCTCCAAAAGGGCAGTTTCCCGCTTTCGCGGGAACTGGCCCGGCTCCTGGGCGAGCAACTGGAGGTCTTCTCCGGGGATGCGGCGGGCGAGGATGAGGCCAGCCGCCAGCGGATGATGGACCTGCTGGGAAAATCCGCCTCCACCTACCGGGAGGCGGTCTACACCCGGGGAGGGCTGGCCGAAAAGGAATCGCTTCCCGGATCAACGATCCTGGAATTTATCGACCGGGCCCTGGCCCATGCCGAATCCAGCCTGCGTGCGAACCGGAGGGAAGACGGCCTCTGGCATTCCTACAATCTGCTCCTTCCCTCGGAGGCCGGCTTCGGGATCCAGCATCTTGTCGTGATGCTGGAAGGCCAGGTCTCCGTCCTCAGCTCCGGTATCCTCGACCTGGACCAGACCCTGGAGCTGCTGTCCTCCCTCAGGCAAAGCAAGCTCTACCGTGAAGACCGGGACAGCTACCTGCTTTATCCGGACAAGGAGATGCCGGCCTTCCTGGCCAAGAACAGGGTACCGGAAGAAGCGGTCGCCTCCTGCTCCCTCCTCTCGGAAATGGTGGCCGCCGGGGACTCGCGGATCCTCTCAAGCCTGCCGGGCGGAGGTTACGCCTTCAACGGCGGTTTCCACAACTCCAAGGACCTCGCCGCCGCGCTTCGGGAAAGCATCGGGAAGCAGGCTTCGGAAGCATCCGTCCGGGAGGTGCTGAACCTTTTCGAACGGACCTTCAACCACCACGCCTTCACCGGACGCTCCGGAACCTTCTTCGCCTACGAGGGACTGGGCAGCATTTACTGGCACATGGTCTCCAAACTGGTCCTGGCCGTCCAGGAGTCCTGCTTCCGCTTCCTAGACTGCGGCCGGCCCGGCAAACTGCGGCAATTGGCCGATTGGTACCGGACCCTCCGCGACGGCCTCGGAGTGGACAAGAACCCCGGCCTCTACGGGGCCTTTCCGACGGATGCCTATTCCCACACTCCGGCCCACGCCGGGGCCCAGCAGCCCGGCATGACCGGCCAGGTCAAGGAGGACATCCTGATCCGGCTGGCGGAGCTGGGTATCGAGGTGGCCGCGGGTTGTATCCGCCTGCGACCGGAGCTTCTCGAGGCCGATGAATTCCTTACCGCGGGGCGGACCTGCCATCTGCTCTCACACGGCGGGGAACGGCTTGAGATCCGGCTCGAGGAAGGCAGCATGGCTTTCACCTTCTGTGGCGTGCCTTTTGTCTACCGTTCCGGCCAAGGCCGGAAACGGATCCGGGTGCTCGATGCCAGCGGCACTGTGGAAACAACGGACGGCCTGGAATTGCCGGCCGAAACGAGCCGGGAAATATTCCGCCGCAGCGGGAAGGTGCGGATGGTCGAGGTGGACCTGGAATGATCCGGCGGGATCAGTTCTCCAGGATTTCCAGCTCGTAGCCGTCGGGATCGGTCAGGAAGGCCATCTTCATGCCCCCGGAGGAGAATTTCTCCTTCCAGTCGCTGGGCCAGATGTCGAAGCCCTGGTCCTCCAGCTTGCCGCAGTAGTCGATGATGTCATCCACCCCGATGCAGGTGTGCATCAGGTCCTCGGGAAACTCCACCTTGTAGTCGGGGGAATAAGTCAGCTCCAGCATGTGCTCGTTGCCGGGCAGCTTGAGGTGCACGATCTGGTTGCCGGCCGGGCTCTTGTCGCTTCGCTTGTGGACGACAAAGCCGCAGCTTTTGCCGTACCAGTCGATGGAACGGTCCAGGTCGCTGACGCGAATGCGGGTGTGCAGGAATTTCGTAGCCATAATTTTTTCTCCGGAAGTCGGTTTACATCAGGCCCGCCTTGCGGACCGCCTCGCTCAGTTCCTGCTGGAACTGCTGCAGGTCTTCGTTGGAGGGGCGGTAGGCGGGGTCCTTGGCGTTCAGCGAAAGCCGGCCCGTCTGGTCCAGGAACCATTGGGCCGAGACGCCGTCGCTGAAAGTCACCTGACCGCTGACCAGGGCATCCGGCCGGGCCACCTTGTCGAGGCTGACCGTCACCTTGCCGGGCTGCGGGCCGCCGGCATCCACCTCCGCCTTGGGCGTGTCGAACTTGGGGCCCTGGGCCTTGACCTCGAGGTCGAGATCATCCACCAGGAACCGCAGGTCCATGTAGGTGATGCGGATGCCGAAATCGGCATCCAGACGCTTCTGGATCTCCGAAAGGCCGAGCCCTTCCCGGACCCATGCCGTCAGGGCTGCCGTTTGCTCTTCGTTCAGGGTCATATCCTGCCAAGGGTGAACATTCTTCCCGGCGAAGCAACCGCGGATTGGAATTAATCAGCGATTGCCGCGCAGGTGCCGGACCAGGTACTCGATCGTGTTCCGTACCTTCTCGTCCTGTTCCATCATGTTCTCCACCGTCTTGACCGCGTGGATCACGGTTCCGTGGTCCCGGCCGCCAAAGGCTTCCCCGATCTCCTTGAGGGGGTGATGGGTCAGGAGCCGGCTGAGGTACATGGCCACCTGGCGCGGAAAGGCGATGTGGTTCGGCCGGCGGCGGTTCTGCATGTCGCTCATGCGGAGGTCGTACATCTCCGTCACCTTGCGCTGGATGCGCTCGATGGTGATCTGCTGCTGCACTTCCTCCTGCAGGATGTCGTGCACCAGCTCCTCGGCCTTGCGGATGTTCACCGGTTCCCGGATCAGGCGGGCGTAGGTCCCGACCTTGATCAGCGCCCCCTCGAGCCGCCGGACATTGCGGGTGATGCGGCTGGCCAGGAATTCCAGGACCTCCCCGGAAAGCACGTCGAAGCCCATGGACTGCGCCTTTTTCTTCAGGATCGCGGTCCGGGTCTCGAGATCGGGCGGCTGGATATCCGTCACCATGCCCCACTGGAAGCGGCTCACGAGGCGGCTCTCCAGCTTGTTGATCTCGCTGGCCGGGCGGTCGCTGGAGAGGCACAGCTGGCGCTGGCTCTCGAACAACTCGTTAAAGGTGTGGAAGAATTCCTCCTGGGTCCGCTCCTTGCCCTCCAGGAACTGGATGTCGTCAATCAGGAGGACATCCACCTTGCGGTAGAAGCGGCGGAACTGGTCGAGGGAATTTTCCCGAATGGCCCGGAGGAAGTTGTTGGTGAACTTCTCGCAGGACATGTAGACCACCTTGGCGTCGGGATTGCCCGACTGGATGGCATGGGCGATGGCATGCATCAGGTGGGTCTTGCCCAGCCCGGTGTCCCCGTAGACGAAGAGCGGGTTGTAGGCGCTTCCCGGGGAAGCCGCCACCGCCGTGGCCGCCGCATGGGCCAGCTGGTTGCTGGGGCCGACAATGAAATTCTCGAAGGTGTTCCGGGGATTGAGATACGGCAGGCGGTCGGGCTGGCGGGTGCGCCCTTGGGCGCGCCGGTCCATCCCGGCCTCGCGGACCGGGGCCCGGTCCTGCCGCACCTGTTCCCGCGGGGATTCCTGGGCCGGGGATACTTCGCGGGTGGAGACCCGGACCATGATCTCCGCGCCGGCGATGGCCGCCGCCTTGTCCCGGATCAGGTCCAGGTAGTTGTCCTCCAGCCAGATTCGGGAAAATTCGTTGGGAGTCCGCAGCTCCAGGGTACCGGTTTCATCGGTGACCGCCTCGATGGACTCAAACCAGTTGGTGTAGATGTCCCGGGACAGGCTGTTCCGGAAGTCTTCCAGCACAGATGCCCACAGCGTTTGTGTTACAGACGTTTTGACCATGATCCTCTCAAGGGCAGATTATTCACATTGAGGAGGACACGGCAACTGCAGATGCGGTCCCCGTTTCCGGAACCGCATTAACTGCTTCTATATCAATTATCTCTGAAATCTCTGAATTAATTGCAGGGAGTGGATGGTGGAGATATGAGGAATTCATAAAACATTGTTCATTAGTAGGTTGCAGCAATTAGACCAGGAAGGCCCGAAGATGTAAATATAACAGGGTAAGTCGTGAGGAGTGTGAATAACCTGCTGGAGCCGGTTGTCAGACGATGAGTTTTTTGCAGCGCCGTGATCTTTTCAAGCCATACTTCTGCACAACTTATTAACATCCCGTTCACCAATAACTTTTGTGACAAATGGGTTGAAAAAAGGGAACGGGTCGTCC
>CAJXMX010000206.1 GCA_913056355.1 uncultured Opitutales bacterium
TGTTGACCGGACAGCCCGACTCGGCCTCCTCCAGCGATGGGAGATCCTCGGCGAAACCCTCCCCGTACTGGAACATGCCGTCCTCCCGGGTAATGCGGATCAGCTCGGCCTCGCCGTCCCCGTCCATGCGAAAATAATTGGGCGCGGTCTCGGCGCAGAGGGCGCAACCGATGCACTCGGGCTTCTTGTGGGCGATGCGGATCAGTTTCATCGGGTGGGGGAAGCGGCAGCGGCCGTCTCTACCGGAACCATCCGGTAGTACTTGTCCCCGGGGCGGACCCGGGACTTGACCTCAATGGCGAAAATGGTGCCCGGAGCGACCGTTTCGGCCGGACCGTCGTCGGTCTGCATGGCTGTGATCGTCCCCTCCACGGCGCCGGAGGAATCCCCGATTATCACGTACTCATCGCCGACCGAGACCGGCTGGATGGCGTCGATTTCAGCAACCCCGATCTTCGGGTAGTAATGGGTGACCTTGCCGAGGTAGACCTTCCGGCGGGTGGCCCTGGAGCCGTAGGCACGGGACCAGCCCTGTTCACGGCCCAGGTAATAGCCGTCCGAGAGCCCCCGGTTGTAGACCTTTTCCAGGTCCTCCAGGAGCGTCTCCACGAATGCCTCGTCGTAGCGGCCGTCGCGGATCGCCTCCACCGCCTCCCGGTAGGCGCGGGTGACCAGCTTGACGTATTCCGGGGGCCGTCCGCGACCCTCGATTTTCAGGGTGTGGATACCGGCCTCGAGCAGCTGGTCGAGGAACCCGATGGTCGAGATGTCGTTCGGCGACATGACAAAATTGTTGTCGATTTTCAGCTCCTGGCCCGTCTCCTTGTCCTTGACGATGTACTCCCGGCGGCAGTTCTGGACGCAGGCCCCGCGGTTGCCGGAGGCATTGTCGGTGAAGAGGGACATTCCGCAGCGTCCGGAGACGGCGATGCAGAGGGCTCCATGGGCGAAGGCCTCGATCTCGGCCGGGCGCCCGGAAGGGCCGCGCAAGTCCGCGGCGACAATCTGCTCGTGCAGCCGCCGGATCATGGAGAGGTTCAGTTCACGGGCCAGGACGATGCGGTCGCAGTAGCGGGAATAAAATTTGAAGGACTCGAAGTTGGAGACGGAGAGCTGCGTCGACAAATGCACCTCCAGGCCCAACTCCCGGGCCTTCAGGATGCAGGCTATGTCGGAGGCAATGACCGCGTTGACCCCGTTCTCGCGGGCCGCCTCGAGCAGCTTGTAGCAGAGCTTCAGGTCGTGGTCATAAAGGAGGGTGTTCAGGGTCAGGTAACCCCGGATCCCGCCGGTCCGGCAGCGTTCCATGATCTCCGGCAGGTCCTTCAGGTGAAAGGAGCGGCGCGACCGGGCCCGCATGTTGAGCTGGGCCAGCCCGAAATAGACCGCCTGGGCCCCGGCCTCGATAGCCGCCTGCAGGGAGGCGTAGCATCCGGCCGGGGCAAGGATTTCAACGGGAAATTGTTCTGTGGATGCTGTCATGGAGAAAGAGGGGAGACGGTTACTGGAATTGAAATTCAGACAAACTGGATTCAGGAGGAATTGCCCATTTCTGGTTTCGGCAGGAACCGGGCCTTGATCAACAAAATTCCGAACCGGCCCGGGCCACGGGTGCCGTCATCTTCCGGTCATATTCGCCATGCCATGATGGACCGCTGACATAACGGCAACTTGAAAACTCCGTCGAAATCCGATGATCAGACTGAGCAAAACCCGTCCAGGCGGTGGTTCTCATTACCGACTTTCCCGAATGCCCGGATTGAATCCTGAGATCCCGCAGATGGATGCATGTAGTCTCGCCAAAAGGGCCCGTCTCCGTTTGCCTGTCTCCATGCGTGTCCTTGTGGTCGAAGACTCCGTCCGCCTGCGGGAGGGTGTTGCCGGGGCCCTCCGGAAGGCTGGCTATGCCGTGGATACCGCAGCGGACGGCGAGGAAGGCCATTGGGCCGCACAGTCCAATGCCTACGACGCGATCATCCTCGACATCATGCTTCCCGGGATGGACGGATTGGAAATTCTGGGCCATCTCCGGCAAAAAGGCAATACCACCCCGATCCTCCTGCTGACTGCCCGCGACACCGTGCCGGACCGGGTCAAGGGCCTCCGTGCGGGGGCCGACGACTACCTGGTCAAGCCCTTCGCCCTCGACGAGTTGCTGGCGCGGATCGAGGTGCTGTGCCGACGGGTCTACGGATTGGTTGAAAACTGCGTTTCGGTGGGCGGCCTGGAAATCGATTTTTCGCGTCGGCGGGCCTCTGTCGAAGGCCGCGAGATCACGCTGCCGGCCCGGGAATGGGCCCTGCTGGAGTATTTCGCCCGCCGCCAGGGCCAGGTGGTGACCCGTACCGAAATCGAGGAACATATCTATGATTCCCGGGTGGATCCCATGAGCAACGTGGTCGATGCCGCCGTTTACGCGTTGCGCCGCAAACTCGCCGCCGCCGGAGCGCCCCCGCTCATTCATACCCGGCGTGGCTTGGGTTACGTGCTGGAGGCATCGGATTCATGAACTCCCTGCGGCGCCAGTTGACCTTCTTTCTTCTGGCCTACGGCCCCGGGCTGCTCCTGGCCGGATTTCTGTGCATGTACTTTTTGGTCAGGAAGGATTTGTATGAGCAATTCGATGAAAGCCTGCGGACCCACGCCCAGGTAATCGCGGAGGAAATCGAGGAAGCAATCCCCGACCAGGACCAGGCCATCCTCGAGGAGGAGATGGCCGAGCTGGAAGCCTATTCCCTGCTTCCTCCCTATTACGAGGTGACCAGCTCCGGAGGCCAGCGGATCCTCGCCTCCCGCCTGCTCGAGATGGAGCCAGCCGGGTTCCACCTTTCCCGGCCGTTGCAACTCGACGAGGCTTCCTCCGTCGACTGCCCGGACGGGCAACCGGGCCGTGTGTTGACGGTATCCTATGGATCCACCGCTAATCCTTTTCTGGTCACCGTGCTCGACTACCGCACGGCACTCGATTCCGACCTCAAGAGGATTCTCTTTCCGATCGGCCTGGCAGGGGTCCTCTTTGTGGCCTTTGCCCTCGTGGTCGGGCCCTGGTTGCTGAACCGCATGCTGTCGCCACTCAATCTGCTCAATAAACAAATTCTGGAGATCGACGCGCAATCGCTTGAAGTGCGAATCCCCGGCGGCAGCCTGCCGGTGGAGCTGCGGCCGGTGGCCGAGAGGATCAACGGGCTGCTCGAGAGACTGGCTGACTCATTCGAAAAGGAGCGCCGGATCAACGCCAACCTGGCGCATGAAATCCGGACCCCCCTGGCGGAATTGAAGTTGCTTGCCGAAACGGCCCTGAAATGGCCGGAGTCGAGGGATCCGGAGACGGACGCGGAGTACCTGGCCATCATTCGCCATCTGGAAACGATGATCAACCGGATGCTCGAGCTGGCGCGCAGCGAAGAGGGAAGCCTGGAGGTTCATATGGAACTCATCGACCTGGATTCGCTGGTCCGCCAGTCATGGAAACCTCTGGCGAAAAGGGCGGCCAGCCGGAGCCTGGCTCCGGATATCGAACTGGGCGCCGGGGAGGTTTACTCGGATCCTGTCCTCCTCGGCAAAATTCTGCTCAACCTGCTTGAGAATGCCGTCGACTACTCCCCGGCTGGTTCGAAAATCAACACCAGTTCGGAGCGGAATTCCGATGGTGGTGTCCTGATCCGGGTGCGGAATGCGGCCCCCAGCCTCAGCCCTGAAGACCTTCAGCACCTGGGGGAAAGATACTGGCGGAAGGGATCCGCCCGGGAGGACCGGCACCTCGGCATCGGCACCTCAATCGTGCGGGCCTACTGCGCGGCCCTCGGGGGAAATGTGGCCTTTACCCTGTCGGAAGGAGACCTCATTGCGGAGCTGCAGTTTCCTCCCCGATCCTGGCGGAGTGAGTCGCAGGAGGAGAGCTCCAAGCAAGTGTAGCGGAAGCCGGGAACAAGGCCGGTTGGGCAACTATGGAACGCATGCGGCGCTGGTCGCCCACGACCAGTTTGTGCAGCACGAGGAATCCGATCCAGGCCAGCAGGCCGGTGATCAGGACGTGACTGAGGTAGTGGGCCCCCTTGGCCATCTGGTACAGCCCCATGATGGTTCCCATGCCCAGTCCGATGGCGATGCCCAGTCGCTTGCGACGCCGGGTTTCGGCCAGCCCGGCCAGGGCCAGGAGGGCGAACCCGCCGCTGGGATGGGCGGCCGGGAAGCTCGTGGTCAGGTGGTCCGGCCGGCTCCCGGGCGCATAAGGTTCCATGACCCTCAGGTAAGGGAGGTCTCCCCCGTAGCGCTGGATATCCCATGGGCAGGCGACATAGCTGCGGTGCTTGATGAACCCGACCAGGGCCGGGACCGTGGCCAGGGTCAGGATGACCACCAATAGGCGCCGCCTGGCCGGATCTGGAATGTGAAAGAAATCCAGCCACCGCCGGGGGCCGCACATGAGGACCAGCAGGAAGACAGCGAAGGCTTCAATCGCCTTCTTGGCCCCGTCGTAGACGATCCATTTAAGAAACGGGCTGTTCCGGTCGACCATCCATTCCCCGGTCGAGAAATTAAAGAAGAAGTCCTGGACCGTGAGGTCGGCCGTGGTCACTTCGAAAAAGAAGAAGACAATGAGCAGGAGCAGGAGCGCCGGCCACAGTGTCAGTTGAAAATTGCCAAACGCTGGAAAGTCATCTTTTCCCAGCGGGATTCCTCGGGCTTGTTCGATATGCTGCATCGTCAGGATTTGCCGACGATTCTAGCTGGCCGAGTATGATGACGAGATGATGTGCCGGGTGCATTAACCGGACCGGACAGAAAAATTGCCTGCGGGACATTTCCGTCGAGTGAAAGCGGCAGGACATGGTACGGGGCTCCTCCTCAGGGGGACCGCCGCACAACCAGCCGGTGCAGGATCAGGAACATGATCCAGCACAGCAGGGCCGAGATGAGGACATGGCTCAGGTAATGGGCTCCCTTGGCCATCTGGTAGAGGCCCATGATGCCTCCCATGCCCAGTCCGGCGGCGATGCCGAGCAGCTGGCGGCGTCGGGTCACGGCCAGCCCGGCCAGGGCCAGGAGGGCGAACCCGCCGCTGGGATGGGCGGCCGGGAAGGAGGCAATGAGGACCTCCGGCCGGGTCCCCGGCGGATACGGTTCCATAACCTTCAGGTAGGGCAGGTCGCCCCCGTAGCGCTGGATATCCCAGGGACAGGCAACCCAGGTGTAGTGCTTGATCTGCCCGATCAGGGTCGGGGTGATGATCACGCTGAGCACCACCACCAGGAGGCGGGCCCGGGCCGGTTCCGGAATGTTAAAGTGTTCCCGCCACCTGCGGGGACCGAGCGCGAGGATCAGCAGGGAGAGGGTGAAGACGATGATCACGCCCTTGGCTCCCTTGTAGAAAATCCATTTCAGGCCGAGGGCATCCTTGTCCACCAGCCAGGAACCGGTCGAGAAATTGAAAAAGAAATCCTGCAGCCACAGGTCGACCGAGGTGTTCTCGAAAAAGAAGAACAGGGCCACCAGCAGAAAGACGGCCGGCCACAGGGTCCGGGAGAGTTTCCAGCCCGGCATTACTGGACCTGCGAGGAGGATTTCAGGGCCTTCTGGTTGCCGTTCTCCAGCAGGATGCTGGCTGTCTCATAGTAGGCGATGGTCCGGTGAATCAGTTCCTCGTCGTCGGGCTCCTCAATGAGGTCGTCGGTGGCTGGATCGTACTTGAAGGTCATCTCCTCCTTGACCGGCTCCAGGACGGCCAGCTCGTTGCCGTCGAAGAGGCCGATGCGCTGGTAGGTTCCAATCAGGGAGCGCCCTTTTTCAGAAGTCGTATCGTGCAGGACATCACGGCCGAAGAAGCGGCTTTCGTAATCCCAGTTGAGCAGTCCCAGCAGGGTCGGGGCATAGTCGATCTGGCTGCACAGCTGATCCACGCTACCGGGCTCAATCTGGCCCCCCGGGGCGTAGATGAAAATCGGAATATGGTAGTTCTGCACGGGCAGCTCGGTGCGCCCGGCGCTTTCGGCGCAATGGTCGGCGACAATGACAAAGACGGTGTCCTCGAACCAGGGCCGGGTGGAGGCCTGCCGGATCAACTGGCCGATGGCGTAGTCGGTGTACTTGACCGCCCCGGCACGGCCGGAAACCTTGGACGGCAGATCAATCTTCCCGTCCGGATAGGTGAAGGGCCGATGGTTGGAGGTGGTCATGACAAAGTAGAAGAAGGGCTTGCCGGCCGCATAGTCCCTGTCCGCCTCGCGCAGCGTCCAGCGGTAGAGGTCCTCGTCGCAGGCGCCCCAGACATTGGCGAAGGTCACGTCTTCCTCCGCCACCGAGGCCCGGTCCACCACCCGGTAGCCGTTATTGCCGAAGAAGGCGTTCATGTTGTCGAAATACCCGTAGCCGCTGTAGAGAAAGGCTGTCTCGTAGTCACGGGTGCGGAAAACCGAGCCCAGGGTAAAGAGGTCGGCATTGACCGGGCGCTTGATCAGGGAACGTCCCGGAGTCGGGGGCAGGCTCAGGCTCAGAGCTTCCATTCCCCGGTCGGTCCGGTTGCCGGTGGCGTAGAAATTTTCAAAGACCAGGGATTTTGCCGCCAGGCTGTCGAGGAAGGGGGTCAGTCCTTCCGTGTTGCCGTAGTGGCCAATGAATTCCGCACTGAGGCTTTCCACGGTGATCTGGATCACGTTGAGCCGCTTTTCCGGCCCCGGCTGAGGGGCCTCGATTTTCCGGAGGAGGTCGGCTTGGTCCGGATTGAGATAGGTATTCCGCGATCCGGTCAGGCATTCCTTGACCCGGCTCAGGGCCTCGTCGGGATCGATGGTCGGATAGTAGGTGGCGTAATCCAGCTCGTTGGCCCGGAAAGCGGCGACAAAGGACCAGGGTCCATTCTTGGCCAGCTCGCGGTTGAAATTGTTGTGAAACATCGGGATGTATCCCTCGTTGAGCAGGAAGGCCGGGCTGAGGGCGACCAGGAACAGCACGGCACCGGTTCCCATTCGCCGGCCGAAAGGCATTTCCGAATTGTCCGCCCAGGCGCGGAGGTATCCGCTCCGGTTGAGCAGGACCTGCACCACCAGGGCCGCGATCCCGATGCTGCCGAGGATCAGGGGCAGGGGATAGGACTCCGCGATGTTGCCGACGACTTCCGTGGTATAGACCAGGTAGTCGACCGCGATAAAGTTGAAGCGGCTGCCAAATTCCTGCCAGAAGAAGAATTCCGAGACGGAAATAAAAAGGAGCCAGAATAGAAAACCGAAAAGGAGCAGCTGCACCAGCCAGCGGCCCGGGCGCCAGCTGAAAAAGCGCTTCGGGAGAAAGGCCAGGGCCAGGATCAGCGGGAGAGACCAGAGCAGGGCGGATCCCAGGTCATAGACAAAACCGACCAGGAAGGAACCGACCAAGCTCAGGTTCCAGGAGACGTTGCCGGCGGCGTACAGGGTCAGGCCCAGACGGGTTATTGATTCCAGCGCGAGAAAAAGGATGACAAAGGCTGGAACAAGTCCGAACCGGTCCCTCAGAATTCCGCGGATATTCAAGGAAGAGGCATTATGCATTGGGACTTGTGACGAAAGCGTTAAAACAGAGGTTCAATGATGAAAGAAAATTAATGTTTGCAGGCGGGAAATGTGATCGCCTGGAGGGCCAATTTTCGCTTTTCTATTATACGTCTTCACTGGCTTCGATTCAAGCTTCGTGGAACAAGTTTCTCTCTCAATAATATCCCTCAAAACAACAGCTCATGGATACGAACTCCGCTTCCCGGCGGCTGGTTTCTGCTATGGCAGCCCTTGGCGCAACCGTGGTCTTTTCCAGCCATGCCCGGGCCGGAAACGGCCAGCCGACCCTGATTGGCTGGAACAATCTCGGCATGCACTGCATGGATGACGATTACTCCGTCTTCACCATTCTTCCCCCTTTCAACACCATCGATGTCCAGCTGATCGATGCGGCCGGAAACCTGGTGACCGCCGCCGACGGCATTTCGGTGAGCTACGAGGCCGTGGCCGATCCGGACGGATCCTTCAACAGTGCGGCCGGGGGAAAGACCAATTTCTGGGATTTCGTGGCCGTCACCTACGGCGCGGACGTCCCGGTGGAGTGGGGGCTGGCCGGG
>CAJXMX010000207.1 GCA_913056355.1 uncultured Opitutales bacterium
CATCGCGGTGCTGGTCTTTCTCACCATATGCGCCCTGTTCTTCTGCGTGCCGCTTTATGTGGTGGTGGTCACCTCGTTCAAGACCATGGACCAGATCCGCGAAGGGGCCATCTTCACGCTGCCCCATATCTGGACGCTGGAGGCCTGGGACCATGCCTGGAACCATGCCTGTTCGGGCATCAAGTGCGATGGGCTCAAGGTGGGGTTCTGGAATTCGGTCTCGATCCTCTTTCCCTCGCTGATCCTGTCGATCTCGCTGGCCATGGTCACCGGCTTTGCCCTGGCCTTGTGGAATGTGCGCTGGGCCGGGGGCTTCCTGTTCCTGCTGTTCATCTGCGCCTTCGTACCGTTCCAGATCATCATGTATCCGCTGATCGTGATGACCACGACCACTAAGATCTACGGCACGCTCTGGGCCGTGGCGGTGATCCATGCGGTGCTGGCCATGCCGGTGCTGACGCTGATCTTCCGCAATTACTACAAGGATATCCCGACCGAGATCATGTCGGCCGCGATGATGGATTCCGGTTCGTTCTGGCGCATCTTCTTCGAGATCATCGTGCCCATGAGCGGCAATATCCTGATCGTGGTGCTGATCCTGCAGATCACCTCGATCTGGAACGACTATCTGATCGGGGTGACCTTTGGCGGCCTCACCGGCCAGCCCATGACGGTCAACCTCGCCAATCTCATCACCATCTCCACGGGCACGACCAACTACGCCCACAACATGGCTGCAGCCCTGCTTACGGCCATCCCGCCTCTCGTTGTCTATTTCCTCGTCGGCAAGCTCTTCGTTCAGGGCGTGACCGCCGGCGCCATCAAGGGTTAGTGCCAATGCCTGCCGTCAGTTTCGAACATATCGTCAAGCGTTATGGCGCGGTCACCGTGCTCGATGATTTGAACCTTGCCATCGAGGACGGTGACTTCCTGGTGCTACTGGGGCCCTCGGGTTGCGGCAAGACCACCCTGTCCAGGACCATCATGCAGCTCCAGCCGGCCACCGAGGGGCGCATCGAGCTCGAGGGGAAGGAACTGACCAGCCTGTCGCCCGATGCGGTGCGGCAGGAACGGCTCAACTTCCAGATGATTTTCCAGGATCCGTACGCGTCCCTCAATCCGCGCCTGACGGTTTTCGACACCCTGTCCGAGGCCATCCGTACCCGGCATGACTACAAGGGAAAGGATCTGGTCAACGCGGTGGGCTCCCTGATGCGGACCGTGGGGCTGAACCCGGCCCAGATGAAGAAGTACCCGCATGAGTTTTCCGGCGGCCAGCGCCAGCGGATCGCCATCGCCCGGGCCCTCGCCCCAGAGCCCAAGCTGATCATCGCCGACGAGCCGGTCTCGGCCCTGGACGTTTCCATCCAGTCGCAGATTCTCAACCTGCTCAAGAAGCTGACCGCGGAGATGGGGCTGACCATGATTTTCATCTCCCACGACCTCTCCGTCGTGAAGTACATTTCCGACCGGATCGCCGTCATGTACCTGGGCCGCCTGGTCGAACTGGGCGAGGCCACGGAGATTATGGACAATCCCTACCATCCCTACACCAAGGCCCTGATCAGCGCCATTCCCGTCCCGGATCCGGAGGTCGAGCGGTCCCGCAAGCGCATCGTCCTCGAGGGGGATCCGCCATCGCCGCTCTTCATGACCGGCGCCGGGGAACGTCCCCGGGCCGATATGTCCGAGATCTCCCCCGGGCACTGGGCCTCCGACCCGGCCAGCTTCCTCGAGGAGCGGAACATGGTCCGGACCTGAAGCCCGCAGATTGAAAATTCGGACTCCTCGACTTGAAAGTGCGGCCGATTGCCGGACCTTCATGGTTATGAAAGCACGTCTCCTTCCGATCCTTCTGTCGTTTCTGCCGATCCTTTCCGTCCAGGCCCAGAATGCCCGTCCAGCGGGCCCGGCATCCGCCTGGAAAGTAACCCTGAGCCAGGTCTGGTCCGGCGATTCCGACCTCGACCAGGGCGGCCGGATGCGATTTGACCAGACTGCCCTCCGGGTGGGTTTTCAACAGTCCCTGGGCCGGGGCCAAAGCTGGGGCCTGGGGCTGGATGCCGTCCATTACAATTACGATTTTGCCGGACCCACCGACCTTGGACAGCAGATGTACTGGAACAAGGTCAACGATATTGGGGTCTCCGCCAGCTGGCGCCGGCCTGTCGGTGAGCGGGGAATGGTCTTCCTCGCCCCCAGCCTGACCGTGGCCCGGGCCAATGGGGCGGACTGGGGGGATGCCCTGCGGGCGGGAGGCGTGGCCAGCTATGGGCTGCGCTTCTCCGACAGCCTGACCGTCGGCTTCGGGGCGGGATTCTTTACCGGCATGGAAGACACCAAGGCCTTCCCGGTCCTGCTGGTTTCCTGGCAGATCAACGAGAAGTGGCGTATGGGGAATCCTTTCCGGCCCGGTCCCGCGGGTCCCGCCGGTCTGGAAGTGGCCTATGCCATGTCCGAAGAGTGGGAAGTGGCCTTCGGTGGCGGTTGGCGATCGCACCGGTTCCGTCTGGATGAGGATGGACCCAATCCCGGTGGCATCGCCGAGGTTGAAGGCTTCCCCGGCTTTGTCCGGCTCACCTGGAGCGCCTCGGAGATGGTGACGGTCGATTTCTACGGGGGCATGCTGTTTGCCGGTGAAGTGACCATGGAGGACGAGGACGGCAATGAGCTCTTCAGCGACGACATGGACCGCGCGCCTCTGGTCGCCTTTACGGTCCAGGCGGCCTTCTAGGCGGCTCCGGGTTACCGCTCAGCACATTTTCCTGCCGCTGAGGCAAAATTACCAACCCTTTGTACGACATTCCCGTCGTGCCTTCGCTTACCGGATATATTGCGGGGTTATCCAAATTTAATCTTCAAACTCCACCCTGCTATGAAAAAGAAACTGTTCTCCCTGAATCTGGTAATCCTGTCCCTGGCGGCATTGGTCCTGGTTCCCCAGGCCCAGGCCGAGAAGCCCGCTGACAGCAACACCATTGTCGATATCGCCAGCGGTAATGAAAATTTCAGTACACTGGTGGCGGCCGTGGTCAAGGCCGACCTAATCGATGTGCTCAGCGGCCGGCGCCAGTTCACCGTCTTCGCCCCGACCAACCAGGCGTTTGACGACGCGGCGGCCGCCCTCGGTCTGCCTGACGGTTTAGCCTTGGTAGAGGCTCTCGACGTGGCCACTTTGACCGACATCCTGCTCTACCATGTTTCTCCCGGAGAACGTTTTTCAGGCGATGTCCTGGATTCCACGCGCATCCGGACCATGAATAAGTCCTTTCTTTTCGTGAATCCCGACGAGTTGATGTTGATCGGGACAGGCTCCACGGCCATGCTGTTGGCCCCGGACCTGATTGACATCGACGCCGACAATGGGGTCATTCATGTCATCGATTTTGTTCTCCTGCCGTTCGCAATATAGAGAGAGAGAAAATATAGAGCAATGGCAGCTCCCCAGCCCCGCAATAGCGGGGCTTTTTTATGCCCGGGCACCAATGTCCTATTCAGCCAGCTCGTCCCCGATCCGGAGCAGGTAGGGGAATGAGAAAAGCCCCGTGCTGTGGCCGTCGCTGAAGGTGAAGCGAATGGCGTAACGGCCCACGAGCTCGTGGCCGGTAACCGTCACTCCGGGGAACTCGGTCCGGGGATCTCCCCCGTGGATATTGCCGAAAATGTCCGGCTCCCCCACATTCTCGGCGCTGGGGGACAGGGCCCGCAGGGTTTCCATGGGGAAAAAGTCTTCCCGGCCATCGGCCCATCGGATGGCGACCAGGTTGCCAATCAGTTCAATCGATTGCGGTGGCGGAATGGCGGGCATGCCGGGAAGGAGGAACGGAATTCCGGGATTGTCAAATCAACCTTGGCGAAGCGCGCTGCAGATGATCCTGGCCGCCGTCTCCGGGCGGGTCCTCCCGGTGTTGATGGTCAGGTGGTAGGCGAAGGGATTGTCCAGGGACTCGTCGAAATGCGAGCTGACATAAGCTGCCCGGGCCTGGTCATCCTGGTGAATCGTGCGCTCGGCCGCCGTGCTTGAAATGTCCAGCATGCGGGCGGCCCGCTGGATCCGTTGATCCATCGGAGCCACGATGCGGACATGGTACACATGCGGCATGTTCCGCGTGATGATGTGGGCCCCGCGCCCGATGAGAATGACATTCCCCACCTTGGCCAGCTTGTGAATGGTGTCGCAGGTATAGTGGAACAACTTCCACAGGGAAGGATGCAGGCCCAGGATCTCGTTGATCAGGCCCGACAGGTCATGGTCCCGGTCCTCCGGCATGTAGCGGGCCATCCGCTTCGGGAGGTTGTGGTCCTCCAGGATCTTCTGGACCAGGTCCCGGTCGAAGAGGGCCCAAGGGTTCTGGCCCAGTTGGCTGTCCGCATCCAGCTCGCGGATCATCAATTCGGCAATCTCATGGCTGCCGCTGAAGATCTGCCGCGAAATCGTTACCGCAACCGGCTCCTGTTTCTGCTCCTTCCGGGTCTCGATGAAATTGCTGTCTATGAAAGCGCGACAGCGTTCCAGGGCGTGACTCTGTCCACTCATGATGCCAGTATATCAGAAGCGATGGTTCTGGAAAGCGTAAAACGGGCCGAACCGGCGATCACCCCGTTGCTTTCTCTTGCTGCCCCATGCCCCTTTGCGGCAAGAAAAATAACGCCGTTAGGGTCAGGGAATCGGATTCTTGTGCAATCCTCTCCAAGGCAGGCTCTTATGGAGCCATGGGCATCCGGATGATACCTAAATTACTCATCTACAATGCTTGAAATCGAGTTACCCCTTGCCCCGGGGAGCGTTCACCTGCTAGGTTAGGGTTCCATCCAGTGTCCAAAGACACCACAGACCAGTGAGTCATTATTCCCGACAGGGAGGCCCGCCTGAAAAGGAGTGCCCCAGAAAATTGTCAATTCCGGGCCCCCCAGCAATCGAGGCCATGGAGCGTTCGGTGGATCCTACTTCCGGCAATTGCCGGGGTCCGGTCGACAAGCCCGGACCAATGGGGGCGCAGTTGCTGCGTTCCCGCCTAACCAATGCAAATACACATGAAAATCAAATACACCAAATTCTGGATATTGAGTATTTTTATGCTCGGGCTTGGCGGCCCGGGCACCAACCTGCATGCGCAGGCTTCCACATCCGACGTACAGGACCTGCAGGCCCGTGTTGCCAGACTTGAGGCCGAGCTGGCACAGGCAAGGCAGCAGCTTCAGGATGCGCAAAGCACCGCCACCGAGGCGGAGGAGCGAGCCGAGGCCGCCGAGGCCAAGCTGGAGCAGGCCAACGACACGGGTCCCAGGAAAATCAACATCGGAAATTTCGCCATTGGCGGGGCCATCCGGGCCAACTACACCATCGGCGACTACAGCTCCGGGGAGGGCCCGAGCCGCGGCGGTGACGGGGGCGACTTCGCCCTCGACACGTTCCGGATCAACGTCGACTACCAGAACGACAAGCTGATCGGGAAGCTGGAGTACCGCTGGTATCCCGGCTATAATTTCCTCCATACAGGCTGGGTCGGCTACCAGCTGGACGAGGACACGCAGATCCAGGTCGGGGTCAACCGGGTGCCCTTCGGTCCCGGACCCTACGGCGTTTCCAACAGCTGGTTCTTCGACCAGCACTACTATGTCGGCCTCTCCGACGACATGGACCTCGGGGTCAAGTACTCGACCGTCCTCGGCAACTGGTCCATCGACCTGGCTTATTATGTTTCCGACGAGGGCCAGTGGCGCGGGGCCAGCAAGGATGCGGCCCGGTACTCCTACGACATTATCAAGAACAATAACGGCAACGGTTACGAGGAACGCAACCAGTTCAATGCCCGGGCCATCTACACATTTGAGGGCGACTCCTTTCTGACCGCGGCCGGGGCTTCCTTCCAGTACGGGCAGTTGGACGCCGCCGGAACCACCGGCAGCGATGGAGACGCCGCCGCCGTTTCCGTCCACGCCAAGGGCAAGGTGGCCGACTTCAACATCGCCGCCCAGCTGACCTACTACGATTACGACATCAACGGCGACAACGAGTGGGGCACCAGCGACCTGGTCTTCATGGGGGCCTATGACTTTGCCTGGCCGGTGGCCACCAAGGCCTGGATTCCCGCCGTGACGGTCAGCTACACCATCACCCCGGAGTCGCTTGACTGGCTGGACTCGGTCACGCCCTACGTCGAGTACAGCAATATCATGAAGGACAACGGCGACTTCAACGACAGCGCGATGTTCATTGTCGGGGCCGCCTGGTGGCGTGGTGGCTGGTACATCTACACCGACCTCGCGTATTCAAACGGCAACTACTTCGTCGGCAGCGACGGTGATGTCTACAACGATTCCTACGACGGCGTTGGCGACTTCGGCATCAACGGCAACGACAAGTGGAACATGCGCTTCAACATAAACTTCGGCTACTATTTCTAATGGATAAACCTAAAGTCGAGGTCGAGAACCTGTACAAGATTTTTGGCCAGAATCCGCGGGAGCGGGCGCTTCCCCTGGTCCGGAAGGGCATGGGCAAGTCGGAGATCCTCAAGAAAACCGGATGCACGGTGGGGATCAACGACGCCACCTTTTCCATCCGCAACCGGGAGATCTTTGTCATCATGGGCTTGTCCGGATCGGGCAAGTCCACGGTGATCCGTTGCTTGAACCGGCTCATCGAGCCGACCGCCGGCGTGGTCCGGATCGACGGCGAGGACATCGTCGAGGTCAGCCAGGACCGTTTGCGGGAGATCCGGCGAAAGAAGCTGGGCATGGTCTTCCAGAAGTTCGGCCTCCTGCCGCACCGGAGTGTCATCGACAATGTGGCCTTCGGTCTGGAGATCCAGGGCTTGCAGGAAGAGGAGCGCTACGCCAAGGCCATGGAAGCCATCGAGGTTGTCGGACTGAAGAACTACGAGCACAGCATGACCCAGGCCCTCTCGGGGGGCATGCAGCAGCGCGTGGGCTTGGCCCGCGCCCTCGCCAACGACCCGGAAATCCTCCTCATGGACGAGGCCTTCTCGGCCCTCGACCCGCTCATCAGGGTCCAGCTGCAGGATGAGCTCCTTGAGCTGCAGGGCCGTTTGCACCGGACCATCGTCTTCATTACCCACGACCTTGACGAGGCCCTCAAGCTGGGGGACCGCATCGCCATCATGAAGGACGGCGCGGTGGTCCAGATCGGCTCGGCCGAGGAAATCCTGACCAGTCCGGCCGATGACTACGTGAAGGCCTTCGTCGAGAATGTGGACCGCAGCCGCGTCATCACGGCCGGGACCATCATGCAGAAGACGGAGGCTGTGGCCTACGAGAAGGACGGCCCCCACAATGTCGTCCGCAAGATGCGCAATCTTGGGTTGTCCACCCTGATGGTGGTCGATTCCGACCGCGTGTTCCGCGGCTATGTCCGGATCGATGACGTGCTGGAACTGGAGAAGCGCTTCAAGGAGGAAGGGACTCCTTCAGCTGAAGCCCGCATCAAGGAAATCGTCAAGACAGACGCCTTTACCACGACCAGTGAGACCCCGATCATGGACCTCCTGGCGGAAGCCTCGCAGACGACCATTCCCCTTCCGGTGCTGGACGAGAACAAGCACCTGAAAGGCATCGTAACCCGTCCGGCCCTCCTGGCCGGCATAGCAGGAGACTGAGACTCCATGACATTCAGCATTCCCATTGGTGAAACCTTTGAAGCCTTCATCACCTGGCTCAAGGACACCTTCAGCGTTGTCTTCGATTCGGTCAGCGCCGTCCTCAACTTTGCCATCGAGGCCCTGGAGAACGTCCTTCTCCTCGACCATACGAAACTCTATCCCGCGGTCATCCTGGTCCTGCTGGTGGCCTTCCTGGTCTGGAAGTTTACCGCCGGAAAGGGCAGGGGAATCCGCATCGGGGCCGCCCTGGCGGCCGCGGTCCTGGTGGTCCTGGCCGAGGGCTGGAGGTATCAGGAACTTGAATACAATTACAGTCCGCAGGAGGCCGTCCGGACGGCCGGGGCCCTGGAGGCCTTGCAGTCACAGCTGGCCGCCGCCAACCCGGACGATTTCGGACGGGGGGTCGAGGCAGTTGCC
>CAJXMX010000208.1 GCA_913056355.1 uncultured Opitutales bacterium
CGCGAAGGCCGGGTGGCTCCGCCAGCGGGCCAGGGAGACATTGCGCTGGTAGGGAGGGGTGGGGATGAGTCGCAGGACAAAGGACGAAGGGTTATGGACTAAGGACGAAGGACAAAAGACTAAATACCCATTCCCATCAGTTCCTTCAACCTTTGTCCTTCGTCCTTCGTCCTTTGTCCCCAAATCGCGCCTCGATTTGGACCGGTGGGAGAAGTCGGAGGACCACCAGGTGACGTCATGGCCCTTCTCCGCCCCTTCGACAGGCTCAGGGCAGGCCAGCGTCTCTGCGAGGGACCAGTAGCGGTGGCGCACATCGGTGTCGCCGGGCAGCTCGTCGAAGGGATTGATGATCCAGATCTTCATTTTTGGACTAAGGACTAAAGTCGAAGGACAAAGGTGGAAGGTCAATTTGGAAAGCGCCGGGTGGGTTTCCATCACTTGACACTCCGCTACTGCCTCGAAATTCTCTGGGCATCAATGGAGAGTGGTGAAGGAAAAGCTGACCCCAGCCAGCCGGAGGCCCTTGTTCGGGCCGCCTGTGCCGGCGACCGGGTGGCTTTCGGGCGACTGTTTCGCGATCTCCATCCCCGCGTCCATCGCACCGTCTGGGGGATGATGGGCAGCGAGGCGGAGGCCGACGAAGTGGCGCAGGACGCCTTCATCAAGGCCTGGGAGAACCGGGATAAGTTCAATTTCCAGTCCCAATACGCGACCTGGGTGCACCGGATCGCGATCAACTGCGCCCTCGATGCCCTGCGCCGCCGGAAACGTCTCCGGAGCCGCTTCATGAGCCTTTTCAGCACCTCCGGCGACAATCCCAGCGACGCGGCCCGGGAATCCCCGGTATCCCGCACCGCCCCCCGCTCCCAGCCGGACGCGGAGGCCCGGGCCCGCGAGCTGGGGAACCTCATTGAGGCGGCCGTCAACGAACTCCCCGAGGAGCAGCGGACAGTGCTTGTCCTCCGCGAGTACGAGGACTACAGTTATGCTGAAATTGCCGAAACCTTGAACATCCGACCCGGAACCGTGATGTCCCGCCTGCATGCCGCCCGTCAAAAACTTCAATCCATCCTGAGCCAGGAACTGTCATGAATAAGCTAATACGGTACTTTCCAATCCTCCTCGTTTTCGTCACGGCCATCGGCTGGGCACCGTCCGTCCACGCCGCCGAGCGGGTGCAGGTCATCCTGGTCCAGGCGGACAATTCCGGCCAGGGGGTCGAGGGCAGCCTCAAGCCCTACGCCGGCAACCTGCAGCAGCTGCTCAACTTCAACACCTACCGCCAGGTGGCCCGCAAAGGCATCCAGCTGGACGTCCCCGGCGAGGGAAGTGCCAGTCTGCCCGGCGGACAGACCCTCCTCGTGAAGGCCGGCTCCCAGGACGGACCGGCCATCATCGCCGAAGTGACCTGGATGCGCGGCAACAAGCGCCTGGTCCACACCAGGATCCAGCTCCGCAAGGGGACCCCGGCGGTAATCGGAGGCCCGCGGGGCGGCGACGGGCCGTTGCTGGTCATCCTGGAGCTGGAGTAGGGGTCTGCGACCCCTCCGGGGTCGGGAATTTTGATGGGGACCGGATTCCCCGGGTCTCCCCCGTCCCGCTCCTGCGGGACGTGCCTCGACCCGCGGCTACCCTGTTCGATCTCTCCGAGATCGCGCCGGCCGTGATGGGGTCACAATCACAGGTCCGGCCGTGAAAAGGCCACAATTACCGGTCCGGCCGTGATGAGGTCACGATCGCCGGTCCGGCCTTGAAGAGGCCACATGCTAAAGCGAAGGGTTAAGGACCGATCCCCCGACTTGTCGGGGGAGAGGGCCGCAACCCTGGAATACGGGACATCATATGAATTTGGGAGCCCCAACGGGGCGACATGTTCCCGGCTACGCGCGGCGGATGGGATTTTGCGTGTTATGTCGCCCTTTCAGGGCTTAATATATTTGATGGCCGCAGTTTCCAGGGCGGTTCCGCTTCGCGGAACAGCCCTTCGCTCTATCATCTGGCCTCTTCGAGGCCGGCGGCGTCCCTAGTCCTCCAACCTTCGCCCTCCAACCTTTGTCCTTAGACCCTTGTCCTTAGTCTTTCGTCCTTCGTCCTTAGTCCTTCGTCCTTAGACCTTTGTCCTTAGACCCTTGTCCTTAGTCTTTCGTCCTTAGACCTTTGTCCTTAGTCTTTTGTCCTTCGTCCTTTGTCCTTCGTCCTTCGTCCTTAGTCCAACAACTAAAACGTATGGATGAAGAATCCGCTGCGGAGCTTTGGTTCGAACCAGGTACTCTTGGGGGCCATGATCTGCTTGGCGTCGGCGATGGCCATGAGCTGCTCGACCGAGACCGGGTAGACGGAAAAGGCGATGGCCGCCTTGCCGGTGTCGACCTGTTTCTGGAGGTACTGGGTGCCGCGGATGCCCCCGACAAAGTCGATCCGGTCGCTGGTGCGGGGATCATCAATGCCCAGGATCGGCTCCAGGATGCGTTCCTGCAGCATGCTGACATCGAGCTTGCTGACCGGATCGGCGTCATCCTCCGGTACCAGTTGGATGCTGTGCCACTTGCCGCCGAGGTAAAACCGCACCTCGCCGACAGATTGCGGTTCGCCGTTTTTGGCCGGAATGACTTCCGCCACGGCGCTGATACGCTCCATCAAGGCGGCCGGGGTGAGGTTCCTGAGATCGGAAACCAGCCGGTTGTAGGGCAGGATCTTGAGCTGGTTGCCGGGGAAGAGGACGGTCAGGAACCAGTTGTAATCCTCCTCGCCGGTATGGCTGTCGTTGGCTTCCCGCCGCTCGCGTCCGACCCGGGCCGCCGAGGCGGCGCGGTGGTGTCCGTCCGCCACGTAGGTGCAGGGGATCTTCTCGAACAGGGCGGTCACGGCAGCGCTGTCGGCAATATGCCAGACCGTGTGCCGGATCCCGTCATCGGTGGTCAGGTCGTAAAGGGGATTCAAGGCGGAGGCATCCCGCATCAGGGAGGTCAATTCCGGGACCTCGCGATAGGTCAGGAAGACCGGTCCGGCATTGGCATTCATCTCCGAGGTCAGGCGGGTCCGGTCGTTTTCCTTGGCGACGCGGGTTTTCTCGTGCTTCTTGATCCGCCCGTGGTCGTAGTCGTCGACGTGGGAGAGGGCCACGATGCCCTGCTGGACGTGGTCGCCCCATTCCTGCTGGTAAACGTACATGCAGGGGGAACTTTCCCGGATCAGGTGGCCCTCCTGCTGGAGGTTCTGGAAATTCACCACCGCCTTGGCATAGACCGCGTCGGAATAGGGATCGGTGCCCTCGGGAAAATCAATTTCCGCCCGGACCACATGGAGCATGCTGAGGGGATTGTCGGCCGCCAGCTGGCGGGCTTCTTCAGTGCTGACCACGTCATAGGGCAGGGAAACCACCCTGCTGACGGATTCCGGTGTCGGGCGGAGGCCCTGGAAGGATCGGATGCGCATAATTACAATGAGGACAGCATATCCCGGCAGGGCCACGCAAGCTTGTAACTTGTTAAAGGAATGTGTCGAAGGTCGATGGACTAAGGACTAAGGTCGATGGACTAAGGACGAAGGACTACGGTCGATGGACGAAGGTCGATGGACTCAAGACTTTGTTCGTAGATCGCGGGAACGATCTCGGAGAGATCGAACAGGGTAGCCGCGGGTCGGCCCCGCGCAAGCGGGGGAGACCCGGGGACAACGGGATTTGGAAGGGTTCGACCCCGGAGGGGTCGCAGATGCCAGGCCAATCTACCGCCGCCGCAGGACCTTGGCCCCTACCAGCAAGAGGATCAGCACGCCGGCCATGACCTGTTGGAAGAGGTTCACTCCCGTGTCGTGGTGGTGCATCGTCTCATTGACCAGGAGGGAAATGCCGGAGAAATCGATGAAGATGGCCACTGCCCAGCAGGTACCGATGATGGACAGGATATAGCCGACCGTGGCCTTGCCGCCGATGAGCTTCCAGAGGGAGGTCACCGTGGCCATGTTGGAGGCCGGGCCGGCAATGAGGAAGATCAGGACCGCCCCCGGGCTCATGCCGGCCTGCAGGAAACTGAAGGCCATGGGGATTGACCCGGTTGAGCAGACGTAGAGCGGCAGGGAGATGAGGGTCATCACCACGTAGAGGCTGAAGCGGCCGCCGGGCAGATTGGCAAACAAGTCCGCCGGGGCGAAAGTGGCGATCATCCCGGCAATGAGCAGTCCCACGGTCAGCGCCCAGAAGAGGTCGGAGGGCAGGGTCACCAGGCCGAAGCGCAGACCCCGGACAAAGGACGAAGGACTAATGACGAAGGAGGAATTCCTATCGGAGCTCTCCTCCGAACCGCAGCAGGTTTGTCCTTCGTCCTTTGTCCTTAGTCCTTCGTCCTTTGTCCTTAGTCCTTCGTCCTTAGTCCTTTGTCCATCCTCCTCCAGCTTCTCGACGACAACGCCGGCCACGATGCCGTTGACGAAGGCAATGCAGACCCGGACGATGGCGAAAACCCAGCCCAGCATGCCGACGGTGGCGAAAATGGAGTCGACCCCGGTCTGGGGGGTGGAGGCGGTGAAGGCGGCCACGGCACCGCGCTGCCCGCCTTGGCGCCGGATGCCGGCGGCGACCGGAATGACCCCGCAGGAACAGAGGGGAAGGGGAATGCCGATGAGGCAGGCCTTGACGATCTGGCGGAAGCCGCGCTGGCCGAGGTGGCGGCGGACCCATTCCTCGTTGAAAAATATCTGCAGCAGGCCGGCCATGACAAAGCCCAGCAAGAGATAGGGGGCCATCTCGGAGGTCAGCGACCAGGTATTGATGAGGAATTTTTCGATCCAGTTCACGGCATCCATGATGACCCACAAAAGCGGAATCCTATTGCCGGTCAAGTTGGGGCCGGATATGGCAGGGATGCTCGAGGATCTCCGCGTGGATGCGGCCGATCAGGGAACGGTATTCGTTGGGCCCGGGGGTGCGCGTGTCCGGACGGTAGGGATTGCGGCTCTGGTGTCGCGCGGTGACGGCCGCCCCGTCCCGGACCGAAGCCATCAGCTCGGGGCTGAGGGTCACACAGAGCCGGGTCAGGGCCCGGGTCAGGATGGCTTCCGGATCAAGCCGCCATTCCTCGTAGTCGATGATGGCCAGACGGTCGATGAGGAAGGATTCCTTCTCCTCGAGGATGATCCGGTAGTTGTGGGCGAAGATCGTCTGCAGCTGCTGGGATATCAGGTCCAGGGCCGGGGCGGTGCCAAGGAATTCCAGCATCGGCTGGAGCGAGTTGGCCTGCGAGGTGATGGCGACATGGGGCTCCCGCACACAATAGAGGAACCGGGCGTCCGGAAAGAGGTAACGCATGTCGGGGAGCCATGAACCGAGAACGGCGTTCTTGGAGACCAGCCGCTTGCCCGGGCCGGCCTCGTGCATGTGCTTCTGCAGCATGGCCCGGTAAAACTGGAGGAGGATCTCCCGTTCCCGCTCCGGATACTCGTAAAACCGTCCCAGCTGCCACAGGCTCAGGCTGGCAGGAAAGAGCAGGCACATCAGCAGGCAGCCACCCGCCGGCAGGAGGGTCAGGTAATCCTCCTCGGGGGAATGGAGGCCGATATCGTGGAAATTCTTCAGCCGCTCGGAGAGGCGGCGGGTTTGCCGGGCCAGCAACTTGTAGAGCGGCGCGCCGACCATGCGGTCCAGGCGGGCCAGGAAGCGGCAGAGCCGCCGTTCCGTGATGGACGGGGACAGGACAGCCTCCCAGCTGCGCACGGCGGTGAACCGTTTGTCATTGGCGGCAATTGCCCGGGGAATGTAGGTCATCCCGCTGCGGGGAATCCCGGTAATGATCAGCGGCTCCTTGATGATAACGTCCCGGTAGCCGCGGAAAAAGATCTCGTCGAGCAGGATGCCCAGCCAGTGAAAGGCCTGGAGCAGGAGGAAAAGGGGATACACCAAAAGCAGAACGGCCAGGCGACGCCAGCCCATGGGCGCATAGAGACGTCCGGTGGAACTGAAAGCATCCAGAAACCACAGGAGATGCACACGAAGACTGAGAAACAGGGCACGGATCATCGGGTCAGCAGGCCGATTTGGTTCTGTCCGGTTCTCATTCCCGGGTCAACTGGTTACTGGTTACTGGTTACGGGTTACGGGTTACGGGTTCAAGAACCATGCTGTAAGCCGAGAAGCCGGCCCCGAAACTGGTCAGCCAGAGGGGGCCATCCGGATCGCCCTGCCGGCGCAGGTACTCCTGCAGCACATACAGGACAGATGGGCTGCTCATGTTGCCATGCCGGCGCAGGATTTTCCGGCTCTCCGTGAAGTGCCTTCCCTCAAAGCGCTGCTCCAGCGCGTCCATCACGTCCCGTCCACCGGTGTGCGGAAGAATGGGGGTTGCCGGGTCCAGACCGCGCGCAAGGGCACGCTCCCAAAGGGTCCGGACCGCGTTCCCCGCCTCCGCCGGGACCCGGATGCTGAGCTTGTTCTTGAGAGCGCCATTGGAATTGACGAAGCGCAGGAAGGGCCGTTTCTCCGGCAGGTGCAGGCTGTCGAAGTTTCCGGCCATCCATGAGGGGAATTCCGGCGGCTGCCCGGTCCAAATGCTGGCCGCCGCCCCGTCCCCGAAAAGGCAGGCGCTGATGAGGACCCCCGGGTCATCGTCGAGATAGAAGGCCGCCGAGCAGATCTCCACCGCGATCATGGCGATCTTTCGCTGCGGGTCCGCGGCCAGCTGCTGGTGGACCACCCGCAACGAGGGGATGGCCGCCCCGCAACCCATGCCGACCAGGTCGATGAGCTCGCAATCGTCCCGCAATCCAACCTGCTCGGCAATGAAACTGCTCAGGCCCGGACAGACATATCCGGTGCAGGTGCAGACCACCAGCCCGTCCAGTTCATCATGGGTCAGGCCGGATTCCCGCAGGGCCTTTTCCAGCGCCGCCCCTCCCAACCGGGAAGCCTCCCGCTCGAAGATCCGGTTCAGGTCCTCCGGTCCGAGGTCGAAGATGCCGGAAAGGTCTGTGTAGCAGAAGCGCCGGGTGTCGATCCCGCTGTCCCCCGAGAGGACCTTTTCCAGAAGTTCCCCGGACCGCGGCTTGAGACGTTTCCGCACCTCCGACTCCAGAAAGACCTCCAGGCACTCCTGCTGGGTAAAGGCTGTCGGCGGGTCGGCGGTCTGGAGGGAAAGGAGGTACATGGGTGATGGACTAAGGACGAAAGACTAAGGACAAAGGACTGAAGACGAAAGACAAAGGAAAAAGGAGGATAGGCGTCCCGCCTGTCCGCCGGGATAGTCCTGTCCGGAACAAATCCATAGGGTCGCCTGCAGGAATTGGTAAGTCAAACCAGGTAACAAAACAGTAACTCGTCCTTCGTCCTTAGTCCTTAGTCCTTTGTCCTTTGCCTTAGTCCTTTGTCCTTTGCCTTAGTCCTTTGTCCTTAGTCCCTAAGAATGCGTCAGCTTGTAGAGGAAGCGGAAGGGGAGGAGGTTGAGGCGGCTGGGGACCGAGACGAGGTGCTGAAGCATGGAATTGAGGATGAAGGGGTGGAGCAGGCCTGCGGTAAGGGTCCGCTTGCGGAAATGCTGGCGGAGGAGCTGGCTGCCCCGGGCCTGCAGCTCCTCCCACGATTTGGTACCGTAGGAGAAGTCGATGACCAGGGGGCACAGGAGGGCCGCGCTCTCGAGGGCAATGGTCATCCCGTTGCCCGTGAAGGGCGGGATCAGGCCGTGCTGGTCGCCCAGCGAGGCCGTGCGGTTGAAATTGATAATGGGATAGGAAAGGCCGATGACACTGCGCATGCTGCGCGGGCGCAGGTCGCGGGCGTGCAGGCGGTCCACGAGATAACCCAGTCCGTGTTGCTCCAGGGTGGCATGGAAGCGTTTCAGCGGACTCGGGTAATCCCCGGGAGCAACCCGCCGGAAGAGGCCGCAGACGTTCATGAAGTCGTCCTCGACACGGGAGATGCCGATGTAGCCGTTTCGCCCCAGGTGCAGCTCGAGGTCGGCGCTGGTCTCCATGCCCCGCCAGTGCCCCTTGAAGCCGCAGTACCCGTTGCGGACG
>CAJXMX010000209.1 GCA_913056355.1 uncultured Opitutales bacterium
CCATTGAACAGCCCGTGGCCGTTCCTGGGAACGCCCTTAGGTTTGATTGAGGAACTGCTCACGATCGCCGCCGTCACCGGGGAGGACCATGTGGTGGACCTGGGCTGCGGGGACGGGCGGATCCTCGTCGAGGCTGCCCGCCAGCGGGGTTGCCGCTGTCTCGGGATCGAGAATGATCCGGGACTGGTGGCTCTCGCGCGGGAGCGGATTACCGCCGCCTCGCTGGAGGACCGGGTCTCGGTGGTCCTGGGCGACGCCGCGCAGCATCCGCTGGAAGAGGCCAGTGTGGTGTTCCTCTTTTTGCCCATGCCCATTATTCCGGGCATTATTGAGGCCTTGAAGCGCCAGCTTTCAACCGGGGCCAGAATCCTGGTCCACGAGCAGGCCCCGCTGGATCCCGCCCTGCGGCCCGATGCCTCGCTTCCGGTATTTACGGATTCAGGTATTACCGTGGCGCACCTGTGGACGGTTTAGGGCACACGCCCTCAAGGGCGGCGGCCACTTTTTCAATGTCCGGTTCCTTCATCATCTCCCAGTGGGAGACCTCCAGGATCTTGCTGGTCAGGTCCTCCTTAACCAACCGGTCCCATCCGATATACGGATCCCTCCTGGAATAGGGCGAATCCGACAGGATGAGGGATACGGGTCCCTCGTACGGGGACGGGGAAAATCCGGAGAGGGCGAAAAAGTGGGTCTCGATCTTTTTACGGACCGCCTCCACCACGGGCGGCAGCTCAAAGTAATCCTCCAGCTGTTCCTTGAAGCCCGCATCCCGGTTTCTAAACCCGCGAAGGAGACGACCGCCTCGCTTCTTCACCTTGTTCACGATGCGGGTGGCCAGCTGGCGGGGGGATTCCTCCCGCAGGATCCGGAACAGGTACCTGGGCCGGTAGCGGACCAGCTTGGGGAACATCAGGTCAATGATCACCAGCCGCTCGGGACGGCGTCCCATGGCCCTCAGTTTCCGGGCCATGCAGAAGGCGACCGCCCCCCCGAAACAATAGCCGCCGAGAATGAAGGAGCCCTCCGGGAAATGTTCCAGCAACTCGCGGTTGTAGGCATCGGCCATCGCCTCCAGGTCATTCAGGGGAACCTCGGGGGAGCGTATCCCGTAAATGGGCTGCTCCGGGTCCAGGTACCTGGCCAGGATCCGGTAAGGGTAGACCTCGCCGTCAAGCGGGTGAACCAGAACCAGGGGCGGCTTGTCGCCTTTTGTCCGGATGGGGACCAGCAGGGAATCCTCATCCGGTTTTACGTTCCCCCAGTCCTTCAGGTTGTCCGCCATGAGCCGGATCGTGGGGGCCTTGAAGAGGATATCAATGGAGACGGGCTGCTTGAGGGCATCCTTGACCCGGGAAACCAGCAGGAAGCCCAGCAGCGAATTCCCGCCCAGGTCGAAGAAGTTGGCATCGATGCCAATGTCGTCGTTTTTGAATACATCCTTCCAGATGGCCTGAAGCTTCGCGTCCAGGGAATTGCGTGGCGGGGTACGGTCGGCGGACAGGCCCGGCTTTGTGCCGGAAGCGTTCCGGGCCGTCCTGCGAAAGTCCGGGACAGGTTTCAGGATGTCCTGTATCGATTCCTCAGATACTTTACCGAACGCTTCCAGGATTTCCCGGAAACGGGACTGGATATGGTCGGCAATGGACGGGTCCAGGCGGTTGGTATCCACCCCGACCGCGATGGCGGTCCTTCTGCCGGGATTGATGGAAACGGTCAGGGGAAAGGCCGAGGTGGCGCCGCCCCTGAATTCCCGTATCGCCAGGCCTTCCGCCTTCTCGGGGTCATCCGCCTGCCACGGCTGGTTGGCGTAGATGAAGAGGGTGTCAAACAGGGGGCGGTCCGGTGCGATTTGAGCCCAGCCCTGGATTTCCATCTGGCTGCAGTACTCGAACTGCTGGATGGCCTGCTGCTGGCGAAAGATCTTCCGGAACCACTGGCCGGGCGTCTCGCCGGTTTCCAGCTGCAGGCAGACCGGAATGGTGTTGGCCAGCATCCCGACCATTTCCCCGATCCCCTCCACGGGAGCGGTACGACCGGAGAAGGTGCATCCGAGGGCCAGTTTCCGGCTTTTCAGGAGTTCCGACAGGATGAGGCCCCAGGTTCCCAGGAGGAGGGCATGGCTGGTCACGCCGTATTTTCCGGCCAGGGACTTGAGCGCTTCCTGCTGCAGGCTCTCCGGGTGGTATTCACTCCAGCGGATATCCGGGAGCCCGGCCGCCGATACGGCTGGTCCCGTCAGCAGGGATGACTGCTCAAAACCAGCAAGTTGCCGCTTCCAGAAAGTGCGGGCCGGCCCGACCGGGCGGCTGGAGAGCCATTCCCGGTAATTCCCGAAGTCCGGTCGAGGAGACATCTCAAGGCGCTTTCCCTGGCGAAGCCGGCCATAAAGCTCCGCCATTTGCTGAAGCACCTGGAAGCAGGACCAGCCATCCGTGAAGATATGGTGGCAGGTCCAGACAAAGCGGTATTCGTTGTCAGGTTGGCGGAACAGGGTCAGCCGCATCGGGGAGACCTGGCGAAGATCCAGTCCGCGTTTCCGGTCCTCATCAAGAAAGGTGTCGAAGCGCTCATTGAAGGATTCCGGATCCAGGTCGGACAGGTCATGGAGATTGATGGTGGCCTCGGCCTTGCGATGGACGACCTGGACCGGGTGCTCCAGGTTCTCCCAGCGGGCCGAGGAACGGAGGGCCGGAAAGGCCTCGACCAGATGGTTCCACACCTCACTGAATATTTCGGTATCGAGATCTTCCGGCAGGAGCATCCGGACCTGCAGCAGGCCCGTATCGGAGGCTTGCCTCTGCAGGTGGTGGGCCAGTATCGAGGACTGGCCGGCCGTCAGCGGAAAGACCTCCTCCACAGTGCCGGGCGAAGGTTCGCCAGAAATGGAGATGGAGGAAGTGTCCTTCCTGGCGATGGAATCGACAAAGGCCTTCACCCGGTCCAGCAGCCGCTCCACGGTCTCCTGGCGGTGCAGGTTCCGGCTGAATGACCAGTCCAGGCGGAGCCGGCCGCCCTCCAGCCAGCTGTTGATCTCAAAGACGGATGTGCGGAGGGAGAGGGGATTGCGGTCTTCCCCGATAAACCTCCGGACTATGGAGAAATGCTCCAGCCCGGCCGTGGAATCCAGCCGGCCCATGTGGTTGAAAGTCACTTCAGGCTCCGGCTTTCCGCGGAGGCTGCCCGGATTCCTGGAAAGGTGCTTGAGGATGCCATGGCCGATGCCCTTGTTGGGGATCCCGGATAGCTGTGTGGCCACGGAGCGAACGATCCAGTCCGGCGGGCCGGCCGGGAGGCGCAGCTCCAGCGGGAAAATGGAGGTGAACCAGCCGACCGTGCTTGAAGTATCCATTTTTCCGATACATTCCTCGCGACCGTGGCCCTCCATTTCCATGAGGCAGCTTTCTGTCCCAAGCCATTGCGAGAGGGCCTTGGCCGTTGCCGCAAGGAGCACCTCCCGGAAGGAGTAGGGTGCAGCGGAGAGCGCTTCCAGCAATTGCACGGTTTCGGATTGGTCCCATTCAAGGATGCGCGATTCGGCCGAGGCTTCGTTATTGGGTCCTGAATCCTTGTGGTCGGAAGGCAGGGCGGGAAACGCATCCGGCAGGTAGTCCTCCCAGAATTGCCGCTCCTGATCCAGTTCGGGGCTTTCGGAATACTGGACCAGGGCCTGTGCCCATTGTCGGAAGGGCACTGTACTGCCGGTCAACGCGAGAGGCTTCATCCGCAGACCCTGTTCCATCAGGGAATGGAGGTCATTGAGGAAAATGTTCCACGAAACGCCGTCCACCGCCATGTGGTGGACAATCAGAAGCAGTTGCGGGGGCTGGTCCGGTCCGTTGCTGATCCAGGCCGCCCTCAGGAGGCATCCCTCATCCAGCCGCATTGAGGCCTGGAGTTCCGAGGCGCGCTCTGCCAGGATGGATTCCCGTTCCTTCTGCCCATACTCCGACAAATCCCAGCGGTGGAGTACCGGCGGGTTTCCTCCGACGGGCGGAATGCGCTGGGACCATCCCGCCGGACCCTTGATCAGGGCCATGCGCAGGGCGTGGTGATGGTTCACCAGCTCGGCCAGGCAGCGCTCAACCAGTTGGGCCTCCACGGCCTCGGACAACTCCAGCAGATAGGAAAGATTCCACTGGTTGAGATCGAGGCGGCTTTCCTGTGCGATCAGCCAGGACTGGACCGGCGTCAGGGGAAGGGCACCCGCGGGATCCGTCTCCGCGGCGCCCGGGGCCGATGGTTGGACCGGCGGCTCAACCGGGATGCTGCAAAGGCCGGCCACCGTCGGGGTGGAGAACAACTGTGTAACCGAAATCTCGATACCGGCCTTCTGGGCCCGGGAAATCACCTGGATGGCGAGAATCGAATCCCCGCCGTTCTCGAAGAAATTGTCGTCCATGCCCAGGTCGGGACGTCCCAGCAGCTCCCTCCAGATGGCCAGCAGGGCCGGGCCGGTCTCTGTAGCGGACCCTTGCTTGCCAGCTATCCGGTCAATTGCTGCGGACGGGCTGGCGGCCTGGCGGGACAGTTGCTTGCGGTCGGCCTTGCCGTTGGGGGTCCGGGGAATGTTGGTCACGGTGCGGATCTCCGAGGGCACCATGTAGGCGGGCAGTTTCTCCCCCAGTCGGTCGCGCCAGTCCCGGGTATTCCCCCCTGCGGCCTCGCCGACCATCCTGACGAAGGCGACCATCCGGTCATGCCCGGCGTCCGGGGAGGTGCCGGTGGTGACCACCGCCGCTTCCGCAATGTCCGGGAAACTCTCCAGGGCACGCTCGATCTCCCCGAGTTCAATCCGGTAGCCGCGGATTTTGACCTGGTCATCGGTGCGGCCGAGAAAGTTGAGCTTGCCGTCCACTCGTCGCTTGACGAGGTCACCGGTCCGGTAGAGCCGGCCCAGTTTCATTTTGGAAACGAATTTCTCCCTGCTCAGGGATTCCTGCTGATGGTAGCCGATGGCCAGCCCCTTGCCGCCCAGGTGCAGTTCGCCGGCAATGCCGGGTGGCAGGATCCGGCCCATCCTGTCCAGGACATGGGCCGAGGCGTTGGCGATCGGGAGGCCGATCGGCACGCTGGCAGCATCCGCGTCGGAGGCGGTGCATTCATGTACCGTCGCCCAGACGGTGGCCTCGGTGGGACCGTACTCGTTGAATAGGCGGCAGGCCGGCAATTTGGCAAAGTGCTGCTGCACGAGGCCGGGAGGGCAGTTCTCCCCGGCCACGATGACCGAGGTCAACAAGGCCAGCCGGTTGCTGTCCCATGAGAGAAGCTCCCGGTAGAGCGTGGGGACGCAGAGCAGCATGTTGACCCGTGCCGTCTCGATCAGCTTCCCCATCGCCTCGGGATCGCGAAGCTGCCCGGCATCCGGGATGACCAGCGTTCCGCCGGTGGCGAGGGTCCAGAAAATCCCGGCAATCGAGCTGTCGAAGGCCAGACTGGGGATCAGGAGGAAACGCTCCGGAGCGTCCTCGTAATAGTCAAGGCGTGCGTGCGTGGAATGCCTCAGATTGTCATGGGAAACCACTACGCCTTTGGGCCTCCCGGTCGATCCGGAAGTGTAGATGACATAGGCTGGCGAGGAGGGATCGAGTTCCGGAAGACGGGTGGGGGAGGGCGCCGGGTCCAGGTCCGTGATCACCTCCAGTCCCGGGCATTTCGGCAACTTCGCGGCGAAGTCGGAACTGGTTACCATGAGGCGGATTCCGGAGTCGCCGATAATATAGGAAACCCGATCCTCCGGGTAATCCGGATCAATCGGAACATAGGTGCCGCCGGCCCGCAGGATGCCAAGAAGGGAGGCAATGGCCCGGGCGGAACGGGGCAGGAACAGGCCCACTTTCTGGCCCGGCTCAAGACCCGACGCGGCCAGCATCGCGGCCAGACGGCCGGCCCTTTCCAGCAGCTCCCCGTAGGTCAGTTCCTTATCCCCGTCCAGTACGGCCGTCTTTCCGGGTCGGTCATGGGCCTGCGCGGCCACCGATTCCGGCAGCAGCGGCTCCTTGTCAAAGGACTTGGCCTCACCCTGCCAGCCCTGCAGGAGGAGCTTCCTTTCGGCTTCCCCGCACAGGTCCAGGTCGGCAAGCCGCTTCCCGGGATCGGAGACGAGTTGGTCGAGGATGACCTCCAGGTGGCCGAGCATGCGCTGGATGGTGGCGGGATCAAAGAGGTCGGTCCGGTATTCCAGGATGGAATGCATCCCGGAACCCTCCTCGGCCATGAAGAGGGTCAGGTCGAACTTGGAGCACCGGGTCTCGATGTAGGTGTATTCCGTCGTGGCTCCGTCGATACTCAGGGTGGGCGCCGCCTCGTCCTCCCGCTGGTAGACAAACATGGTCTGGACGAGGGGATGCCGGCCCTCCACGCGCGGCGGCTTGATGGCATCGACGATGCGGTCGAGTGGAATATCCTGGTTCTCCATTGCTTCCCGGGCCATGGACCGTATCCGGCGGAGGCCTTCCAGGAGGGTGGGGTTGCCGGAGAGGTCGGCACGAAAGCAAAGGGTGTTCAGGAAAAAGCCGATCAGGCTGGTCGATTCCCGGTGCCGCCGGTTGGCAACCGGGGCGCTGACCAGAATATCCTCCGAGCAGGACCAGGCATTCAGGAGGAGGTTGAAGCCGTACAGCAGGACCGTGAACATCGAGCAGTCCTCGCTGGCGGCCAGCTGTCGCAGCCTGGCAGTTGTCTCCGGCGACAAGGTTCCGTGCCCGAGGCGGCCGGCCTGGGTAATGGTTTCCGGATACGGACGGTCGGTCGAGAGGGGAAGGGGAGGAGGCGGATTTGAGAGGAGGCGTTTCCAGACAATCTCCTGTTCAGTGACCTTCCCCGAGTCCAGCCAGTTGCGCTGCCAGTGGGCGAAATCGCTGTACTGCACCGGCAGTTCCGGGAGGTCCACAACTCCTTGCCCGCTGCGGCTATTGTAGAAGGCGCTTACCTCTTTCCAGAAAAGACCAAGCGACCACTTGTCGAAGAGGATGTCATGGGTCACCAGCATGAGAAGGGAACGACCGGCCGGATCGCCCGCATGGCAGACCCGCAGCATGAGGTCCTTCTCCAGGTCAAAGGGTTCCCGGGCAAATTCAGCGAGACAATCCTCCAGGGACTGGCCGGGAGCGGCATCGACATGCCGGATGGCCAGGCGTTCCTGCTGACGGGGAACCAGATGCAGCTGTCCCTCCACCAGCCTGTAGTTACAGTGGAGGACGTGATGCCGGTCGAGGACCGCATTCACGCTCGCCTCAAGCCTCTCCAGGTCTATTTTCGCCCCCTCAATGTAGAAGCTGTTGGAAATATTCCCGTTGGCTGAGCTAGGATCCATCTGGTGCAGGAGCCAGATCCGTTCCTGCCCCACCGAGGCCAACAGGGGCGCTTCCGCCGGTTTTGGCTGCAGGGCATCCGGATCCCGCTCCTTGCGGGTCGACTTGATCCGGCCTTTCAGACGCTGCTCGAGAAGTTTCCTCTTGGCCTCTGAAAGCTTCGTTTCAACCGGATCTTCGCCGCGAGGAGAAATCATGCAGGATCCTCCCCTTCACCCAGGAGAAGCTCGGCCTCCTCGTCGCTCAATTCCGAGATTTCCTCCAGCAGCTTCTCCTCCACGCAGGCGGCCAGGCTGGAAACGGTCGTGTACTGGAATACGGTTTGCAGCGGGAGGTCCATGTCGAAGGCGTTGCAGATGCGCAGCATGACCTCCATTGCCGCCAGGGAGGTGCCTCCGAGATTGAAGAAGCTGTCCGCCGAGCTGATCGGGGAGACCCCGAGGACGGCGCTCCAGATTTCGGCGATCTGGGTTTCCACGGGCCCATCCGGTTCCACATGCGGCCGGTCCTCGGTGTCATCACGCCCATCGGGAACGGGCAGTGCGGCCAGGTCCGCCTTGCCGTTGGGCGAGAGGGGAATCGACTCGACCGCGACCAGCCGGTGGGGGATCAGCTCGTCCGGCAGGCGGCCAGCCAGGTGGCGCCGCAGCTGGCCTTCG
>CAJXMX010000210.1 GCA_913056355.1 uncultured Opitutales bacterium
AAACCAGGAATGAAATGACAAAATCATCAAGGGAAAGCGTGAAAGCCAGCAGTCCGCCGGCCAGGATACCCGGTCCCAGGAGGGGAAGCAGGATCCGCCCGGCGATGGAGCCCCAGCCCGCGCCCAGGTCCTGGGCCGCGTCGATCAGGGTGTCGTCGAAGTCCTGCAGCCGGCCGAGGACGACAAAGGCCACGTAGCTGATGCAGAAGGTGGTGTGGGCCAGGATTATTGTGCCCAGGCTGAGCGGGATGGAGAGGTTGACGAAGAGCAGGAGCAGGCTCATTCCCATCAGGATGTCGGGCACCACCAGCGGGGCGTAGACCAGCCCGTAGTGGAAGCGTTGCAGGGTGGTCCGGCCGTAGCGGTGGATGACCCAGGCGGCCAGGGTCCCCAGGATCATGGAGACAAGGGTCGAGGAGGTGGCCACCGCGAGGGTGTTCCAGGCCGCCCGGTGGATATCCTCGCGTTGCAGCAGTTCCTCGTACCAGCGCAGGGAAAACCCCTTCCAGCTGCCTCCGAACTTGGCCGCGTTGAAGGACTGCACCGCGAGGATCAGGATCGGAAGGTAGAAAAACAGCAGCACCAGGACAGTGACCGCCGCGGGGACCCGGCTCCGCTTCATGCGGCCCTCCCTCCACCGGTGGCATTGCCCCGCCAACGGCGCAGAACCAGCCCCGCCAGCAGGGGCGTCAGGACAATCAGGGCCAGGACCGCACTGAGGGCGCTGGCATGGGGCAGGTTCCGGTCGTTGAAGACCCGCTGGGCGATCTTGTTGCCGATCATCTCCGAACTGGGCCCGCCGACGATGTCCGGGATGGCATAGGAGCCGAGGACCGGAATGAAGACGATCAGGAAGGTTGTCAGCAGGCCGGCGGAAACTCCGGGGACAAAAACGGAGAAAAAGGCCCGCAGGCGGCTGGCCCCGAGGTCCCGGGCCGCGTCCAGGAGATTGAAGTCGAATTTCTCGGCCGCGGCGTAAAGCGGCAGGATCGAGAACGGCAGGTAACTGTAGACCAGGACCAGGAGGATGGCCCATGAATTATAAAGCAGCTGGGCGTTGGGGTCGGCCAGCCCGAGTTGGACCAGCACCTGCTTGATCAGGCCGTCGGGATGGAGAAGGGTCCGCCAGGCGAAAATGCGGATCAGGAAGTTGGTCCAGAAAGGCAGGATGATCAGCAGGAGCATCCGGTTGCGCCAGGCCGGGCTCATCCGGGCCATGGCGTAGGCCACGGGCAGGCCGAAGGCGATGCAGAGCACCGTCGTGGCGGCGCTCAGCCAGAGGGTCCGCCAGATGATGGCGGGGTAGCTGGGATTGGTCAGGCTGCGCCAGGTCTCGAGGGTCCAGCCTTCCCCGATTCCCCCGTAGGGACCGGAAGGACGGAAGGAGACCGCGAAGACCAGCAGGCAGGGAATCAGGAACAGGGCCAGCAGCCAGGCCAGGCTCGGCACCGAGAGGATCCACTGGCCCCGGCTTTTCTTCATCCCGCTTCCCCGGAAGGGGCCTCCTGCTCGAGAATCATGTAGCCGTCATCCGGATGCCAGCTGATCCATACGTCCTCGTCCCAGCGGATGGGCCGGGTATCCAGCTGGAAGCGCTGGTGCTGTTGCTGCACCAGGAGGTGACGCTCCCCCACCGCCACCCGGTACTTGGTCTGCGCGCCGAGGTAGATCAGGTCCACCACCCGCCCCCGGATGGTGTTGACCTGCCCGTCCCCGGCAGGCCGCTCCCGGCTGATCGTGAATTTCTCCGGACGGATGCTCAGGTGTACCGAGTCCCCCGGCTTGAGGCCCTTGTCGTTCCAGGCCAGGACCGGCCCGAAGTCGTCCAGCCCGAGCCGCAGGTAGTTGCTGTCGATCCGTTCCAGGACGTCCCCGTCGAGGATGTTGGTGTCCCCGATGAAATCCGCCACAAAACGGCTGGCCGGCGCCTCGTAGATGGCCGCCGGGGGCCCGACCTGCTCGACCCGCCCGGCGTTCATGACCGCGATGCGGTCGCTCAGCCCCATGGCTTCGCCCTGGTCGTGGGTCACGTAGAGGAAAGTCGTCCCGACCTCGTCATGTATCCGTTCCAGCTCCAGCAGCATGTGCTGCCGCAGCTTCAGGTCCAGGGCCGCCAGCGGCTCATCCAGCAACAACAGCCGCGGCTTGTTGATCAGGGCCCTGGCAATGGCCACCCGCTGCTTCTGGCCACCGCTGATTGAGTCCGGCCGCTTGTCCGCATGCCCCCGCATCTGGATCAGATCCAGCATGGCCTCTGTCTCCCGGACAATCTCCGCACGGGGACGCCGGGCCATGCGCAGGCCAAAGGCAATGTTGTCCCGGATCGTCAGGTGCGGAAACAAGGCGTAGTTCTGGAAGACCGTGTTGATCGGCCTCCTGTTGGGGGGCTGGCGGGTCAGGTCCTGTCCCTCCACGATCACACTCCCCGCATCCGGCTCGATGAAGCCTCCAAGGATCCGCAACAAGGTCGTTTTTCCACACCCGGACGGTCCCAGTAGGGAGAAGATCTCCCCTTTCTCCAGCGTCAGGCGCGTCGGCTGGACCGCCTGGAGCGCTCCGAAGGACTTGGAGATGTCCCGCAGTTCAATGAAGGCGGCCATCGTGTTGGGATCCTGCTCGTGAAGGTCTACCCATAAAGTTGCATAAAACCGTGTAATTTCGGGAAATCTGACAGACAATCCAATAATTCATTCCCCCGCCCTTGTTTCCATCCCACTTTTTTCATGAAATGCGGACATTCGCACTGGCGCTGGCTCCATTTATCGTCTAACAATCTTATCTGTATTCCCCATGAATTCTCCTATCCCCCAAGTTTCTGATGTTGACAGCGATTTCCTACCGCTTTCAGAAACATACCTGTTCCCCTACGATTCCTGAACCTGAACCCTACCCTGTCTCCTATCAGTTTTCCTAATGCGCTAGCCGTGTCATTATCAGTTGTTTTAAACATTAACCACCCAAAAACTCATGAATAAAAAAATCCTCTATGGTCTGGCCGCACTGGTTGCGGGAAGCACCCTGCACGCCCAGGATGAGGCCGCTGTCCAAAAGGAAATCGCCAAGGCCCGGGAAGTCATTGCCCAGTATGTCGACACCCGCCAGGCGATCGCCAAGGTCAAGAACGAATGGAGTTCCTACCAGGAACTGACCGAGCGCCGGATTGACCTCTACGAGCGCGAGATCAAGCAACTGCGGGACCAGATCCAGGCAGCCGAAAACGAAACGACCCAGGCTGAGCGCCGGATCGCGGCCATTCGTGAAGACATCGCCACGCTCCGCTCCGCCAACGATATCGTGGCCAGCGCCATGCCGGCCTACGAAAACCAGATGCGGGAACTCTACCAGTACTTTCCCCGCCCCCTGAAGAACAAGGTCCAGCCACTGGTCCAGCAGCTCGGCAAGCCCCGCCAGGCCTCCGACCGGATGGCCCTCGTCATCGGCATCCTGAACGAGGTGGACAAGTTCAACGCCGAATTCAATTTCGACACCGATGAGAAACGCCTCCCCAGCGGCGAAACCAAGCTGGTCGACGTGATTTACCTCGGCCTGGCCGTGGCCTACTACTCAGACAAGGACGGCAAGGTCGGCGGCGTCGGGGTCCCGGCCGCCGGCGAGTGGTCCTGGACCGAGCGCAACGACCTGGCCCCGGCCATCCGTGACGCGGTTCTTTATTACAACGGCGACATCAAGCCGGCCATGCTGGTCGATCTGCCCGTCGAGATCAGCTCCGTGAGCATCGGTAACTAATTTTTGCGAGGAGACACAAAACTAATGAAAAAGACCGCAACGATTCTTATCCTGCTGGCCGCCCTGGGCCTCAACGCCCAATCCGGATCGCAGGCCTTCGTTTCCGCCGCCGATCAGGCCCAGGCCCGCCTGGAAAAGGCCCTCAATGAACTGGACACCATCCAGCAGGAGGTCAACAGCAAGAAGCCGGAGCTCGGAGCCCGCCTGGACGAAGTCGAGGCCACCGCCCTCCGCCTCCGCGACGAGGCTTCCAATGCCGCCCGCCTCAAGGCAGGGGTGGACGTTGAAGTGAGCCAGCTCGAAAAGGAAAAGCAGAGCGTCATCGACAACAACAACTACATCCAGTCCTCCCTGCTCAACGAGTACATCCGGCGGCTGGAACTGACCATCGACCCCTCCGAGATTCCCCTCTACACGGAAGCCATCCGGGATACCCTGGCCTTCATGGAATCGGAAGAAGAAGTGGACGACGCCACCATCTTCAACAGCCAGCTGAAGATCATCGACATGTCCCTGGACCGGGTGCAAAAGGTCCTCGGCGGTGAGGTTTTCGAAGGGCCCGCCATCGTCAACGGGACGCTTCTCGACGGGCAGTTCGCCCTCCTCGGCCCGGTCTCCTACTTCACTGATGGAGGCGGTACCGTGGGGCTCACCAACGGCATGATCCAGAACCGTGCCAATATTTACGAACTGCCGGATTACGCCGGCGGCATCAACGCCACCATCTCCTCCAAGTCCGGGACCCTGCCGGTCGACACCACCGACGGGGAAGCGCTGGAAGGCATCACCCAGGACATCAACCTGATCGAGGAATGGGAACTGGGCGGCTTCGTCATGTACCCGATCCTCGGCCTCTTCGTCCTGGCGATCCTGATCGCCCTCTTCAAGACCGTCGAGCTGTTCCGGGTCAAGGCGGCCAATGCCAAGGACCTGGACATCATCATGGACCAGCTCCGCAACGGACAACAGGACGCCGCCCTGGCCCACGCCAAGTCGGTCGGCGGTCCCGCCGGGGAAATGCTTTGCGCCGCGGTGGAAAACTCCGGGGAAGACCGCGAAGTCATCGAGGAAGTCCTCTACGAGAACATCATCAAGACCCAGCCCAAGCTGGAAAGGTTCCTGCCCTTCATCGCTGTCGTGGCGGCCACCGCGCCGCTCCTGGGCCTGCTGGGTACGGTGACCGGGATGATCAAGACCTTCAAGCTGATCACCATCGTCGGTACCGGGGACGCCCGAAACCTGTCTTCGGGTATTTCCGAGGCGCTGATCACCACCAAGTGGGGCCTGATCGTCGCCATTCCGACCCTGATCATGCACGCTCTCCTGAACCGCAAGGCCAAGGGTGTTGTGGGCAGTATGGAACAGGCTGCGGTCAGCTTCCTGAATGGTATCACTGAAATGCGTGGTGAGAGCACGGACCATTGAGCGTCCGCTACTCCAGCCTCAAATTAAGGAAACCTGATAATGGATCCTGCTAACATGGAAATCGCCACCTTGCTTGTCGGCCAGGCCGGCGGCATGGACCTGGGCAAGTTCACACACTTCGTGTGGCAGACCTGGGTCGAAGGGGGTTGGCTGATGATTCCGCTCGCGGGTCTAGCCATGCTCATCTACTTCGAGGCCATGTCCCTGATTCTTCGCCTCGGCAAATCCAAGGTCAAGAAGACCCCCCGTTCCATCTGGTCCCAATGGATTGACAAGCCGGAAGAGGGAACGGGCCACATCGGCGATGTGATTCGCTTCGTGGTCGGAAACGGCATTCGCAACGACGACGCCATCCTCCGGGTGGAGGCCGTCAAGTCGAAGCTGCTTCCGGACATCAATTCACGGATCGTGGTCCTGAGCATCCTCGTCACCATCGCCCCCCTGATGGGGCTGCTGGGAACGGTTATCGGGATGCTGACCACCTTCCGGGGTCTGGCCACCGCCTCCGGGCAGGCTGTCGACCTCGTGGCCGAAGGGATCCGGGTGGCGCTGATCACGACCCAGACGGGTCTCATGATCGCCATCCCGGGCTATATCTTCATCTCCCTCGTGATCCGCTCGCGCAATTCCTACCTGGCCTTCCTGGCCGAGCTGGAAACGACCATCGTGCAGCGGGTCCACAAGCTGGAGGAAGCCAAATGAGCAAGCGCGGAAGCATTCTCCAAGACGAAGCGGAAATGAGCGATATCAACATCTCGCCGATGATTGATATGGTCTTCATTCTCCTGATCTTCTTTATCGTGACCACGGTCTTTGTCCAGGAGCCCGGAGTCGAGGTTCAGCGGGAGTTCGCCATGTCGGCTCTCGACCTTGAGAAAAACTCCATCCTGATCGCCGTCACCTCCGATGGTGATGTCGTGTACGGGGGTTCCACGATTGGCATTGTCGGGGTTCGCGGCGTGGTCAAGCGCCTGACCTCGGACAACGAGACAATGCCGGTCATCCTCCAAGTGGACCGTGCCGCCCCGGCGGCCACGGTGATTCGGGTCATTGACGAGTGCAAACTGGCCAACCCGATGTCCACGGTCAGCATCTCCACCGAAAAAACCTGAGGTAACGAGTATGTCAGATGTAAAACTCAACCAGCCACCCGATCTCAAGTCCGAGTTGCCTCGGTCCTTGACCACGGGCTTTATCTTCATGGCTGCCGTTCTCCTCGCCCTGCCCGTCTCCCAATGGATTTCGGATTTCGCGTCCAACGCCGGTGCGGAAGTGGATGTGGTGGAAATGAAGGCCCCCCCGGTCATCGATGAACCGCCGCCCCCGCCGGAAGAGCAGGAGCAGGAGGAGATCGAGGAAATTGAACAGAACCGCCAGCCCCCCACCCTGGAGCAGCTGGAACTGTCCATGAATGCCGACCTCTCCGGTTTTGCCAGCTCGGACTTCACGGTTCCCACAATCGACGTGGGGAGCCAGCTCGACGAGATCATCTACGAGCTTGAAGACCTGACCCGCCGGCCTGAGCCCATCTCCCAGGTGACCCCGACCTATCCGCCGGAACTTCGGCGGGCCGGAATTTCCGGAACGGTGATCCTGCTTTTCGTGGTTCGCCAGGACGGCACCACCAGCAATATCAGGGTCGAGAAGTCGGACAACCCGGCATTTGAAGAGCCTGCTATCCGCGCAGTCCGCAAATGGCGCTTCAAGCCCGGGGAAAAGGACGGCAAGGCCGTCAGCTGTAAAGTCCGTGTCCCCATACCGTTTAAATTCAACCGTTAACAGTGAATAACCCATTTTTCCCATGAAACGAACCATCATCCTTATCACCCTTGCCGGAGCCAGTGTCCTGGCACAGGCCCAACAGAGAGTCGTCGACGTGGACGCGTCCCCGGCCAAGGCTTTCTACGCTACCCAGGAATGGCAGAATGCCTTCATGGGGTATTACGGTGTCAATGCTGCGACCGAGCCGGGAATGCCCGAAGACCAGGCCGAACGGGAAACGCTCGCCCAGGTGAAGAACTTCCTCCAGTCCGGCTCCGATGCCGACCTGCGGCAGGCGGTCAACGCGGTGGACACCCTGATCCGCTCGCAGCAGGCCAAGGGCGTCAACACCAGCCCGCTGATGCTGCAGATCGCCGGTACCCTGCAGATGCGCCTGGCGGAAATCAGCAGCAATGAAGCGGAAAGGACCCGGGCCAACAAGGCGGCGGAAACCTACCTCAAGCGTGCCGTCGACCCGAACACCGGCTTTCCGAACTTCCTCCGCGCCTACAAGAACCTGGCCAACCTGCTCTTCCGTCTGGACCGCGGGCAAGACGCCAAGGAATACTTCGTCAAGGCCATCGAGCTGGGCGACCGGGATGCGGTCACCTTCGGCATCCTGGGGGCGATCTACATGGAGGAAGGCAAGCTGGTCTCCTCCGAGACGGCACTCCGGAACAGCATCATGATCAATCCCAACATCCAGCAGTTCAAGCAGCTCCTGGGGAATGTCCTGCTGCAACAGGAACGCTATTCGGAAGCCAAGGATGTTTTCGCGGAACTGCTCATGAAGAGCCCCAACCAGGCCAACTTCTGGATGGCCCAGGCCAATTGCTACATCGCCCTGGACAACATCGACGAGGCGGCCCGGAACCTGGAAATTGTCCGTTTCATGGGTGAGGCCAATGTTCCTTCCCTGCTCCTTCTCGGCGACGTCTACATGAACAAGAACATGATTGATGAAGCCACCGAGGTCTATCTGGACGCCATCAAACTGGAGCCCAACCCCGCCAATCTGGAGA
>CAJXMX010000211.1 GCA_913056355.1 uncultured Opitutales bacterium
GCCGCCCAGGGAAAGCGGGGTCAGCTGACCGTCTTCGGGGACGATTACGAAACCCCTGATGGGACCTGCCTGCGCGACTACATCCATGTCGACGACCTGTCCCGGGCCCACATCGCCGTCTTTGACCAGCTGGCCACCCCCGGGCAGTTCCTTTACTACAACCTCGGCACCGGCAAGCCGGCCAGCGTCATGGAAATCATCCGGGCGGTGGAGGACGTGACCGGATTGAAGGTTCCCTATGAAATCGGGCCGCGCCGGGCTGGCGACCCCCCCGCCCTCTACGCCGACAGCAGCAAGGCCATGAAGGAGCTGTCGTGGAAACCGAAGTACATGGACATCCGCGAGACCATCGCCAGCGCGTGGAAGTGGCACCAGTCGCACCCCGAGGGATTCAAGGACTGATCCGCCATGCTGAAGCATATTTCCCCGCTCCTTTCCCCCGAACTGCTCTCCGTCCTGTACCGCATGGGACACGGGGACGAGATTGTCCTCGCCGACGCCCACTTTCCCGGGGAGAGCATCGGCCGCCGGGTCCTCCGGGCCGACGGACTGAAGATTGACGCCCTCCTCGGCGCCATCCTTCCACTCCTCGAACTGGACAGTTACGTCGCCGCGCCGCTGGCCATGATGGCCGCCGTCCCCGGCGATGAGCTGGATCCGGAGGTCGAGCGGCGCTACCGGATCGAGATCGACCGTTGCTGCGAGCAGAAGCCGGCCATCGAGCGGGTCGAGCGGTTCGCCTTTTACGACCGTTCCAGGGAGGCCTTCGCGGTGGTCATGACCGGCGAGACGGCAAAGTACGGAAACATCATCCTCAAGAAGGGCGTCACGCCCTTGTCATGAAAATCCGCTACCGGGGCTTCAGGAACCCGGCTGGTTGCGCGCCTTCAGCTGTTCCAGCTGGGGCTTGATGACCTGGTCGTAATATTCCGGCTCGATGCCGTGGGAGACGGTCAGGCCGAGATGCCGGCGCATGAACTCCTCGATGGTCTGCCAGCCCTCGTCCGGGAAGTTGACCTTCTTGGTGTAGGCGCAGATGGTCAGGACGCTTTCAAGGGAGTGGATATGGGAACTGGCCTTGAGGATTCGCTCGGCGACGCGGATGCGTATCTCCAGCTCGATCCGGTCCAGGGGCTTGGTCAGGAAATCGTCCACCCCGGCCTCCATGGCCTTGAAGTAGTTTTCCCGCTGCCCGATGTTGGCTGTCAGGTGGACCACATAGGTGTAGTCGCTGAGGTCCTTTTCACGGATCCGGCGAACCAGTTCGAGACCGTCCAGCCGGGGCATCAGCCAGTCGGTGATGACCATCCTGGTGGGCTGCGCCTTGTAGGCATCCCAGGCTTCCTCGCCGTCGTTGGCGACGGTCACCGTGTGGCCAAGCTCCTCGAGAATATTCACGAGAAGTTTGCGCGAGATAAAATCGTCTTCCGCAATGAGGATGTCCATTTGGCCAGCTTCTAGAGTGTTGGAATCCAAGTACAAAGCGACCGGCACTGCAACCCCAAAGGCTTAGGGACTTACTCATGCGAGACTAAGGGGAAGGCCCCAAGGCCCGGGGCTCCCGCCCGGGTCGGCGTTGTTGGCCGCCCGGGATCCCGGAGGCAGTTGTGGCTTGTCACGGGACGGCTAATGGGGATAGGCGAATTGTCATGAGAGCGGTAATACAACGGGTCAGCGGTGCGGAGGTGCGGGTGTCGGGCGAGTCGGTGGGCAGGATTGGCCCGGGCCTGCTGGTCTTCCTTGGCGTTGAAAGAAGCGACACCCGGGAAGACATGGAATGGCTGGCGGAGAAGGTACCGGTCATCCGGTGTTTCGAGGATGCGGAGGGCCGCATGAACCGAAGCCTGCTGGACCTCGGCCTGGAGGTGATGGTGATCAGCCAGTTCACGCTCTTCGGAAACCTCCGGAAGGGAACCCGCCCCTCCTTCAACCGGGCGGCCGCCCCGGAGACGGCGGTGCCCTTGTATGAGGGATTCGTGTCCCACCTGGGCCGGCTGACCGGAAAGGAGGTGGCGACCGGGATTTTCGGGGCGGAGATGCACATCGCCGCAGACAACGACGGGCCGGTGACCCTGGTCCTGGATACCCGCAACAAGGACCTGTGACGGATTTTTCCTAATTGTGCTAATTGCGGCAATAGCTCTACTGTGAGTCATGGATAACAGGTTCTACGGGGACTTTGATTGCGAACACCTTCCGGGGAAGCGTCCGGAAAACGATCACCGCAGCCCCTTCCAGGTGGACCGGGACCGGGTCCTTTTCTCCTCCTCTTTCCGGCAACTTCAGTCCAAGACCCAGGTCTTCCAGTCGGGAGAATATGATTTCTACCGCACCCGCCTGACCCACACCATCGAGGTGGCCCGGATCGCCCGCTCCATCGCCGAGTACCTCAACCAGACCAGCGACCGCCTGCGACCGGACTTCCACATCGACCCGGACCTGGTGGAAGCCGTGGGCCTGGCCCACGACCTGGGCCACCCGCCCTTCGGCCACATCGGGGAGAGGAAGCTGAACGAGCTGATGTCGGGGCATGGCGGATTTGAAGGCAATGCCCAGACCCTGCGCATCCTGACCCGGCTCATCTACGCCCGTCCGGACCGGCCTTCCGGGATGAAGCCGACACGGGCCTTTCTGGACGGCATTCTCAAGTACAAGGCGCTGCACGGGGAATGCTGCCGGGAGGAAAACGGGCAAATCCGCTATCCGGACAACCATTTCCTTTATGACGAACAGGCGGATGTCCGTGAATTCGTCTTTCCCGGGGATGTCCTTTCGGGAATGGGCCCCGATGAATTGAACAGCCTGAAAAGCATCGAGTGCCAGATCATGGACTGGGCCGACGACACCGCGTACTCGCTGCACGACATCGTCGACGGCATCAAGGCCCGCTTCATCACCCCGGATACCCTCCGGGCCTGGTCCGATGAACAGGACGACCTGACCAGCTACCAGCTCCAGACCCTGGATGACCTGATCGATGAAATACGATCCGGGGGCTATGAGCCCAGGACCAGCATCTGGATCGGCCAGTTTATCCAGGCGTGCCGCGTGATTCCCCAGGATTCGCCCCTAAGCCGGCAGACCAACCGCCACCGATTCCGGCTCGAGATCGATTCCAAGGTCCGCGAGGTCTGCATTCTCCACAAGCGGATAGCCATCGACCTGATTTTCAAGTCACCGCCCCTGCAGCAAATCGAGTTCAAGGGCGGATACCTCCTGACCCGGCTCTACGAGGCCTACACCGAGCATTTGCTGGGTGGTCATCCCAAGCCGTTGCGCATCCTGCCGGAACCGGTCAGCCAGTGGGTCCGCAAGGAGGACCAGGAGGACCGGAAACGCCGGCTACTCTGCGATTACCTCGCCTCCCTGACCGACGGGCAGGCTGTCCGGGCCTACAAGCGCCTGTACGAGCCGGATTTCGGAACCCTGATGGACCTCTACTGACGAACAATGGCGGTACTACTGGTCATGGGGGTCTCCGGATGCGGCAAATCCACCATCGGGCAATTGCTGGCCGAAAGGCTGGAGGGATCCTTCATCGAGGGGGACGACCTCCATCCGGCGGAGAACATCCGGAAAATGTCAGCGGGAATTCCACTCGAGGATGCGGACCGCATGCCCTGGCTGGACCGGATCGCCCGTGAGGCGATACGCCGCAAGCAGTCGCAGCCCTGGGTGGTGATCTCCTGCTCGGCCCTGAAGGCCGCTTATCGGGAACGGCTGCGCCAGGCCATTCCGGATCTCCGGGTCATCTTCCTGCGCGGGAGCCGGGAATTCATCGGAAAACGCATGACCGCAAGGACCGGGCACTTCATGCCGGCAGCCCTGCTGGACAGTCAGTTTGCCGCGCTTGAGGAACCACGCCGGGCCATGGCCGTGGATATCGGCCCCCCGCCGGCTGAAATAGTCCGGGAAATCCTGCATAAGCTGGAGCAGACTCAATAAGCCTCGGCCCCGGGACCGGGACGCCGTATTGACTTTCCGGCCGAAAAATCATTAACCAACGGCCAGAAGCATGGTTTACCTACTCCTTACCTCCCTGGTCTTCTTTGCCCTGGCCTACCGTCTGTACGGGGGGTTCATGGACCGCCGTTGCGGGATTGACGACCAGCGCCCCACGCCGGCCCACACCCAGAAGGACGGGATCGACTACGTCCCGACCCGGGCCTCCATCCTCTTCGGGCACCATTTCTCCTCGATTGCCGGGGCCGGCCCCATCGTGGGTCCCATCCTGGCCGCCATGTATTTCGGCTGGGGACCCACCTGGTTCTGGATTCTCCTTGGCGCGGCCTTTGTCGGCGGTGTTCACGATTATGGCTCGGCCTTCATCTCGGCCCGGACCGGCGGCAAGTCCATCGCCGACGCCATGCGCTCCATCGTCGGCAAGCGGACCGGCCAGCTCTTTGCCATTTTTGTCCTCTGCGCCCTGATCTACGTGATCATCGTCTTTCTTGACCTGACTGCCTCCACCTTCACCAACACCCCCAGTGTGGCCACCGCTTCCGGGTGGTTCATCGTGGTCGCGGTCGGGTTCGGCCTGGTCATCACCCGGACCCGGATGCCGTTCTGGCTGAGCATTCTCATCTTTGTTCCCCTGACCTACGCCGGTCTGGCCATCGGCCATTTCTTCCCGTCCCCGTTGGAGAGCCAGGGTTTCTGGGCCATCATCATCATCGCCTACTGCTTCGTGGCCGCCATCCTTCCCGTCCAACTGCTGCTCCAGCCACGGGACTTCCTTTCCAGCACCTTCCTCTACATCCTGATGCTGGCCGGTATCCTGGGCGTCATTTTTTCCAGCCAGGACATGCAGATCGATTTCTACCTCGGCTGGAACAGCAGCCAGGTTGGCAGCCTGATGCCCTTCCTCTTCATCACCGTGGCCTGCGGGGCCTGTTCCGGATTCCACAGCATCGTCAGCAGCGGCACCACCTCCAAGCAGCTTTCCGTGGAAAGCGACATCCGCCGGGTCAACTACGGGGCCATGCTGGTGGAGGGCGTCCTGGCCGTTTTTGCGCTCGGGACGGTGGTTATCCTGAGCCAGGCGGAACGGACCGAGCTGGCCACCCCGGTGGCGATTTTCGGGGCCGGAGCCGGACGGTTCATGTCCACCCTCGGCATCCCCGAGAACCTGGCCCGGGAATTCAGCCTGCTTGCCGTCAGTACCTTTCTCCTGACCACCCTCGACACCTGCACCCGGCTCAGCCGCTTCATCCTGGAGGAATTCCTGGGTGTGCGTTCGGTCCGGACGCGCTGGCTGGGAACCCTCGCGGTCCTGGTCGTACCGGCGGTGGCGGTCTTCCTGAAAATCGACGGCCAGCCCGCCTGGCGGGTTTTCTGGCCCCTGTTCGGATCCACCAACCAGTTGCTGGCGGCCCTGGCTCTCCTGACCTTCATGGTCTTTCTCAAGGAAAAGCGGATCGCCTACGGGTTCGTTGTTCCCGCGGTGGTCATCATGGTCATCACCCCCCTCTATGCCCTCGTGATGATGACCTACGGATTCCTGGCCAAGGAGGGCGCTTCCTCCATCGACCTGGTCCTGGCCGGCATTTGCGGGGCCATGCTGGTCCTGGGCAGCTTCGTCACCCTGATGTCCCTCAAATACGTCTCCAAATCCGCCTGATTCTCCATCCGGGTTCACTTTCGGCTGGCGTTTCCCGCCGGGGCTTCAAGAAATTCCCTGCATGTTCACCGGAATTATTGAAGAAACGGGCCGCGTCCTCGAGTTCTCCGAGCAAAAGGCCGCCTACCGGCTCAGGCTGGCCGCCAACAAGGTCCTCCAAGGCCTCGAAATGGGCGATTCCATCGCCGTCAACGGTTGCTGCCTGACCGCCATTGACTTCGACGGCCAATCGGTCGCCTTCGACCTCCTGCACGAATCGGTGCGCCTGACCTCCTTCCAGACCATCCAGCCCGGTGATCCGGTCAACCTGGAGACCTCCCTTCGCTTCAACGGCAAGATCGGCGGCCATTTTGTCACCGGCCACATCGATGCCACCGGCAAGGTGACCCACGCCGAGCGGCGGGGAAAGGACCTCTACCTGCGCATCGAGCCGCCGGAAGGGTTTCTCAAGTATCTGGTCTACAAGGGCTCCATCGCCATTGACGGCGTCTCCCTGACCGTCGCCGAGGTCGATGACACCGGATTCGCGGTCTGGCTCATTCCCCATACCCTGGAGGTGACCAACCTCGACGCCAAACACCCCGGATCGCTCGTCAACCTGGAATTCGACCTCCTTGCCAAGACCCTCGAGCGGCTCTTCCCCGGAAACCGGCCGATCGAGCGAAGCGAGTAATCCACTCTTAACTTTACTTTTCTGCCTAATGAACCTTTATTAAAGGAATCATGAGCAAATCAGTGGATGGAAAAAGGGAAGCGACCCTGCACAAGAACGAGGGCCTGAAGGAGGAAAGCAACTTCCTCCGGGGGACCCTGGCGGCCTCGCTGGAGGACACCCTGCACGGGGATGTCAGCGCGGAGGACGCGCAGCTGACGAAGTTTCACGGTATCTACCTGCAGGACGACCGGGACGAGCGCTCGGAGCGGCGGAAGAAGAAGCTGGACAAGGCCTACAGCTTCATGATCCGGGTCCGGGTACCGGGCGGGGTAACCACTCCGGAGCAGTGGCTGACCATGGACCGGCTGGCCGACCGGTACGGCAACGGGACCCTGAAGCTGACCACGCGGCAGGCCTACCAGCTGCACGGGGTGCTGAAAGTGAACCTGAAAAAGACGATCCAGGAGATCAACAGCGTCCTGATGGACACCCTGGCGGCCTGCGGCGACGTAAACCGCAACGTGATGTGCAATCCCAACCCGGCGCAGAGCGAGGTCCACGGGGAAATCCTGGAACTTTCGCGGGCCATTTCGGACCACCTCAGCCCGCGCACCCGGGCCTACCATGAAATCTGGCTGGACGAGGAGCGGGTGGCCGGCGGCGAGGAGGACGAGGAGCCGATCTACGGCAAGACCTACCTGCCCCGCAAGTTCAAGATCGTGATCGCGGTACCACCGAGCAACGACGTGGATATATTTGCCCACGACCTGGGCTACATCGCCATCGTGGAGGACGGCAAAATTGCCGGCTACAACGTCACGGTCGGCGGCGGCATGGGAATGACCCACGGCCAGGCCGCCACCCATCCCCGGCTGGCCGAGGTCATGGGCTTCTGCCATCCCGGGCAGGCGGTGGCCGTGGCGGAGGCGGTGGTCAAGGTCCAGCGGGACGGCGCCGGGGAGGTTGTTCACACCCCCGATCCGTGATACCCACGCGCCTTCGATTTCCTCCGGCAGAGACAAGACCGATGACCGATACCGAGACCGGCAACGCGACCGGCAACGCGACCGACGCGGCGGGCAACGCCATCAACACCTTCTCGATGACGGTGAAGGCACAGTACATCAAGGACCTCTCCTTCGAGAATCCGAAGGCGCCCTGGAGCCTGCGCGCCGATATCCGTCCCGATATCGAGATCGGTGTCGATGTTCGCGCCGAGCGCATGGCCGACAACGTCTACGAGGTCCAGCTGCTGCTGAACGTCAACGGTGTCCACGAGGGCGACAAGGTTTTCATCCTCGAGCTCAACTATGCCGGCGTCTTCCAATTCGAGAATGTCCGCGCGGACCAGGTGGAATATGTGCTGATGGTCGAATGCGCGCGGCTGCTCTTCCCGTTCGCACGGCAGATCGTCGGACAGATCACTACGGAAGGCGGCTATCCGCCGCTGCATATCCAGCCGATCGATTTCCTCGGCGTGTTCCAGAAGAACGAGCTGCAGCGTCAGGAAAATGGCGGCGTCGACGTGGCGTCGATCACGCCCGAAGGCACCGCCTGATCGCTCGGCCAAATCACTCGGCCGCGTCGGAGCGGCTCCAGATCGGATCCTTGAGTTTCTCGAGAAGCGCGGCATGTGCGACGAGTTCT
>CAJXMX010000212.1 GCA_913056355.1 uncultured Opitutales bacterium
CCCATGGCTGTTAAAACCCCCAAGCCGCAACCGGCGACCCGCGAGAAGACCTGCAGCGTCTGCGGGGAAACCTATGTCTATCCGGAGCCGGGAAGCCCGGCCACCCGCTTTCACTGTGAACTCTGCGTCGGATTGTCGGCCCATGCCAAGAAGGTCCTGGGCCGCCTCTCCAAGCGGATCACCTCTCTCGAGAAAACCGTCGATAAACTGAAATCACAAACGTCGAATCCCGCCTGATCATGAAAAAGTCATCCTCCACTTCCCGCCGCAATTTCCTCAAGGCCTCCATCGCCACCCCGGCCGCGCTGGCCGCCCTGTCCACCGGGGCCCACGCCGCGGAAACCCTTAATGTCGACAATGCCGGGGCCCTGCCCAAGCGCAAGCTGGGCCGCAACGGTCCGGAGGTGACGATGCTCAACATCGGCGGGATGATGGCCGCCCACAGCCCGCAGTTCCTCGACATTGCATGGCGCAATGGTATCCGCTATTTCGATACAGCCGACTGCTACAAGAAGGGCCAGTCCGAGAAGGACGTCGGCAAGTGGGTCCGGCGTTACCCGGACCGCCGGGACGAGGTTTTCATCGTCACCAAGGACCATCCCAAGGGAGGCCCCCAGGAGCTCCTGACCATGATCGACAAGCGACTCGAGAGCATCGGCATCGACTATGTGGACCTTTTCTTCATCCACGGGATCGGCACCCGCGAGTACGGGGAAGAATCCCTCAACTGGCCGAAGAGCGACGAGCTGCGCGAGGTCTTCGACAAGATCAAGGCCTCCGGTAAAGCGAAGTTGTGCGGATTCTCCTGCCATGACGACAAGCTGGTGGAATACCTCAACGCGGCCGCCGATGGCGGTTTCGTGGACGCCATCATGCTGGCCTACGATCCGATGCACGAGAAGGGAGGCGAACTGGACAAGGCGCTCGATCGTTGCCATGAGGCGGGCATCGGGCTGGTCTGCATGAAGGAAATGCGCAACTGGGCAAAGGCCCCGAAGGCCAACCCGGCCATGGAAAAGGTCAACCTGACCACCCAGCAGGCCCTCCTTCACAAGGTCTGGAGCGACAAGCGGATCAGTTCCGTCTGCTCGGCCATGGCCAACGTGGAGCAGATCGAGGAAAACGCCATGGCCGCCCGCATGTTCAAGAGCGCCCTTCCCCAGGAGCAGATCGACGCCCTCAAGGCGGTCGCCGGCCTGGTCCCGGCCACCATGTGCCCCGGCTGCCCGAGCTGCCTCGAGAATGCCCGCGACATCCAGCTGGCCTACCGCGACATTTCCCGCTACGTGACTTATTACGAGCAGGACGGTGAATTCAGCGCCCGCGAACTGTACCGCAACCTGCCGGCCGAAGTGCGCCAGGTCAGCAACGTCGACCTGGCCGCGCTGCGTGACAACTGCAGCTACAAGGTGGACTACCCGGACATCATTCGAAGGGCGGAACAGTACTTCGCCTGAGGCGGAGCTTAGTCCCCGATTCCGTCCAGGACGCGGTTCAGCTTGCCCGAGACAAAGCCCTCCGGGTCAATCTCGACGCGGCTGAATCCGATTTTGCTGAAGTGCCTGCCAACCGCATCCGATTGCTCCTGCAGTTCGGCGACCCGGTCCGGTGGCACCTCGATCCTGGCCTGCTCCCCGTAGTGGCGGACCCGGCAGACGGGAAATCCGGCGCCGACCAGCCAGGCCTCCGCGGCCTCGATCTGGCGCAGTTTCTCAAAGGTGACCTCCTGCCCGTAGGGCACCCGTGAAGACAGGCAGGGACTGGCCGGCTTGTCCCAGCATTCCAGGCCGAAATGGGCCGCCATCTCCCGAACGGCCTGCTTGTCGAGGCCGCATTCACCAAGGGGTGCCCGCACCTCGAATTCCTTCGCCGCCTGCAGGCCCGGACGGTAGTCACCGAGGTCGTCGGTGTTCTGGCCGTTGACTACGTACCAGTCCGGAAAGCGTTCCCGCATCGAGTCCAGCTCCGTGTACAGGGTGTGCTTGCAGAAGTAACAGCGGTTGGCCGGATTGCTGGTGTAGTTGGGATTCTCCATCTCCCGGGTCACAATGACCTCCAGCGGAATGGCATGCCGGCGGGCGAAGGCCCGGGCCCCGTCCAGTTCGGACATCTTCAGGCTGGGTGAGGCCGAAATGACCGCCAGGGACCGCTCCGGACCGAGAAAACGCCGGGCCAGAAACGCCACGAGGGAACTGTCCACCCCACCGGAGAAAGCCACCACCACGCCGGGAGCGTTGGCAAACCAGGCTTCAACGGCCTTCAGGTTTTCTTCAAGGGGGGTGCCGCGGGACATAACCCAGATAGTGTCCAGGACCAGTCCCTTGTCAAATCAAGCGGGCGGCGCGGGAATCCAACAATTTGATTTGTGCAAATCGAAGGTCTGCATAATCTCCCACCATCATGCTCGCGGATTCCAGCACCCTTGCCCTCCTGATGACTGCGCTGGTTATCGGGATCACCCACACGATCCTGGGCCCCGACCACTACCTGCCCTTCGTGGCGCTCTCCAAGGCCCGGAAATGGTCGCACAGCCGAACCTTGCTGGTCACCGCCCTCTGCGGAGTCGGTCACGTGTCCGGGTCCATCCTGATCGGGGCCGTCGGCCTGGCCGTGGGCTGGGGCTTGGGCGGTCTGCAGGCCATCGAGTCCATCCGCGGCGAGCTGGCGGCCTGGCTGCTCATCGCCATGGGCGCCCTTTACCTGGCCTGGGCCCTCAAGAACATGGGCCGCAAGCATTCCCATACCCACATCCACGCCCATGCGGACGGGACCCTCCATACCCACGAGCACAACCATGGCGGGAGTCACGCCCACCCGCATACCGCCAACAAGGGAGCTCGTTCGGTCACGGGATGGAGCCTCTTCATCATTTTCGTCTTCGGACCCTGCGAGGCTTTTATTCCGCTGTTGCTGGTGCCCGCGGTCCAACAAAACCTTCCCGTGGCGGCCGCCACCACCGCCATCTTTGCCATGGCCACTATCGGCACCATGCTGGCCATGGTCTATGGCCTGGTCCGCGGCATCGAGTTCCTTCCCCTGCAACGCTATTCCCGCTACGGGCACGTGGCCGCCGGGCTGACCATTCTGGTCTGTGGCCTGGCCATCCAGCTCGGGTTGTGACCTTCCCCTTCCGGACCATTCCGCGATGAAGACCCTGCATTACAACTGCCCGGCCGGTATCAGCGGCGACATGAACCTGGGCGCGATGGTCGACCTCGGGGTCGATCCCCAGGACCTCCTCTCCCACCTGAAAATGCTCCCCCTGACGGACTGGGAAATCTCCTTCGCCCGCGACCAGCGGCAAGGGGTCAGCGGAACCCGGTGCGACGTCACCTGCCCCGATGAACACCACCACCGGACCTTCGCCGATATCCGCAGGATCATCGAGGAAGCACCCCTCCCGGGACCGGTCATTGTTGACGCGGTCGAGGTCTTCCGGGTCCTCGCGGAAGCCGAGGGCAAAGTCCATGGCAAGCCGCCCGAGGCGGTACACTTTCACGAGGTCGGCGCGGTGGATTCCATTATCGACATTGTCGGGGCCGCCATTTGCTGGCACCTGCTGGGAGTGGACCGCATCGCCCTCGGCACCCTTGAACTGGGCGGTGGAACGGTCCAGTGCGCCCACGGGCGGATGCCGGTTCCCGCGCCGGCCACGACCCGGCTGGTCGAGAACATGCCGGTCTCCATGGGAGGCGTCCCCTACGAGGCCACCACTCCCACCGGGGCCGCCCTCATGGCCGGCAAGCAGGCCCTCTCCGGGCAGGCCCTGCATGGCAGGCCGGTCGCCACGGGAGTCGGTATCGGCCAGAAGGATTCACCGGCCGCCGCCAATGTCCTTTACGTCTCGCTGCTCGAGGAAACGGTATCGCCGGCCGGGGTGGATAAACCGGTCCTTGAACTGGCCGCCAACCTCGATGACATGCCCCCCGAACAGGTCGCCTTCCTCGCGGAAATGCTTCTAGAGGCCGGCGCCCTCGATGTCTGGCAGGTCCCCGCCACCTTCAAGAAGGGGCGGCTGGGCTGCGTCCTCCATCTCCTCATCCGGGCTGACGACCGGGACCGCATGACCGGTCTCCTGTTCAGGAACAGCACCACCCTCGGGGTCCGCTGGAAGGAATGGAACCGCTCGGTGCTGGAACGAACCATTGAGGAAAAGCAGACTCCCCTGGGCGCCGTCCGGGTCAAGACCGCCCTTCTGGACGGGAAACCCCTGCGCTCAAAATTCGAATACGAGGACCTGGCCCGCCTGGCCCGCGAGCACGACCTCTCGATACAGGAAATCGAACAAGAACTCCGCCGCCAAGATGTCTAAACTTCGCCAGATTCTTCAAGCCGTCCAGGACGGCAGCCTTGAAATTGAGCAAGCCGCCGAGCAGCTCCGGACGGGCCTCTACGAGGATATCGGCCACTCCCGGGTGGACCACGACCGCCTGGAGCGCAACGGCGCCTCCGAGGTCGTCTTCGGCCAGGGAAAATCCGTTTCCCAGCTCCTGGATATTGTCCGCAGCCTGCGCCAGGCCGGCCAGGATGTCCTCGTAACCCGCATCGACGAGGAGAAAGCGGTTCAGCTGGCGGCCAAGTTTCCCTCCGGCACCTACAACCAGAATGCGCGGACCTTCGTCCTTCAGGACCAGGCACCCGGTACCACGGAGACCTTCATCGCGATCGTCTGCGCCGGCACCTCCGATCTGCCCGTGGCGGAAGAGGCCCGGGTCACGGCCGAGTTCTACGGCAACCAAGTGAGGACCATCTACGACGCCGGCGTGGCTGGCCTGCACCGCCTGGTGGCGGAAATGGACACCCTGCGCCAGGCACGGGTTTTGGTCACCGTCGCCGGGATGGAAGGGGCCCTCCCTTCCGTCGTTGCGGGCCTGGTCAAGGCACCGGTCATAGCGGTTCCGACCAGCGTCGGCTACGGGGCCAGCTTCGGCGGGGTCGCCGCTCTCCTGGCCATGCTCAACTCCTGCGCCTCAGGGCTGAGCGTGGTCAATATCGACAACGGGTTCGGCGCCGGCTACCTGGCCAGCACCATAAACAAGCTCTGAATCTCAGCTCTTCGCGTCTTCCGAGGAGGCCGACCGTACACAGGTGAAGCCGTTGGTTCCGCTGAGGGAGAATTCCCGGGTCTCGCTTTCGTGCTCCACATTGACCGATCGGTACACCTTGTAGTGCGGGAACATCGGGTGGTTCTCCAGGCGCATCGGCGTCCCGTCCGCCCCGTTTACCGCCTCCAGGTCGACTTTCGATCCATCGGTCCCGAAGCGGATGTGGTCGCCTTCCACCCTGTAGCTGACCGGGCCCTGCTTGAAACTGACAATTTCCGATCCGGGCAGGGAAAAAGCCGCCTTGATGACCTGGTGCACGGCCTCCGCCTGCTCGGGCGTCGCCTGGTCACTTACGGTGTAACGCTCCCATTCGCCCATCTTGAAGGTGGAGTGCACTTCGACTCCGGCCAGGTCCACATTGCCGTAATGGCCTTTCCTGATCCGCAGGTACCCCTGTCCCAGGCATTCCCGATGGCTCGGATCGCCCCCGAACAGGCAGGGGCAGATCACGTTGCAGGAACAGGTCTCGGCGTAGTCCGCCTGGACTTTCCAGTCGATACCAAGGGCGGTGGTGGACAACAGGGCCGCCAGGCCCAGGAGAGAGAGTATGCGCTTTGTCATGTAGCCTTTCCGGCCGGTTCCGAATCGTTACCGGCACGTTGCGGGTTATTATCGGGAGAAATGGGAAGTTGCCTTGAGGCTGATCCCATCCGGCTGGGGGGTCAAGCTTCGACAGTAGCAAAACTTGTCGTATTGATTAATCCTGTTTATTATCGTAAAACTTGCCTCCGGCATTGCAATGGCCGCAAAAAACGTCAAATTCGAATTCATGAAAGCTAAAGACCTGTTAAAAATCGCCTCTCTCCTCCTTGCCGTCATGCTTTTCAGCGCAGGCTGCGAAAAGACCAAGGACAACATGGAAACCGCTGGTGACAAGATCGAGGAAGCCGGCGAAGAGGTCGGTGATGCCGCCAAGGACGCCTATGACAAGGCCGAAGACATGGCCAAGGACGGTGCCGACGCGGTCAAGGACGCCGCAGATGATGTGGCCGACGAGGTCAAGGACGCGACCAACTGATCCCCGGATCAGGAACCGTTCTCCTCACTTACATCCGGCTTGTCATCCTCCGCCTTCCCGGGCGGCAGGATGATCTTGCTGTTCCACTCCAGCCATTCGTCCTCGGGTTCGGGATACAATTCAAACTTGGTGCCATCCCCGGAAGGAGCCAAGTCGGTGGAGTCCGGAGGCACGGCCATGGCGACGGAGCCTGAGAGGATGGATTCCAGGGAACCGACCCGGACCTTGGCCCCCAGCAATCCCAGCTTGAGGTCCACTCCGCCGGCATCCCAGAAGACGGTACCCGGCCGGACGAGCTCGGCAAAAGGCTCGTCAATGACAATTTCGAAGAGGACCTGGGTGGCATCCCGGCTCAACGAGACCGAGACGACTTCCCCGGTCTCCACTCCCCGGTAAAGGACCGGGACCCCCTCCTGGACCGATCCCCGGTGGGGAGCGTGCAGATAAAAGATGCGCCCAAGTCCCTTGGAGCCCCTCGACGGTGCGTCCTCGAGGCCGGCAAAATGACGGGCCGGCGGGCCGGACCCGGGCTGGAGGGCGATCCGGATGCCGCTCATCAAAGTTTCCAGTCCACTCACCCCGCTGGGGGAAATTTTGGGCCGCACCACCCAGAAATGGGTGCCCTCAACGGCGATGGCGTCGGCGGATTTCTCCAGCCGGGCAATCACTTCCACCTTGCTGAGATCATCCAGCAAGTGGACCTCCTCAACCTGTCCGACGGCCACCCCGCGGTAGACCAGGGGCGTCTTTCCGGCCTCGATACCGGAGCCGTCGATAAAGGTCACGGTTATCCCGGTGCCCCGGTCGGCAAGCTCCTTGAAGAGGAGATACCCGCCCACCAGGAGCGCCACTAACGGTACGATCCAGACCAGCCAGGCGGTCTTCACTCCGACAACTTGGGGTTCACTTTCTTGGCTCATAAAGGCTCTCCCTATCGGACACGGGCGGGTTTTTGCCACAGGAGCCGGGGATCGAACAGGTCCACGGCGAGGATGGTCAGGATCACGGCTGCGGCAAAGGCCGGCGCCGCCGGGCCGGGACTGACCCGGGCCAGGCTGCCAAATCGGATCAACCCGGCCAGAAGGGCCACCAGGAAGATGTCCAGCATCGACCAGCGCCCGATGAAATCAATGAAACGGAAGATCCGCATGGCCCCCCGGCTTCCCTGCTGCCTGCGGGACAGCCAGATCAACCAGCCAAGGCCGCCGATCTTGGCGATGGGGACCAGGACGCTGGCGACAAAGACAATAACCGCGATTCCCCACATTCCGCCGGAAGCCAGGCTGCTGATCCCGCCGAGGATAGTGCTGGAATGGCTGCCCCGGGTAACCTGAATCTCCATTATGGGCAGGAAATTGGCCGGAACGAGGAGGATCAGGGCAGCCACCAGCATGGCCACAGAACCCATTACCGATGTTGGCTGGGACCGGGAGGATGGCTCGCCAAGGAGCGCCGGGAGATCATCCCGGTCAATGCGCTGCAGGGCGCTGAGAAGCATCAGCGCGCCGCCGGCAAGGAACCACAGGCCGGGTCCCGGATGGGTATCGGCCAGGTCCCCGACCTTGATGAAGGCCACCAGGACGGCCAGCAGGAAAACCTCGGTCATGGACCATTTGCGGGCGAACAGGAGCAAACAGACGGCCAAGCCCAACCCGGACCACCGCCACTTTAAAAGAACCGCCAGGTTGACCATCAGGAGGAGCAGCATGGCCAGCA
>CAJXMX010000213.1 GCA_913056355.1 uncultured Opitutales bacterium
CGCAGCGTCCGCGAGGAGCACCTGATAACGGAGGCAGTAGCGGAAGCCCACGAAAAGCTGCAGGACAGCTGACCGGGCCGGGCGGCGTTGGCCGGGCAGGGCGCTTGCGACGCGAATTGTCTTGGTCCTCGGGCGGGGTTGCATATAAACGAGACAGGTTTTCACCTGATCCTTCATGTAAACCCCACAGTCCATGCATGCCTCATCCCATACCGAGACCGCCAGCAAGTTCCGCCTTTTCTTCTGGTCGCTGACCGCGGCCCTGGCCGGCTTCCTCTTCGGATTCGACGCGGTCGTCATTTCCGGGGCCGAACAGAAGATCCAGGCTATCTGGAGCCTGTCCGACGGCATGCACGGACTGGTCATGAGCATGGCCCTCTGGGGAACGGTCCTGGGCTCGCTTCTGGGCGGCTTTCCGGCCGAGCGCTTCGGCCGACGCCAAACCCTGATCTACATCGGATTGCTGTATTTCGTCTCCGCGGTCTGGTCGGGCCTGGCCGCGGGCCCCTACGGATTCATGGTGGCCCGATTTATCGGCGGCCTCGGGGTCGGAATCTCCACGGTGGCGGCCCCGATGTTTATCTCCGAGATCGCCCCGGCCAAGGACCGGGGACGCCTGGCCGGAATGTTCCAGTTCAACATTGTCTTCGGGATCCTGGTGGCCTTTGTCTCCAATTCCCTGATCAGCGGGACCAGTCCCAACGACTGGCGCTGGATGCTCGGGATCGAGGCCTTGCCGGCCTTGCTCTACACCATTCTCTGCTTCCGCATTCCGGAAAGTCCCCGCTGGCTGATCTTCCACGCCGGACGACTCGAGGAAGGCGCCGCCGTCTATCGCTGCGTGCATCCCGATCTCAGCGAGGAGCAAATCCAGGAGAAGGTGCGCCAGATCGCCCGGGATCCGGACCAGGAACATGTCCGGCACCGGTTCTGGTCCCGGCGCCTGCGGAAGCCGATCCTCCTGGCTTTCCTGGTCGCGTTCTTCAACCAGCTCTCGGGCATCAACGCCATCCTCTTCTTTGCCCCGCGCATCTTCGAGATGACCGGGCTCGGGACCGAGGCCGCGCTGCTCCAGTCCATCGGCATCGGCCTGACCAACCTCGTCTTTACCTTCGTCGGCCTGTACCTCATCGACCGGCTCGGCCGCCGCACTTTGCTCTATATCGGCTCCTTCGGCTACATTATTTCCCTCGGACTCTGCGCCTGGGCCTTCAAGGCGGAGGTCTACGGCATCGTCCCGGCCTGCATTTTCGCCTTTATCGCCGCCCACGCAGTCGGGCAGGGGACCGTCATCTGGGTCCTCATCGGTGAGATTTTCCCCAACCGCAACCGCTCCGCCGGCCAGTCCCTCGGCAGCTTCACCCACTGGATCTTCGCCGCCTCCCTGACCCTCGTTTTTCCCAAGATGGCCGCCTCCTTCCATCCCAGCTCCATTTTCGCCTTCTTCTGTTTCATGATGGTCCTCCAGCTCCTCTGGGTGAAGTTCATGGTACCCGAAACAAAAGGGCGCACCCTCGAGGAAATTGAACAGGATCTTTGAGATTCCTTCCCGGAAGCTTCCCGCAATTGGTTCCCAAAGCTTCCCCCCAAGGCTCGATTTCTGTTCGATTCGCATTGGGCCCCGGGCCGCAGGCCGCTCCAGCAGCGGATTCCGGGGATATTTATGGCACAATATGTATTATGTCTAATTTTGACGGGGGAACTTTCCCGGGTTTTTGGATTAATGTTCCTTATCCCCTGTTTCAGTCCTGCTAATGCTTTGACAGGTCCCTGGTTTGGAGGATAAGGCATTTGCATGAAAGCGACCGAACTACTTGGAAAACTGGGCGTAGTGGGAATCCTGTTGGCGGTTGTGCTGCCCTCCCCGCTGCCGGCGCCGCTGACGGGTTACCTGAAAATCCCGGACATTCCCGGGGAATCGAAGGCGACGGAACACGAGAACGAGATCGACATTACGGACATCAGCTGGGAACTGGCGCGGCCGTCGTCGACCGGAACCTCGCGGGAATATGGGGCTGCGGATTTCAAGGAATTCAAGGCGGTCAAGTATTTGGACAAATCGAGTCCCTATCTGGCCCTGGCCTGTGCCCAGGGCAAAATCCTGCCGGAACTGGTACTGACCTTGCGCAAGGACAGCGGGGATGCACACCTGGATTACCTGACGATCACGCTGACAAATGTCAGGGTCACCTCCTATTCCGTTGGAGGCAGTGGCGATACGGATGATCGGCCGACGGAGGAAGTTGCTTTTTATTACAACAAGATCGCCTTCAGTTATACGCTCTTTGACGAGACCGGAAGGCCGGCCGAGACGACTGAGATGCGCTGGGACCTTGAGACCAACACCGAGGGTTGAGAGACGGGAAAATTCATCCGGGAGGTGCAATGTTTCCGCGATTGAGAACTGGATTCCGCCGGTGGCAGGGACTTGTCGTGCTGGCGGTCCTGCTGACCCCGCAGCAGTCCCCCGCCGCGGCCTACGTGAAGCTGCCCACCATCGAGGGGGAATCCACGGATTCCAAGCACAAGGACTGGATCAATCTCCTGAGTGTCACCTCGGCGGTGGTGGGTCCGGAAGTGGACGGCGAGCCGGGCTCGACCCGGTTCCGGGAAATGAAGGTCTGGAAGGAACTGGACAAGGCCTCCCCTCTCCTGGCGCAAGCCTGCGCCACAGGCGAGCCGCTCAACGGCGTCGAGCTGGATTTCACCAGGTCGACGGAGTCGGGCCAGGTCACCTACTACAAGTACAAGCTGGAAAATGTAGTGATTTCCTCATACCAGCTGGGAAGCGCCGGCGGTGGCGGGCTTCCGATGGACACCGTTTCCCTGAACTTCACACGTGCGGAATGGTACTACTGGCAGCTTGGCCCGGGAGGCTCCCGGGACTACCACGTGAACGCCTACTGGGACCTGCTCCTGCAGAAGGGCGATTCCGCGGGGGGCCCCGGGGAAGGAACCGGGAACACCGCGCCCGGCATCGACCCGATTGCCGCCCAATCGGTCCAGCCCGGGGAGAGGCGCGAGCTCAAGGTCACCATCTCGGATGCGGAGACCCCTGCCGGGGACCTGGTATTGACGGCCGCCACCGACCGGCCGGATCTGGTCACATCGATCGAATTGAGCGGAACCGGTGGCACCCGGACCCTCAGTTTCACGGTCACCAGCCTCTATTCCGGATTCGCTTCCCTGAGTGTGGAGGTTTCCGATGGTGAATCCGCCTCCAGCACCGCCTTCACGGTCCTGATCGACGTGGAAATGACAGCCTGGGAAGCCTTTATTGCGGCTTATTTCACGCCGGAGGAGCAGCTCGATGCGGACCTGGTCTCGCCCTTGGGGGATCCCGATTCCGACGACCTGGACACGGCCATTGAATTCGCCCTGGGCACCAATCCGAGGGAATACACATGGCCGCAGGAGGCCGTCCGGGTCCGCCGGGAAAACACGCCCGGGGGTCCGGTGATCCGCCTGCAATTCAGGCGGCTGAAGGACGCCGGGAAGCTGGGCCCCACCCCGTGGATGGCGCCGGAATCCCTGCTCTTCGAGCCGCTCGGCCCAGGCAACCCGCTCTACGAGGAAAGCACCTCCGAAGCGAGCAATCCCCTCTATGAGGACGTCGAGGGAACCATCCATGTCGATCCGGACGGGCCGGACGTCCACTTCATCCGCATGCATGTCATCGTGGACTAGGACAATTGTAGCCGCATTCCGGCTACGTTAATTCCCGTATCAGGAAATTCAATACCCTGCCGCATGCCCGTCCTTGCGGGACTCGCTGGCTCCGGCGTAGACGCCGTTCTCCGGGTTGCGCCAGATGGCCTGGTAGCCGCCGAAGGCGCCCGGTGCGGGCTTGAACCTGTGGCCGCGGCGCTCCAGTTCGGCCAGGGTTTCTTCCGGGAATCCGGATTCCAGGGCCACGGTTCCCCCGTCCTTCATGATCGTTCCGTCCGGATCGGAATCACCGGAATGAAGGATGCGCGGGGCGTCGCCGGCCTCCTGGAGGTTCATTCCGAAATCGACCAGGTTCATGACAATCTGGGCGTGGGCCTGCGGCTGGGTGTCGCCCCCCATGACCCCGAAGGCGCAAAGCGGCGTGCCGTCCCGGGACAGGAAGGCCGGAATGATGGTATGGAAGGGCCGCTTGCCGGGTGCGTAGACGTTGGCGTGTCCCGGATCGAGGGCAAAGGCGCTGCCCCGGGTCTGGAAGCCGAAGCCCAGGCCGGGCGGGCAAACCCCGGAGCCGATGCCGTGGTAATTGCTCTGGATGAAGGAAACCATGTTCCCCTCCCCGTCCGCGGTGCAGAGGTAGACCGTGTCCCCCTTGCCGATGGCGGCCGGATCGGGGTCGATCTCCAGGGCCGCGCGGTTCATGTCGATGCGGGCCCGTTGCTTCCGGGCGTATTCCTTGGAGAGGAGCCGCTCGACCGGGACATCAAAGAAATCCGGATCGGCATAGAGGCGGGCCCGGTCGGCGAAGGCCAGCTTCTTGGCCTCGATGAAGGCATGGACATGGTCCGGGCAGCCGAATTCCAGCCAGGAGAGGTTGAAGGTCTCGAGGATGTTGAGGATTTCCAATGCGGCCAGGCCCTGTCCGTTGGGCGGCAATTCCCAGACATCGTATCCGCGGTAATTGGCCGAGATGGGCGTCACCCATTCGGAGTGGTGGCCGGCAAAGTCCTCGTAGCGGAGGAAGGAGCCGTGCTTTTCCAGGAAAGCGGCCATCTGGCGGGCCATGTCCCCCGTGTAGAAGGCGTCTCGTCCGCCGGCGGCCAGTTTGCGGTAGGTCGAGGCCAGGGCCGGGTTTTTCCAGATTTCCCCCTTGGCGGGAGCCTTGCCGTTCCTGGTGAAGGTTTCCAGGAAGCCGGGCTGGTCGTCCCGGAGGGGCACGCTCCGGCCCCAGTAATAAGCGATCAATTCGGAGACGGGAAAGCCCTGCTCGGCGTAGTGGATGGCCGGCTCCAGGACCTGTTCCATGGAGAGCTTCCCGAATTTCTCATGCAGGGTGAACCAACCGTCGACGCAGCCCGGGATAGAGACCGAAAGCGGTCCCTTGGTGGGGATCTTTTTCAGACCCTGCTCCTGAAGCGCCTGTTTCATGTCGGCCAGGGACGCTCCGCGGGCGCTCCGGCCGCTGCCGTTCAGGCCGCGCAGCTGTTTCCCTTTGGCATCCCAGAAAAGGACAAACATGTCCCCGCCTATGCCGCAGCCGACCGGTTCCATCAGGCCGAGGCAGGAATTGACGGTGATCGCCGCGTCGATGGCATTGCCCCCCTGGCGGAGGATTTCCAGCCCGGCCTGCACGGCCAGGGGCTGGCTGCTGGCCACCATGCCCTTGCTGGCGAAGACCTCGCTGCGGGTGGCGAAGGCTTTCCCGGTGATGCGGTCAGCCATTCTTCGATCCTCCCTGGGACTCGCTCATCATCCATACTTTCTGGGCCCGCGGGAAGGAGCCGACATTGAACACCTCCTTGTAGCCCATCCGGCGCAACAGGTTCACGGCCGTACCCGAACGCATGCCGCTCTGGCAGAAAACCAGCACCGGCTGGTCCTTTTCAATGCCCTCCTTCTCGATCAACCGCCCCAGCTCGTGCATGGGGAGGTTTTTTGTGCCCGGAATGGAATTGCTGGCAAATTCCCCCTGGCTGCGGACGTCAATGAAGGGGGCACCGCCCTTCAGCAGCCGGACGGCCTCCTCCACGGATACCTGGCGCAGCTTGGGAATGACGAAAAACACCACCAGCACCAGGACGACGATGACTAAACCCCAATTTAAACTCATTCCTTCGAAGTAATTGGCGCGGACGAAATGAGCAAGGGTGAAGCTGAATTTCAGCTTTCTCGTTGCCCGGAGAAGGAGAATTCCTCCAATACCTGATCCTGATGCCCGACAATGAATTGCTGAACGTCGTCTGTGGACTCATCGAGTCGCGGGGCCGGATCCTGGCCACGCGGCGGGATCCCCGGCGGAGCTTCCCCCTGCTCTGGGAGTTCCCGGGCGGGAAGGTCGAGCCCGAGGAGGAGCCGGAATCGGCCCTGCACCGGGAGTTGCGGGAGGAGCTGAAGCTGGAAATCGAGATTATCGAGCCGCTTCCCCCGGTCGAATACCGGGAGGACGGGCACTTCATCCGCCTGATCCCCTTCCGTTGCCGTCCGGCCCTGGACTGGGCACCCGTCCCCCTGGACCATTGCGAGATCCGCTGGGTCTCCGCCGATGAAGCCCTTCAGTTGACATGGGCCCCGGCTGATATTCCATTACTCAAGCACCTTAACCCGAAACCCTTCGATAAACTCAGGATAAACCAGTAACCCGCAACCAGTAACCCGCGACCAGTAACCCGCAACCAGTAACCCGCAACCAGCCACTTTTCATGAACAACTACGATTACCAAACCAACCTCAGGAAAATCTGGGAGAAGGCCGTTTCCCTCTACAAGGACGGCAAACGGGACAGTTCAACCTATTTCAACCGGAACGAAAAGGCCTTCCTCAAGGCCATCGGCCACTCGGCCCAGGAGGTCTACGACTTTGCCGAGGATTTCAACAATTACGGCGAGCCGGACTACGAGACTTTCGTGATGCTCGCCGACCTGCGGTTCCACTATTTCCTCGACGTCATGCGCGGCCAGAAAGGCACCAGGGTGGTCGATACCGGGGACCTGCCGCCGAAGACCGACAAGGCCCGCCGCATTGTCTGGCTCCCCCGGCTGATCGAGAAGGCCCGCGCCAAGCTTCGCGGGGAAATGAGCGACGACCTGATGTATTGTTGCGGCGGCGACCGGAAGTTCTTCAAGAAGCACGACATCCATCCGGCGGAGTTCCTGGCCTTTGTTTCCAAGCACTTCGACGAGGACGAGGCCATTATTGACTTTGTCCAGCGGCGCTCGAAGACTGCCGGCCGTTAATGAATCCGATCGATTTCATCAAGCAGAACGCCGAGGGGCTATACGGCGAGGAACAACTCCTGGAGAAGCTCCGGGCCGGCCAGCGCCTGAAGGTCAAGCTGGGGGTCGATCCGACCCGGCCGGACCTGACCTTCGGCCACATGGTGGTCTTCAACAAGCTCCGCCAGTTCCAGGACCTGGGGCACGAGGCGATCCTCATCATCGGGGATTTTACCACCCTGATCGGGGATCCATCCGGACGCTCCTCGACGAGACCGGTCCTTACCGAGGATGAAATCAAGGCCAATGCCGAGACTTATGTCCAGCAGGCCTACCATGTCCTTGATCCGGACAAGACCACGGTGCGTTTCAACTCCGAGTGGTTCAACGGCATGTCCTTCAAGGACTGCCTGGCCCTGGCCCGCAAGATGACCGTGGCCCGGATGCTGGAGCGGGACGACTTTTCCAAGCGACATGCCTCCAACACGCCGATTTCCATCATCGAATTCCTCTACCCGCTCGTCCAGGGCTACGACTCGGTGATGATCGAGGCGGACGTCGAGCTGGGCGGGACCGACCAGACCTTCAACTGCCTCGTCGGGCGCCAGCTGCAGAAGGAGGCCGGCCAGTCCGAACAGGCCGTATTGACCCTGCCACTACTCGTCGGCACGGACGGGGTGAAGAAGATGTCGAAGTCGCAGGACAACTACATCGCCTTCAACGATTCCCCGAAGGACATGTTCGGCAAGATCATGTCCATCAGCGACGAGGTGATGTGGGACTACTACCGGCTGCTGCTGCTCAAGACCGATGCGGAAATCGAGGCCCTGAAACGGGAGCACCCGATGGAGGTCAAGAAGCGCCTGGCGGTGGCCCTGACCTCGAAGATCCAGGGGTCCGGATCCGGGGAACACGAGCGCGA
>CAJXMX010000214.1 GCA_913056355.1 uncultured Opitutales bacterium
CCCCCAGCGGGATCTCCGCCAACTGCCGGTCCAGGTCGGGCTGGCCGGTCTCGGCGATGCCCCGGACGTTGAAGACGTTGGCCGCAACCGAGCCGTTGTAGCCCTGCCCCAGCAGGACCACCTCGTCGCCCACTCCCACCTGGAGATTGCGGGCCAGTTTCCGGCCAAGGATGATTTCGTTGGTATCAGCGGAAAAGTAATCCCCTTCCCGGATCACGGTGCGGATGTTGCTCACCCGGGGTTCCCGCTCGACATCGACCCCGATGACCAGCACCCCGTAGGAGCGCTTGCCGGAATCGGCCAGGGTGAAGGATTCCGCACGGGGTGACCAGGCCACGACGCCCGGATTTGTGTCCAGGACCCGGGCCACCCTGTCGGGCGAGTCGATGGTCTTGCGGATCGACGGATGGTCCTGGTAATCCTCGTGCATGACCTGCAACTCACCGGTGGTGCTGTTGACGGCGGCATGGATCATCGAGTCGTAGGATCCCACCTGCCAGGCAAACATGAAAAGCAGCAGGGCCGTGGACAGGCCCAGCGCGCAGAGCGTGAGGATGCTGCGCCGCGGGTTTCTCCAGATGTTGCGCCAGGCTATCTTGGCGGCGATCATGGTCAGTCCAGTTCCGGTGGATTCTGCAGCATACTGCGGGTGAAGTAACGCTCCGGCAGGCTGTCCCTGAACTCCAGGCGGAGGTATTCGATGCGCGTGTACTGGTCCGGCTTGTCGGCCGGCCGCATGGTCATGATACGCGGATACAGCTTGCCCGAGATTTCCTCGATCTGTTCGAAGCTGAGGGTCTTCACCAATTCGCCGGACTCGTCATAGAAGGCCTCCTCCAGGAAGACCAGGTCGTCGCGGATCTTCAGCCGCTCCTTGCCCCAGATCACCGGCGCTTCCGGATGGGGAATGCTCTCGACCAGGTAAATTGTTTGACCGCCGGCCTCTTCGGTCCCCGTGATCGTATGGTCATAGTCCTGGATCAGGGCGTCGGCCTTGGCCAGGTCGTTGTTGGAAAAGTCGGAGCCCATCCAGGACTGCGACATCATGGACGGCGGCAGCTTGATGATGCGGTTCACCTTGGGATTGAAGGTCCACATCTCGTTTCCCTTCTTGAGGGTCCCGTTGCCCCTGTCCCGGGCCGGTTCAACAATGGTGAAAAGGCTGTCCTTTTCGCCGACGGTCCAGACGTTCATGACCTGTTCCCGTTCCCAGTCGGCACGATGGATGGTCATCCGGATCCGGGCCACCGAGGCCTTGTCGCGGTAGTAGTCAAAGGCCTTCTGGACCAGTTCGCCGGCGTCGGGGAGATCCTCGGCCGAAGAAGCCGATTTGCTATCCTTCCCCTCCTGGGCCAGCACGAAGGCAGGCGCCAGGCCGGCCAGGAAGAGCAGTGTCATGGTTTTGAGACTAACTTTCACGGAGCCGTAGACCTTAGCGGACTGATGGATTAGTGTCCAACATCCTTTTCGCCGGGCCGCTGGACAAGAATCCCGTTGACCGTCTTGTGGGGTATGTTGAACTGATCCCGAGTTGAAGCAGTTTCATCCAATTCCCGATCCGGAATCCCTCGATTCCATGCTCTCCCGGATTTCATTTCTGGGCGGCATTACCGAGCAGCAGAGAAGCGTCATTTACAGGCACCTTGAGGCCGCACACTTCAATAAGGGAGAATACATTGCCCGCCGGGGTGAAGAGCCTTCGCACATTTTCATCATCCGGGCCGGATCGGTGCACCTGATCATCGGGAACGAGGACATTAACGTGACCAAACGGACCTTCGGCGCCGGGGACTGCTTCGGGGAAGCGGCCCTTCTTTCCCTGATCAACAACACCGCCTCCTTCGTGGCCGCCGAGGACAGCGAGTTGGTTGTCTTTTCCCGCAAGGCCTTCAACAGCCTGCGCAAGGAGGATCCGGATATTTTCCTCAAGGTGATTCTCAATATTGCCCGGGAACTGGCCCGGAAGCTGCAATTCTCCGACGAAAGGCTCCTCCGGCCGGATGATACGTGAATGACGGCAAAGCCTTAGTCATTTGCTTCCAGTTCGAAGCGGTCAAGCTCCACCGCAAAAGGCACCGGTTCCTTGACGACGATTTCCAGTCCCCCGGAGATGTCCGGAACTTCCGGCGCCTCGTCCAGCTCGAGCAGGACCACTTCGTTGCGGCCTTCCCTGAGCCAGTGCCGGGGAACGAAGAGTGACCGAAGCGCGCCGCGGTCCCAATAGCGCCCGAGGTTGTGGCCGTTGACCCAGACCACCCCGAATCCCCAATTGGACAGGTCGAGAAAGCTTCCGCCCCTTCTGGCCAGCGAGAACGATCCCCGGTAGAAGGTCGGTCCCCGGTGCACTGCCGTCTGCTCCGGGAAGTCCGCAATATTGTCGCAGGGAAGTGAATACATTTCCCAGCCGGTCAACTCCGCGCCGTCCAGCCAGGCCCCGCCGTCGAGGCCTTTCCGGGCCCGCTCCTGGGTCTGCCGGCTGGTGATGACGCTGATGCGCCCGAGGTTGTAGACCAGCAGGTCCAGGGTGGCCGGCCCCGCTTCGTCCAGCTCGATCAAGTTGCTGTCGAGGCCGAGACCGACAAAGGAACGGGCCACTGGTTCCCCGTCCACCATCACGATGGTGTAGTCCCGGGCATCCCGCAGCTCCAGGGTTCCCCGGATGCCGTCCGGGAAATGCTTCCGGTACAGGACGAAACCGTAGGCCTGACCCAGCTCCTCCATGGTGGCGGGATGTTCTGCCTTCCGGGCAGGCTTGTCCGGCAGGGTGTCGAGCAGGGAAACCGCGGGGGACATCCGGAAGGAAGGGATTGACACCACGGGAGGATCCTCCGGGACCGGGGGAAGATCCAGCTGAAGACGATCGTCGAGCAGCTTGCGGAGTGCGTAGTACTTTTCCGTGGCCCGGCCGGCCTCGTCGACCGGTGCGCTGTAATCGTAGCTGGTCTGGACCGGGAGGAACTGGTTGCAGCCGTTGAAGAAGCCGAAGGTGGTGCCTCCGTGGAACACATAGTAATTGAAGGAGACACCCATATCGAGGAGGGAGGAGGTCCATTCGACGGTGTACTCGACCGGCGCGTGCCGGGTGGCAATCGGCTGGCCCCAACCGCTGAACCAGGCGGTGTAGAGTTCCGTCACGAAGGCCGGATCGGAGCCAATGACATCCCTGGTCATCTGGAGGTCCCGCTCGTTCTTCAGCCCGTTCCGTCCGCGCAGGACTCCGGGAAGGTCGATTCCCGGATCCCAGTTCATGGCGAAAAAGGGATCGCAGGTGAAGAGCGGGACCTCGAATCCGGCGTCCAGAAAAATGCCATGCAGGGACTTCAGGTAATCGTTGTCCCCACGCGCCACCATTCCGTACTCATTCTCCATCTGGACCATCAGGAGCGGTCCCCCGCGGGTGACCTGCAGGTCGGCAACCTGACGATACACCGCATCGATGTAGCGACGGCTCCACTCCACGTATTGCGGATCATTGCTGCGGATCCCCACCTCCGGATAACGGGCGGTCCACCAGGGGATACCGCCATACTCGACCTCGGCGCAGCAATAGGGCCCCGGCCGGAGGATGGCCCACAGCCCGTTTTCCTGGCATAGCTCCAGCATCCGGGCGACATCCGTCAATCCGGTAAAATCGAATTTCCCCTCCTCCGGTTCGCAGAGGTTCCAGAACAGGTAGAAGCTGACGGTATTGAGGCCCATGGCCTTGGCCTGCTTGAGGCGATGGTCCCAGTCTTCCGGAAGCACCCGGCCGAAGTGCATTTCCCCCGCCCGGATCAGCATCGGATTCCCGTCCAGGGTGAAGTTGTTGTCGTGCCAGCCAAAGCGATGAACCTCGCCGTCGGGCTCCACTTCCGTCCACTCCACTGGATGGACCTGTAGGCGCAGGTACGGCGCCACCGGGTTCTCGCGCAGCGCCCTCAGTCCTTCCACGACGCAGGTCGCGTTGATAACGGCTCCCTGCCAGCTGGTGTGGGTGGCCCGGTCGGCGAAGAGGGGCCCGACCGCCTCCGGACCCATGGCGTCGTAGCGCCGCGCGACCCGCTCATGGAGGTCGATGAAGTCGACTTTCTCCTCCCTGGCCACTTCCCGGGCCCAATCGGCGTGGCCGTTCTCCGTGCGCTGGATCCTCCCGTCCTCCCAGATCTTCCGGGGAACCAGCGAGCAGATCACCGGCGTTGCCCCGCGGTCGCGGATTTCCGCTACATACTGCATCAGGTACCAGCCGAAGGTGTGGACGGTTTCCGTTTCGCCCGTGTCGCCCCTTTCGCGCTCCTCGGTCTCGGGTCCGATGCCGGGCATGGCCCCGCGCGAGCCGTTGTCATTGTGCCCGAACTGCATGATCACCACGTCCCCCGGCTTCAGCATCTCCAGGACGGCCGGATAATTGTCACCCTGCCGGAACGTCCGGGCCCCGAGGCCGCCGACGGCGCGGTTGATAACGTTGACCTTGGCCGGATCGAAGAAGGCGGCGAAGGGATCACCCCAGCCAAATTGCCCGTCGTAGCCGTCCCCGCGACCGTTGCGGACCGTCGAGTCCCCGATCAGGATGATGTCGGGCAGTTCGGGATCACCGGGAACCCCGAGATTCAGCCATTCCTTGAAGGCCTCCGGATCCCCTTTTGGCGGAGGACGTACGGGCACCCAGACCTGGTCCGGATCGGCCGTCGCGACCAGGCGGCCGGCCGCCGAAAGCAGACCGATGATGGACTGGTCGCGCAGGCCCTGCAGCCCGCTGACCACCAATTCCGCATTCAACCGGGCACCCGTTTCACTGGTATGGGTATGGTCCTTGGGGAAGAAGGCCCCAACCATCTCCTGCCCCAGATCCTCATAGCAATCCGCAATGATTCCGGTCAGATCAACAAAGGGCACCTCCAGTTCCTCCGCCAACTGGCGGGTCCATTCCCGGTATTCACCGGAGCCGCGCTCGACCCGGCCCTCTTCCCAGATGTTCCGAACGGTCAGCGACAGGAGGATCGGTTGTGCCTGACGGTCCCTTACGTCGGTCACCATCTTCCGGATGTAGTGGCCGAAAGTATACACGGTTTCCGCTTCGCCGGTGACGCCGTTGATGATGTCCTCCGTTTCCTCACCAATTCCGGGCAGCGATCCTCGCACCAGCCAGGGCTTGTCCCCGTTGACCGCCCCCCCGTCGTTGTGCCCGAACTGGATCAGGACGATGTCCCCCGGCTGCACCTCCGCCAGCAGCTCCTCCCAAAGCCCCTCAGTTACAAAGGTGCGGCTGCTGCGGCCTCCCCGGGCCCGGTTAAGGACGGTCACTTTGGACGGATCGAAATAGTCGCCGAACATCCGCCCCCAGCCAATAGCGTCCGGGACGCCGTTGGCGGCAGTGGAGTCGCCGGCGATGAGGAGGCGGGGAAGCTGGCCCGGTTCGGCCGCAACGGATTCAAACGGTCCCGGCCACGTTGTTCCGAGAAGGATCAGGAGGGTAAGCAGGAGCAATCTTGCAGAACAAAGGGGATCGAGAGCAGTTTTCATGGCGTAGTCTTGTCAACAGTGCGTGCCCGGTTCTGTCCGCGGCGCGCTGACCAGTTCTCTAACCGTAAAAGGCTCAAGTCAAGGTCCTGCCCGCTGAATCAGGATGGGACCGGGCGTGCTCGATTTCCTCGTTGCATTTAGCCCGCCCGAAGTTAGCGTTTTCAACCGCTACCCCCTGAATTTGCCCTTAAATCTGCGTTTCACCAATTACCCATGTGTTTTCCTGGAAATTGCCCCAAACCCGGAGTATGGAGCTTGCTCCTGATTCTCTTGAGCACCGTGACCGGCCTCCATGGGGCTGAAAGCCTCGAATCCGTACAGGAATCCGCCCGCAAATGGGTCGATCTGCGCCTCGAAACTTCACGACTGGAAGCGGACTGGGCATGGCAAAAGGAACTGTTGCAGTCCATGGAGGATACCCTCGGGTTGAAAGTCCGCCAACTGGAGGAAAAGGAAGCGCTGCTGCAGGCCCGGACAGCATCCCAAAGCGAACAGGTCGAAAAATCGCGCGAACAGGCATCCCAACTCAGGATCGAGCTGGAGGAGGTGGAAGGCCACATCCAGGTTATTGTTGAGGACCTCCAGAACGTGAGGGCCTTCCTGCCTCCGTCATTGTCAAATTCTCTCGAACTGGCCTACACCAGCCTAAATGAACCGGGCCTGTCCCTCGGGGAAAAGATGCAGTTGGTGGTCACTGTCCTGAACCGCTGCCAGCAGTTCAATGGAATGATTTCCTACCGGGAGGAAATCGTGCCAACCCAGGACAAGGAGAAAGTACTGTCCGTGATTTACTGGGGACTGAGCCACGCTTATGCGTTGGACCGGAAAACCGGCGACACTTTCCTGGGAAAGCCCGCGGAGGAAGGCTGGACCTGGATTCCCCGGCCCGGGATGAAATCGGAGGTGTCCCGGCTCATCAGTATATTCAATGAAGAGATCGACCCGGAGCTGGTGAAGGCTCCCGTCCAGGTTAACCCACCCAAACTCTGGTAGCAGGATGAAGGTAGCCATATACCACTACATGTTCCTGTTATTGGCGGTCTGCCCACTAGGCGCAGCGGGATTGACCGATCAACAGCTCGGCAAAGTCTCAGCCGACTATGAGGCCCGGCTGGACGAGGCGGCGAGCAAACTGGCCGACACCCGCGCAACCATCCTGGAGGAGCGCTCTCCCCTCGCCTCGCGAATTCAGGAACTGGAGAACCAGGTCATCCAGCTGAACTCCAGGATAACCCGGCTGGATACCCTGCAGGCGGATCTGGAAAACCAGCAGGGCTCCGTCGACGCCGAATTGTCATCCCTGTCCAGGAACCTGGACTACGCGGCCATGCTGTCCCAGGAGCTGACGGCAGCGGTGGAGGCATCCATGCAGCCGGGGGAAACGAAAGCCTATTCTGATGAACTGAAAACCCTGGAAAGCCTCCTTGAGAATTCGGATCCCCGACTCAAGTACGGCGCCTCCATGGACACCTTTGACCTGGCCCTGACCCGGCTCAAGGGCCAACTGGGCGGGCACATCCGGGACGGTCTGGCCGTGATGGGCGACAGCAACGAGGTCAATGAGGGCCAGTTTCTTAAGCTGGGACCCGTAACCTATTTTCGGGATGCATCGACCGGACTGGCCGGACTGGCCTACCTGCGCGAGGGTTCCCTCATTCCCGTGGTCCATCCCATCCGGAACTGGGACCGCGATACCGTCGAGGCCGTGTTTTCCGGTAATCCCGGATACTTCCCGGCCGATGCAACCGGAGGAAAGGCCATTCACCTGATGGAAGCCCGAGGATCCGTGTTGGACCACGTAAGGAAGGGCGGAATAGTCGGCTATGTCATCATCGCCCTGGGCATCATCGCCTTGCTGACCGCCCTCATGAAGCTGTGGGATTTGCGAACCCTTTCCGTGGACAACCCCGATACCATCAAGGTACAGATTGCCCAACTTAACGAAGGAACCGGACCATCATCCGCCGAGCCGTTCGCAGGCCTGAAGCAGTCCTGCCGGGAGTTGTTCGACATCGCCCTCAAGCACCGGGACAAGCCCAAGGAACTGCTCGAGGAAATCATGTTCGCCTACATCCTCCTGCAGCGCAATCTGCACGAAAGAAGGTTGCCGATGCTTCGGGTCATCGCCTCCTCTGCACCGCTGCTCGGCCTCCTGGGAACCGTCGTCGGGATGATCAAGACCTTCACCCTTATCACCGTCGTGGGAACCGGTAACGCCGCCAACCTCTCCAGCGGGATCTCCGTAGCGCTGGTCACCACCGAACTGGGCCTGATCGT
>CAJXMX010000215.1 GCA_913056355.1 uncultured Opitutales bacterium
AACTGGGGAAAGGCTTCGACTCCACCACCAACAGCGATGCACTGGGCGATCTGTTTGGAGTTGCGCAAAAGTGAAGGGTTCACTCAAGCCAACGGGTTGGTTGTTGGACACACACGCCCTTCTGTGGATGCTTTACGGCGACAAGCGCCTCTCCCATAAGGCCCGCAAACACATCGATGGCCTCATTCCCCTCTTTTACTCCAGCGTCAGCTTCTGGGAAATCGCCCTTAAGCGGGCCGGTTCGAGTTTTGACTTCGAGATTGAAGACAACTGGGATCGACTAGTGCCCGAGGCCTTGAAAGAAGCCGACGTGCTGCGTCTCGATCTGGAAGCACCCGACTGTCGTTTAATGGAAGACCTCCCCCTGCATCACCGGGATCCCTTCGACCGCATGCTCATCGCCCAGGCCCAGCGGCGGAAAATGGCCTTAATCTCGAGAGACAAGGTTCTGGATGCTTACGGAATTCCCCGGATCTGGTAACTGAACGGAAAAACTCTATCGCCACGCGAAGTTATTGTCTTTCAAAGACTTGAAACTGGAGGCGCGGGCCGGAATCGAACCGGCGATAGAGGTTTTGCAGACCTCGGCCTTACCACTTGGCTACCGCGCCGCAGTAAAAGACTAGGAAAATCGGTCATCTTGAACAAAGGTCAACGGGAAATTTCCGATTTCTATACAAATGGAGTTCCCGGAATGCCGGCGGACGGGAAAATGACCTTGCCGCTCAACCAACCAGACACCGGCGATAAACGGTGCGCGATATCGGCAGTGACCCTGGCCGAGGTCGAATTTGGATTACAACTTGAGAACAATGCCCGGCGGCGGGCCAAGTTCGACAAGCTCCTCCGCTACCGCCTGCCTGTCCTGTTGACGGACGAACCCGTCTGGGCGCAATTTTCCCGGTTGAAAGCGAATCAACAGGCCTCCGGGCAACCGGTCTCGGATCTGGACCTGCTCATAGCGGCGACGGCCATTACCCACGGTCTTTGCGTGGCCACGCTCAACATAAACGACGTTTCCCGAATAGCGTCCCTCAACTCGGAGGACTGGTCCTGCTAATTGCCGATTTTCGCATTTACTTGCGATAAGCAGACGGGAAAGATGACCCCTCATGCCAGCAAAAGTATTTACCATAGCCAACCAGAAGGGAGGCGTCGGCAAGACCACCACCGCCATCAACCTGGCCGCCGGCCTGGCCGAGCGGAAGATCCCCACCCTGCTCATCGATCTCGATCCTCAGGCCAACGCCACTTCCGGACTGGGCTTCGAGAAGGTCGAGGGCAGCAGCGTCTACGGTCCGTTGCACGGCGAGGGAACCCTCATGGAGAAGGTTGTGGAGACCGGCACCAAACACCTCAGCCTGATTCCCTCGGAGGTGGACATGGCGGCCCTGGAGATTGAGCTGGCCCAGCAGGATAACTATCTCAGCCGCTTGAAGAGCCTGGTCGAACCGCTGCACGAGGAAGGCGGCTTCAGGGCGGTCATTTTGGACTGCCCTCCCGCCCTGGGACTGATTTCCATGAACGCCCTGGCGGCCGCCGATTACCTGCTGATCGCGCTGCAGTGTGAATACCTGGCCCTCGAGGGGCTGGGCCAGATCCTTAGTGTGGTCGACAAGCTCCGGGACGCGGGCGTCAACCCGAATCTGGAGGTTGGCGGGATCATCATGACCATGTTCGACATCCGGACCAACCTCAGCCGCCAGGTGGTCAGCGAGGTCAAGCAGCACTTCCCGGACAAGATCTTCGACGTGCTGATTCCCCGCTCGGTCCGGCTGGGCGAGGCCCCCAGCTACGGCCAGACGATTTTTGATTATGACAATGTCTCCCACGGAGCGCAGGCCTACCGCTCGCTGGCCCAGGAAGTGGCAAAGCGGTTTGACTTGAAGAAATAGCGGGAAACACTGCCAGTGGCATGGGGGGGAGTGAACCCGACATTCAAGCGCTTGAAGAGAGGATCGGTTACCGTTTCCGGGATCCGAAGCTGCTCTTGCGCAGCCTGACCCATCCTTCCTTCGTGCGTTCGGGAGGCGACCTGGTCCACAACCAGCGCATGGAGTTTCTCGGCGACGCGATCCTCGGCATGACCCTGGCCGAGGCCCTGTTTCATGAGCTGCCGGAGGAACGTGAGGGCGCCCTCACCCGCTATCGCTCGATCCTGGTCAACGGTCGCCAGCTTTCCCAGCTGGCCGGGGAAATTGGCCTGGGCGCCTACGTGCGCCTGGGGGATGCGGAAGAGGCCCAGGGCGGACGCCGCCGCACCTCCATCCTCGAGGATGCCTTCGAGGCCCTGGTCGCCGCCATCTACCTTGACGGGGGTCTTGAGGCCGCCCGCTCCAGCATCCTTCAGCTCTACGGTCCCCTGCAAAAGCGCCTCGACCAGCAACTGGAGGCGCATAATCCCAAGGGAAAGCTGCAGGAGCTTCTCCAGCCGACCCTCGGCAACGACTCCATCGAGTACCGCCTGATCGAGGAGAGCGGCCCGGATCACGAGAAGGAATTCACGGTCGAGGTCTGGGTGGAAGGCGCCTGCCGTGGACGGGGTACCGGCAATGCCAAGAAAACCGCCGAGGAGGACGCCGCCCGCCAGGCCCTGCAATCCTTTGAAATTTAAACTACGGATGGCGCGGATTGCACGGATGATCAGCCTCGAAAATCCGCGGAAAGCGCTCAAACAGGTACCGCTTTCGCATGATCAGTGTTTTTCGTTGTTATCAAATCCGTGATACCCGCGCCATCCGTAGTTGATTGATTAATGAAGCCGTTCCGCATGGCCGTTGATGAAAGGATAACGCTCTATTCCGGCGTTCTCCCGGCCGCGCGTGCCCTCATCATAGCCGACCGCATCCGCCAGCTTCCACCGCCGGTGCATATCGTCCTCTGCTCCCGCCCCATCGAGGCCCGGGAGCTGATCGCCACCGTACCGCAGTTTGCCCGGCTGGCCGGCGGGAAGGACCGCCAGTTCAGCTATGACCTCCTTCCGCCCCCGCCCCCGGAAGAGGATCCCGACGACCCCATGCCCGAGCGGATGCGCGAGGAAATGGAATGCGACCGCCTGACTTCCCTGACCCACCTGGCCAATTTCCGGGAGCAGGCCCCGCCCGGCGAGCGCCTGGTCGTTTTCACCACCCCTGATGCCCTCTTCGCTCCGGCCCCGCCGCGGGAGGAGCTGACCCGCCGCGAGCTGACCCTGAAAAGGGGGCAAACCTTCGATTTCGACAAGCTGAAGGGCCGCCTGGCGGAGGAACTGGATTACTACGCCGAGGCCGTCTGCGAACGTCCCGGGCAGTACGCGGTCCGCGGCGGCCTGATCGACGTCTATCCGCTGAACGCCTCGGCCCCCGTGCGGATGGACTTTTTCGGGGACGAGCTGGAAAGCATCCGTGAGTTCGACCCGACCACCCAGCGTTCCACTTCGGTCCTGTCCGAGGTGACCATTGCGGCCCGCGGTGTTGGCGAATCCGGCTCCCGGGCGGACGCCATATTCGATTATCTGGGCTCCCGCATCTCCTGGATTGTGCCGGAGCCGGCCGACGTGGCGGAGGCTTTCCCGCAGCAGTTCCAGACCTTCGAGCGCATTCGCGACCAGCGGGCCACCATGGCTTCCCTGGCGGAGAACCGTTCCGGAATGAAGGATACCTGGAGCCTCCTGCAGGAGCTGGAGAACGATCCGCTCTGGTTTGAGCCGGGATTAAAGCCGGTTCCGCTTCGCCTGGCCTCGCTGGAGCACTACCGGGAACAGCCCCTTGAAGAGACCATCGGGCTGGAGCGCCTTGAGGAGGAGACCATCGCCCGGAAAGCCTTTTTCCGGCTGCTCGGCAAATGGCAGCAAAGTGACGGGACCGAGATCATCGGCATGCTGCCGGGCAGCGGGAAAATCAAGGAACTGGACAAGCTCCTCAAGCTCGAGGAGGACCTGTCCCTGAAGGTCGATTTCGTCGAGGCCGACATCCCGGAGGGATTTCTCCTCGAGGAAAGCCCGGGCGGCTGGTTTTCCTGGATGGCCCGGCCCCCCAAGGGCCGGCTGGCCGTGGTTACCGAGCGGGAATGGCTGGGGCGGCATGTGGACCGCAAACCGACCCACCGGCAGCGGCTCCTTCCCCAGCGCACACGGGTCGACAGCCTCCTCGACTTCGCCGACCTGGCGGACGGCGATTACCTGGTCCATTTATCGCACGGCATCTGCCGCTACCGGGGAATTACCCGGATGGAGGTGCGTGGGCGGGAGGAAGAAGTCATCTCGGTCGAGTTCGCGGAGCGGGTAACCCTGCATGTTCCCCTGCACGAGGCCCACCTGTTGACCCGCTACGTCGGCCTGACCCGGATCCAGCCCAGGCTGGCCAAGCTGGGGACCAATATCTGGGACAAGACCCGGGCCGCGGCGGAGAAAGCCACATTTGACTACGCCGCGGAGATGCTGCAGCTCCAGGCCAGGCGGTCCCATGCCGAGGGCCATGCCTTCCAGGCGGACACCGAGTGGCAGCGCGCCTTTGAGAACGCCTTTCCCTACAAGGAAACGCCGGACCAGGCCGCCGCCATCGAGGACACCAAGCTGGATATGGAAATCTCCAAGCCGATGGACCGCCTGGTTTGCGGGGACGTCGGCTTCGGCAAAACCGAAGTCGCCATCCGTGCCGCCTTCAAGGCTATCGAGGAGGGTTTCCAGGTGGCCATCATGGTCCCCACCACGGTCCTCGCCCAGCAGCACTACGAGACTTTCCGGGAGCGCTTTGCCCCCTACCCGATCGCGGTCGAAATGCTGAGCCGTTTCCGCAATCCCGCCCAGCAAAAGGAGATCGTCCGGCAACTGGCCGCCGGCCGCATCGACCTCATTGTCGGGACCCACCGCCTGATCAGCAAGGACGTGCGCTTTGCCAGGCTCGGGCTGCTGGTCATCGACGAGGAGCACCGCTTCGGGGTCCGGCACAAGGAGCGTTTGAAGCACCTCAAGACGGAGGTCGACATCCTCTCCATGAGCGCCACCCCGATCCCGCGCACCCTTTACCTGGCCTTGATGGGGGCCCGGGACCTCAGCGTGATCGAGACCCCGCCCGCCGACCGCCTGCCCATCGAGACCCTTGTCCGCAGCTACGATCCCGGCCTGGTCCGGAAGGCCATCGAGCGGGAACTGGAGCGCGGCGGCCAGGTTTTCTACCTGCACAACCGGGTCCAGTCGATCGATTCGGTGGCCGCCCAGTTGAACGACTTCCTGCCCAAGGCCCGCATCGAGGTGGGCCACGGACAAATGTCGGAACACCAGCTGGAACGCATCATGACCCGGTTCGTGGCCGGAGAAATCGATGTCCTGGTCTGCACCACCATCATCGAGAACGGCCTCGATATCCCCAACTGCAACACCATCATCATCGAGGGTGCGGACCGCTTCGGCCTTTCCCAGCTGTACCAGCTGCGGGGCCGGGTCGGCCGTTTCAAGCGCCAGGCCTACGCCTACCTGCTCCTTCACCGGCACGGCAAGATGCTGGACCAGGCCCGCAAGCGCCTGAGCGCCATGCGGCAGCACAACCAGCTTGGAGCCGGATTCAAGATCGCCATGCGCGACCTCGAGCTGCGGGGCGCCGGCAACCTCCTCGGTCACCAGCAAAGCGGGCACATCGCGGGCGTCGGCTTCGACCTCTACTGCCAGCTCCTCCGGCAAAGCATCCAGCGCCTCAAGGGCGACCCGGCCGCCGCCCGGATCCGGGCCAATGTCTATCTCGACTTCATCCGCGAGGGTCGTTCCGGCGAATCCTCCGCCCGGCGGGTCGAGACCGGCTTTGCCGCCCTCATGGACGAGGAAATCGCGGCTTCCCGGATCGACCCGGTCCCGGCCTTTATTCCCGCTGCCTACATTCCCGAGACCCGTCTCCGCATCGATTTCTACCGCCAGCTGGCCATGGCCTCCTCCCTCAGCGAGGTGGAGGACCTGGAAAACTCCCTCCAGGACCGCTTCGGAAAGCCCCCGGTTGAGGTCCGGCGCCTGATTTCCGTGACCCGTATCCGGGTCCGGGCCGAGATGGCCGGGATCCGCACCGTGGAGACCGAAGGCAACCGCCTGAAGTGCCAACTGGCCAGTTACCGCAAGGGTGACTTCCTTAAATTATCAGGTAGATTTCCCCGCTTGACCGGTCATAGCGCAGACCTAAGGTTACGCGATATTGAACAATTTCTGGCACGCCAGTGTCCCTAATCCATAATGCGACGAACAAAGCTCCCCACTCTGATAATCTGCCTGCTGGCCCTTTTTGCCGGCCTTCCGGCGGCGGCCCAGACCGTACACAACATCTGGGATCCGCCCTACCGCCAAGGCATCGCCGCCGAGGTGGAAAATTCCATCATCACTTTCGAGGAACTGCGCCGGGAAATGGCTCCCCTCATTCCCCGCATCCGTGAATCCTCCCGTTCCCGGGCCGAGTTCAACAAGCGCATGGAGGAGCTTTACGTCGAGGTCCTGATGAACCTCATCGACCAGGTTCTCATCGTCGAGGCCTTCAAGGAAAAGGAATACCAGCTCCCGCAGACCTACATCGAGAACGAGTATGACCGGATCCTCATCGAGGACTTCGAAGGCGATCGCAGCCGCTTCCTGGAATACCTGGAATCCCAGGGCAAGAACGTCCGTGAATTCCGCCTCGACCTGCGGGACAGGATTATTGTCAGCGTCATGCGGGCCGAGAAACGGAAATCACAGTCCCAGATTTCCCCCGAGCGGATCGAGCAGTTCTACAACGAGAACAAGATCAATTTCTACGAGGAAGAGGCCATCAAGCTGCGCATAATCATGCTTCGCCCGCTGGCCGACGAAAATCCCGACCAGATGCGGCAGACCATTGACCGGATCTACGAGGAGCTGAAGGCCGGCACCCCGTTTGATGAGGTGGCCAGCAAATACAGCCAGGATTCCCGCCGTGACCGCGGCGGCGACTGGGGCTGGATCCAGCGGCCCGACCTCAAGGACGAGCTCAGCGCGGCCGCCTTTGCCCTTGAGAAAGGTACCTACAGCGAGCCTATCAAGATGGGCGACCAGACCTTTATCCTCTACGTCGAGGACAAGCGCGAGGAAGGCATCCAGCCGATCAACGAGGTCCGGGACCGGATCGAGGAAATCCTCTCCAGCCAGCTGGCCCGGCAGGCCCAGGACCAGTGGATCGAGCGCCTCCGCCGGGAGGCCTACATCCGTTACTACTGATTAATTCCCGAAGGGCAGGAGTTTCTTCAATTCGTCCCCGCCCTTCTCCTTGATCAGGTTCTCGACCTTGCTCTTGCCGGCCTCAGTGGCGGCATTCTTGAGCGCATCCGTGGGGATTTTCAGGTTCGGATCCTCCATCGGGCCGTAGAGCTTAATTTCCAGCGGGAAGTTGTTCAGCGGCAACTCGGTGCCGAAGGCGTTTACGGTGGTGTTTTTGAGGGTGACTTTCAAGGGCACATCCAGCACTCCGTTGTCAATCGTGCCATCCCCGGAAATGTCCATCGTACCGCCCTTCATCGGCAGTTCCTTTCCGGCCTGGGCTTCCAGCTCGCTGATTTCCATGCCCGACAGGCCGACCTGCAGCCGGCTCTCCGAGGGGGTTGCGGCAGTGGGCAGGCCGAGGGTCACGGACAGGTCCCCGTCCCCGCGGACCACCTTTAATTGACCGGATTCCGTCAACAAGGCCGGCTGCGTGGAGAGGTTGTTACCGGAAATATTGAAAATGTCGTCGTTGCCGCCGATTTCCAGGTTTTCCGCCTTCAGGTCGCGGATCAGCAAACGCGGTGACTTCCGGATCAGGGAATCCG
>CAJXMX010000216.1 GCA_913056355.1 uncultured Opitutales bacterium
CGCTTTCTGGAGGATCTGGTCCGGGCGGCGACGCGGGGGGTGAAAGTCCGCCTCCTGGTCGACGAGCTGGGGTCACCGGAGACGAAGGAAAAGTTCTTCCAGCCCCTGGTGGAAGCCGGGGGACAGTTCAGCTGGTGTCTGACCATCCATCCCCGGCGGAACCGCTATTTCTTCAATCTCCGCAACCACCGGAAGATCCAGCTCATCGACAGCCGGATCGCCTATGTCGGGGGCATGAACATCGGCCTCGAGTACGAGGGCCGGATCGAGGAAATCGGCCCATGGGAGGACATGCAGCTCTCGGTAAAGGGTCCGGTTATAAATGAGCTGCAGTACACCTTCATGGACGACTGGTACTTTGCCACCCGCCAGCCGATCGAGGGAGACTTCTACACCCGGGAATTCCAGCAGCCCGGTCCCGTTCCCCTGACCGTAATCCGCACCGGTCCGGACAGCCTGGAACAGTCCTTTCTCAAGAGCTTCATATTCTTTTGCACCCAGGCCAGGAGACGACTCGACCTTTTCACCCCCTACTTTGCCCCGGACGAGGCCATGCTCCTGGCCATCCAGATGGCGGCCATCCGGGGGGTTCGGGTGCGCCTGATGATCCCGACCCTGAACGAGCACAAGTACATGGTCGATATCGGCCGCTCCTTCTACGAGAACCTGCTCGAGGCCGGGGTCGAGATCCACGAGCTTCCGGACGCGGTCAACCATGCCAAGGTTTTCATCGCCGATGAAGACTGGGTCATGCTCGGCTCCCCCAACCTCGACATGCGCTCCATCCGGCTCAACTTCGAGGTCGGCCTGCTCTTCAAGGACCGGGAAACGGTTGAGAATCTGGATACGCATTACCGGAAATTGTTCAACCGGGCCAGACAGGTCGCCCTCGATGAATTTCGCAACCGTCCCTTCAAGGAACGGCTCAAGCAGGGCTGGGTCCGCCTCTTTACCCCGATCCTGTGAAGCTGGTCACCTTCAACATGCAGAACCGGCCGGCAGAGCCGAGGGCGGAGCGCCGGGAACGCCTGGCGCGGATCGCCGGGCTCCTGCGGTCCACGGAGCCGGACCTGGTCTGCCTGCAGGAGTGCCTGATCGATGACTTCGAGTTCCTGAGAACGGCCCTCGCGGCCAACCGGGCCGGCTTCACCCCCCGGGACGACGGCCAGACCCTCGGCGAGGGCAATCCCATCTTCCTCATGAACAGCCGCTGGGAGATGCTGGGCTTCCACACGTTCTGGCTCTCCGCCACCCCCGAGGCCCCCTCCCGCTCATGGCGCTCCGCCCATCACCGGATCGCCTCTGTCATGAAGATTCGCTACGCCGGGGAGGACAGGCGCCAAATCCACGTGCTCAACGTCCACCTGGACCATCGAAGCGCCCTTGCCCGTCGCAAAAGCCTGGTCCTGATCCGCCGCGAACTGCAGCGCTGGTTTGAATCGCCGGACAACGCGTTTATAGTCTGTGGTGATTTCAACATTCGGCCGAGACGCCTGCAGGGCACCGGCTTTATTGGAGAACCGATCATCAACGAAACCAACAACTCAATGGTCATGCTGGACCCGGCAATCCGGATGGATCCCGTGCAGGACGGCCCGACCTTCCTCGGGGCCGGACGTTTCGGCCTGTTCAGGGCCCGCATCGACTACTGCCTTCATTCCGACAACCTGAAATGCCTGGAATACGGCGTCACCGACCCCGACTGGGAGGGTCGCCGGCTCTCCGACCACCGCATCGTCCGGGCCGAATTCGCCTGACCCGGACACCGCCAAGCCTGTGCGCAAGACAACCTACAAGACCCTGGCCGCCGTCATCGCCCTGGCGGCTTTTCTCCTGGTCCTGAATTTCCTGCCGATAAAGGAATGGCTGGAGCCGTTCTGGGATCTGGTGCAAAGCTCCGGGCCGTGGGGGTATGCGATCTTCATTGCCGCCGGGGTCGTCCTGAGCCTGCTGATGCTGCCGATTTCCCCCATCATCATTGCCGGGGGCATGTTGTTCGGATTCTGGCAGGGGCTGCTCATGGCCGGGGCCGTGCTCGCCCTTTCCACCGCCGGCGGCTTCATTGCGGGCAAGGCCTTCTGGAAAAGGATCAAGGGTCACCGATCCTTCCAGAACCGCTGGTTCAAGGCGGTGCGCAAAGCCCTGGAAAAGGAGGGGGTCTACCTGGTCGCCCTCCTGCGCATGACCCCCTTCATTCATTTCACGCTCGGAAACCTCTTCTATGGCAGCCTGTCCCTGAACTTCTGGAAGTACCTCGCCGCCAGCATGCTGGGCATGATTCCCGGGGCAACCGTCCTGGTCTATGCCGGGTACCTCGCGCAGAAATCCCTCAGCAAGGATGTGGACCTGAGTGGATGGCATGCCGCCCTGTTCATTCTCGGAGTGGCGGTATTTGCCGCGGTCTCGACCCTGGTCACCCGCAGGACACGGCAAATCCTGGAAGAGGAGGACTGACCGGCCCGGCCATTAGTCAACCGGCGCCAGGGATGCCTCATAAATGCTCTGGATCGAATGCTGGAGGGTGCTGGTGAAGTCTTCATCCGATTGCTGCGCCGTCAGTCCCTCCAGCAGCGCCCGTAAAAAACTGGCTACCAGGCCGCGATTATGGGCCAGGCGTTCGTTGGCCTCCTCCCGGTCGTAGCCCCCGGACAAGGCCACCACGCGCACGACCCGCGGATGCTCGATGCAGGGCCGATGGAAATCCGGCTTCTCCGGAAGCGTCAATTTCAGCATCACCCGGTGGTCCCGGGGCAGCTGGTCCAGCTGCCTGAGGAGGTTTTCGCGCAGCAGCACCTCGCATTCCACCTTCTGCCGGGAATGGATGTCCACCTCTGGCTCGATGATCGGGACCAGCCCGGCCTCGCAGATCTGCCTGGCCAGACGGAACTGCTGCCCGGCAATGGATCCGATTCCGACCACGTCCGGCTCGCGGATGACGGATCGCATCTTGGTCCCGAAGACGCCGGCTTCCCGCGCCTCGGCCAGGATGTCATCCAGTCCCTCGATTTCCTTCATCAGCTGCACGCCGGAATCCTCTTCCCGCATGCCTTGGTCGATCTTGAGGAACGGGACGATTCCCTTCCGTTCCCACAGGTAGGTCGCGGTTGGCACATCCTCCACCTTGCGCCTGAGGGTCTCGATGAAGAGAATGGCCCCCAGGATGTGGTCCTCGTTGAAGACCGGGTTGGCGATGATCCGGGTCCGCATGGCGTGGACAAGGTCAAACATTTCCTCCTCGCTGTCGTATGCGTCCCTGGCGATGCCGTAGCCCTGCAGGGCCTTCGGAGTGGATCCTCCGCTCTGGTCAAGGGCCGCGATAAATCCCCGGCCTTCATGCATTCTCTGGTATTGTTCTTCCAATCTTTTCATGCCCGTTCTCCCACTTGGCGGTTGCCGGGCCGGTCGCAACACGCAACCGGTCCGCTGTCATTTCCCCCAACCTACACCATATCGGGATTGAATGCATGCAAACAGGCAGATTCCTGCCCACGCGCTGACAATATGCCGAACCCGTTTTTGCTTGAGGCTTTGGTACCCGCCCTTAACGAGTGGAACTCCAATCACAGCTCACCCATGAAGACCTCCCCTGCTGCACCTGTCTGGTCCTGGAATTCCCGTTTCCCCACATTCCTTAACCTGATATTCCTCCTCGGGCTTTGGATCCCGGGAAGCACATTCGCCGAACCGGCCGCGCGCGTGCTGGTCGAGCATGACGGGATTGCCTACTTCATGCGCCAGACCCCCGGCCGCCTCCAGCGCTACGACATCCGGAACCGGAGCTGGCTCAGCAGTATCAGCCTGCCAGACAACCCGACCGCCCTGGCCGCCGACGGGGACGGCTTTTATGTGGCCTATGGTGAGGAGATCTATCGCTACAACCCGTCCTTTGACGGGGAAATATTCCTCCGCAGCATTGACCAGGCGGCACACGAGCTCTTCACCGATGGCGACCTGCTCCTGGTCGATTCCTCCACGAGTACATATGGCCACTACACGACCATGGACAAGTTCTCGGGAGCGCTGGTCCAAAGCAAGTCGGAGTACATTGACAACACCCACGGAACGGTCCTTTCGCGAAGCCTTAACCGGATGATCGGCGTTTGCCAGGGGATCCTTCCGGCGGACCTGACGATGGTCACTTACGACGAGGACGGATACATCACCACCATTATCGACAGCCCCTATCATGGCGATTACCCCGTCGGAAGCCGTCTTTGGATTTCTCCCCGGGAAACCCGCATCGTGGACAGCACCGGAATCATGTACAACACCCTGGACCTGAGCTACGCCGTTGCCGTGGACGGCGACATTACTTCCGTTTCCTTCAATGAGGACCTGCCCATCATCCTGCGCGGGTCCCGGCTCCAGTCGTACAACAAGGCTTACCTGCCTGCCGGTGCTTACCAACTTCCAGCTCCGGCGGATGAAATCCTCGTCGAGGGCGAGGACGTGATTGTCTTCACCCATCCGGAATTCGAGGCGGAGGATGTCACCGCCCAGGTGATTCCCCTCTCCGAGCTCAACGCGCCGGATCCGAACGAACCCCTCTCACCGGAAGGCCTGCCCTACCAGCCGGATGCCGTCTTTGAGGACAATGGCACGGTGATCATGGTCGACTTTGAATCGGCCATGGTTTTCACCTGGTCGGTCGGGACGCGTTCCTATTCCGGCAGCTTCATTCTTCAGGGCAATCCCATCCTGGCGGCCTACAGCCGCGAATTGAACCGCTTGTACCTGACTTACCGGGACAACCTCCTGACCAAGGTCGACATGGATGCCGGAGAGCCGGTCGAGGAAATCTTCGCCGAGCCGCCGAACACTATTCAGGGCATGGCCGCCGCCGGAACGCTGCTGGTGATCCAGGATTCAGGAATCCCGGAACGCCACCGGATCTACAATTCAGAGGGCATCGAGACCGACGCCGCGGAATGGAAACGCTATTCGCGCGTCTACGAATGGGATCCGGTACACAGGCGGCTCTATTTCTTCCGGGACACTTCCGTCCCCCGGGACCTGGAATGGGAAGAAATCTCCGTTGGGGGACGGATTGTCGCCGAAGGCGAGTCTCCCTACAATGGCGAAGTGATCTGCGAGCCTCCGATCTTCGCCTTCGACAAAGGATCCAACATCCTGCTCGGGTCCGGACAGGTCTTTGCCAGCGACGGCCTGACCGAGATCGGCAGCCTTCCCGAACCGGTTGTCTCCGCCGCGTGGCTGCCCCGGTCGCTGTTCACGGTTGTGAAGGGAACCAGCCCCTCCTCCTGGGAGACGGTCGAGCTGAACCACTCGCTCCTGCAGAGATGGACGGCCGATTTTGAACCGGATGGAAACACCTCGGTGCCCGGCTCTCCACTCCGGCTCCTCGATACGGAAGGGCGCCTGCTGCTCATCAGCATGGAAGAGGGAATTCCCCGGTTTTCCCTGTTTGATGCAGGCCTCCGCATGGAATGGAGTTCAATCGGCACGGATTCCGGAGTCGGGGTCACGGATATCCAACCCGGAAGCGCCCGGCTGAACTGGGACGGCAGTTCGCTGGAGGACCGGAAAGCCGCCATCGAGCGCTTCCAATTTGACACCGGTGAGTGGGAAAAGATCATAACCGTCGACGCTTCAGACGGAACTTATCAGCTCGACGGCCTTGAACCCGGGAGCGACCACATGTATCGCGTCGTCCTCGAGACCTCCACGGAGGTGCAACCCATCAGCGGCGGTGTGAATCCCGAAAACAGCGGCTTCCTTCACTCGGAGGTCTTCTTTTACAACATTCTCGATGCCATGACGTTCCAGAAGGAGGAACCCGATGGTTCCTGGTCGGATGTGGACGCTATCGCCGTCAGCCCCTACAATTACATGATGGAAACCGGGCTGGCTCCGCTGACGCCCTTCAATTACCGGGCCCTGCAGGAAGTCGAAATCAAGCAACTGGTGGATTCCATCTCCATCGACCTGCTCCAGCTGGACATCGAATGGGAGTTGATTGACGGAACCTATCCAGTCCTTGTGTACCGCTACACCGGAAATTCCACTTCCCTCTACCGTACTCTAGCAATGCAGTATCGAATGCAATTCCCAGGTTAAGCCCGGGGCTTTCACATCCGACTTACAAAGCCGCCTACGCGCGCTTTACGCCCAGTAATTCCGATTAACGCTTGCACCCTCCGTATTACCGCGGCTGCTGGCACGGAGTTAGCCGGTGCTTCTTCTGTGAGTAACGTCAAGGCTGGCCGGTATTAACGACCAACTTTTCCTCCTCACTGAAAGTGCTTTACAACCCGAAAGCCTTCTTCACACACGCGGCATGGCTGGATCAGGGTTGCCCCCATTGTCCAATATTCCCCACTGCTGCCTCCCGTAGGAGTTCGGGCCGTGTCTCAGTCCCGATGTGGCTGATCATCCTCTCAGACCAGCTACGGATCGTCGCCTTGGTAGGCCTTTACCCCACCAACTAGCTAATCCGACATAGGCACATCCAATAGCGCAAGGTCCGAAGATCCCCTGCTTTCCCCCGAAGGGCGTACGCGGTATTAATCCGGGTTTCCCCGGGCTATCCCCCACTACTGGGCAGTTTCCTATGCATTACTCACCCGTCCGCCGCTCGTCAGCGGGGTGCAAGCACCCCCTGTTACCGCTCGACTTGCATGTGTTAAGCCTGCCGCCAGCGTTCAATCTGAGCCATGATCAAACTCTTCAGTTTAAATCATACAAGAACCCGAAAGTTCTTAATTCTTGCTCAAGACAAAACTCAATTTCGACGAGTCACTGTCCTGATATTTCATATCCGAAATACCTCGGCCAGCGCCCACACGAATTACTTGGTTAACTTTTTAAAGAGCGTTTGAGCTGTTGCTCAATCAAGGCCGCGTATTCTACATCGTTCCGCTGCCTTGTCAACCGTTTATTTGAAGAATCTTGAAACTCGTTTTCTTCAGTACTTTCAAACAGTTGCATCGCTTCGGGAGACCGCCGTAAGTGGCTTGTCCCTCGAAAGAGATGCGCATTCTACAGACCTCTCAGAAGGTGTCAACGGTTGGTTTTGAATTTTTTCAAGAAAGCTCAAAACTTCTCTTTGTGACACCGGAATCGGAAAATAATTCACGTTTCGACGATGACCGATTGTGCAGCGCTGCGCGCCTTCTTTCGCGCGTCCTCCAGGGAAGCACCTTTTGCCAGTGCCACACCCATTCGACGTCGCCCCTTTAATTCTGGCTTTCCGAAAAGACGTAACTGGGTGTCCGACTCCGAAAGCGCCGCTTCAAGCCCAGCATAAGAAACCTCTGCTGAATCTCCTTCAGGAAGAATCACCGCCGAAGCTGACGGGCCGGTCTGACGTATCGAGGGAATAGGCAGACCCAGAATCGCCCGCGCATGGAGCGCAAACTCGGAGAGGTCCTGAGAAACGAGAGTTACCAGCCCGGTATCATGAGGGCGTGGCGATACCTCAGAGAACCAAACGTTGTCTTCTTTGACGAAGAGCTCGACACCATAAATGCCATACCCACCAAGATTTTCCACCACAGCACGGGCAACCTCGGCCGAACGCTCATAGGCCAGCGGCGCCATCGGCTGGGGCTGCCAGGACTCACGGTAGTCTCCATCTTCCTGCCGATGTCCTATGGGCTCACAAAACGAAACTCCATCCCGGTGCTTTACGGTCAGCAGCGTTATCTCGTAATCGAAGTCCACGAAACCCTCGACGATCACCCTTCCCTTGCCAGCGCGCCCGCCAGACTGCGCATATTCCCACGCGGCCTCAATGTCATCCTCGGTCT
>CAJXMX010000217.1 GCA_913056355.1 uncultured Opitutales bacterium
GATGCAGATTCCATCGTCGCCGCCGCGAATTACCTCTCGGCAGGACGGCGGATCGGGCTCAGCGTGCGCTAAACAGGATCAGGCGGCCGAACGCACCAGTTCGAAGTGAGACCGCACGGTCGGCTTCTCATCCGGAGTGGTCACACGTCCGGTTTTGACCAGCTCGATCATATGCCCCAGCACGGACATTGCCGCTGCCGGATGAAGGCGCTTGTCGACATCCTTGTACATCTCTTTCACCATTTCGGTGATCAGGGTCTCCCCTTCAAGGGGCGGATAGTAAATTTCCTCGTCCTGGTCGTAGGCTTCCTCCATGGCCGATTCCAGTTCGCTGACGACCTGCATCTTCTTCTCGAACTTGTCGGAATGGCTGATGGCCTTGGTCCGGATATAGCCCCGCTCCTCCCAGCCCAGGCTGACCCGGTCGCAGCTGTGCTGGCCGGCCATCTCGTTGACGAAGACCATGGCCATCTCAACGAACTTCTTGCGGCCGTCCATCATGGTCACCAGGTCGATCACCGAGGCGGCCTGGGATGCCGCCCCGGGGGCCCGGTTGGCGGACTGGTAATGCTGCACATCGGCGGGGAGGCAGTTGGCCAGGAGAAGGCGCTTCAAGGCCTCGTCCACGGCCTCCGGGGAAACCCCCGAGAGAAGGAACACCGCCGCCCACTCCTCGCTCGGGCGACCGGTCTCGAGGCGGATGGCAACCCCCGCCTCCTTCTTGTCGCCGGCCGCCGAGGAGGCGATCTCACGCAGGGCCTGGCCGTTCTCGGCCGCGGTATCGCAAAGGGTTTCCAGGCGGTCAAAGAAATGGGTCAGCCCCTCCGCGCTGAGGTTGGCCGGGGAGGCCACCACCTTGCGCCAGCCGGTATCCTCGTTCTTGCGCTTGCGCACCACCAGCCCGAAACGGGCCGTGCCGATGGTCACCAGGGCGTCGATGTAGGTCTGCCAGAAGGCGGCCGGAGGACCGGAATACCGCCGCAGGGAAGCCAGTTGCTCCAGGGCATCCTTGAAGGTGCCGGATTGTTCGTGTTCTCCCGACATTGATTAATCCTCCTCGCTGAGCTTGAGAAAACCGCCCTCGCCGGGACGGACGACGGTGTCCGGATTGTCGAAAACGGCCTTAATCCGGAGCAGGCCGCTGGCCGAGTCGACAACCGGGGAGATAAAGACAATTTCCCCGGAAAGGACCAAGTGCTCGGATCCCGCCTTGGCCTCGGAGACGAACCCCACCTTATCCCCCACGGCCAGGGTGCCGGCCAGGGCGGGGTCGATGTTGGCCACACAGTAAAACTGCCGGGTGTCGACGATCCGGAAAAGGATCTGCGGCGGCTCACAGTATTCTCCCACTTCAATCGGCATATCCGTGATGGTCCCCGTGAAGGGCGCCTTGAGCCGCTTCTTGGCCATCGCTTCCTTGGCCAGCTCCAGTTCAATGGCCGCGATCTGGTATTCGCTGCGGGCCTTGTCGACTTCCTCGATGGAAATGGAACTGCCCTTCTCCAGCAGGGTTTCCGATCGCTCCAGGGTGGCTTTCAGGTTCTCGACCTGGACTTCCAGGCGCTCGATGTTCAATTGCTCGGTCCTGGCATCCAGCTCCAGGATGACCGTGCCTTTCTCCACGAAGCTCCCTTCGCCATGGCGGATAACACTGACGGTCCCGGGAACGGTCGATGCCGTCTCGACATCAGCCATGGCCTCGGTCAGGCAACGGACAAGATCCGCCGCGTTGAGATTAACGGATATGGCTGCCGTCAAAGCGGCGAGGCACAGGCTGTTCCTGAGGTTCCGGAGAGAGATCATGTTTTTCTTCCTTGTAGGGCTTGTCGTAAGAACGGTAAGGCAGGGTACTCCAATCGATACCCAGCCATGGGGTGACAAATTCCTCGCTGGCAAAGGCCACCGGTTCATCGACCGGAAGGCGGTTGAAATCGGCCAGATAGTACCGCATGGCCGGGGTCTGGCGCTCGTCGTTGCGCGACCAGTAGGTGGTGCGTTCCTCCAGCTCCTCGAATTCAACCTCGAGGTTGCGGACCTGCAGGAGGCAGCCCGAAATCAGCTGCAGCTCAAGGAGCGAGCGCTGGTAGTCGATCTCGCTCTGGAGCTGCTCCAGGCGGGCGTCAAAAAGTTCCTGCTCCGCCTCCAGGACGCTGCGGGCATCCATCCGGCCGATATCGCGTTCCTGCATCCGGGTTTCCAGGAGGTTGTCGCGGAAGTCCACCACGGATTCCAGGCTCCGGGCAGACGTGAAATTGGAGGAGATCCGCTGCTCGGCGGTATCACAGCCGATCTGGATCTGGGTCAGGAGGTTGGCCTCGGTGCGCTCCGCCTGCTGCAGTCGGAGCAGGGCCGCCCGGTGCTCGTTGCGCCCGCGGACATCCCCCCAGAGGGGAATCCGCACCACCAGGCCGACCGACCAGGAGGGAAAGCCGTAGTTCACAACCTCGTCCCAGGTTTCGTTCCACCGGTCTGCAAATCCGTAGGCTCCGACATCGGCCTTCAGGCTGACCTCGGGCAGACGCTGGTTCTTGGAATAGCCGAGCCGGATCCTTTCCTGTTCGGTCTGGATCCTGGCTTTCAGGAAGTCCGGGTTCATGGACATGGCCGCCTTCTTTCCCTCCTCATAAAGGGTCTCCACCGGCTTCGAGGCCGGGGCGTCGATGACCCGGTAATCGACTTTGTTCGCGCGGGGTACCCCGCCGAAATAGGAGGCCAGGTTGTTCAATGCTTCAATCCGCTTCTGGTAGGCCTCGCGTTCCGCGGACTGGCGGATGGCCAGCTTGGCTTCCATTTCAAGGACATCCAGTCTCGATCCCCGTCCGGCCTCGAAGCTGGCTTGGCTGTCCTCCAGGAAGGTCTCCAGCATCTGCACCGATTCCCGGCTCAGCTGCAGCTCCTCCTGGGCATAATACAAATCCCAGTAGGCCAGCTCCGCCTCGGCCACCACCGTCATCAATTCCCGCCGGTAGTCCTGGAAGGCGATCTCCGACTGGCGGGCGGCCATCCGCAGCGAGGCCAGGTTGGCCGCAAAGCCGAAACCCTTCAGCAGGGGCTGCTCCAGGGTGAACATGAAGTTTCCCTGGATTCCGGTCCCGCCCGGGGTGTCGCTGATGGCGGAGGAATTGCGGTAAAAGTCGTCCGAGGTGACCCCCAGCCGGGCCAGGGTCCCGAGAGGCGACCGGACTTCCACCGCCGAGCTCAGCCGCCATGAGTTTTCATCGTAGATGCCGGGATAGACATCCAGATAGCCGTCCGGGTTGGTGCCATCAATCACGCTTTGGGCAAAATCCTGATCCCGTCCGGCTTTATTCTTGTTGGGAATCCGCCGGTCGACAAATTCCGCGCTGGCCACCAGGGCCGGCTCGAATTCGCCCATCTCGGCGTCCCGCTGCCGCCGGGCCGCGTGGAAGCCCAGGAGCTTGGCCTGGACCGTTTCATTGAAATCGACCACCCGCTGCATGTACTCCTGCAGGCTGAGCTCATCGGTGTAGGGATAAGAGTCGGATGGTCCAGGCTGTGCCTGCAGCAATCCGGCTGTGAGGATGAGAGAGAGAGAAATACCAGAGAGAAACCCGGGCACGCTGGCGCCCCGGCAAGGCAAAGGGAAAGACCTCATACCAACCTTATTAGCTGAACCCTTCCGCACTATCAAGAATGAAATCTCCGAACTATTAACATTCGCTGGAATTAGATTAGTTTCACTTATCGGAATAACCGTCAAAGCCCCTCCATAAGCCCCACAAGAAAGGGCTTCAGGCAGGGAACAGCATGGAATGAAGCCCGGGCGACGGATCTCGAAAGCCGCTTTCCCAGGTCCCTGACCGGCCATTGAAAACCCATCCGGAATAGAAAAACCCCTAATGGGTATACCCTATTTTATGGTTCAGGATTCCTGCCCGACGACGGACTTGATGTTGACGAATTCCAGGATCCCGTAGCGGGACAACTCACGGCCATAGCCGCTGTTGCGGACCCCTCCGAAGGGCATCCGGGGATCGGACTTGACGAAATCATTGATAAAGACGCATCCGGCCTGCAGTTGACCGGCGATCCGCTCGGCCCGGGCCAGGTCGCGACTGAAGACCGCGGCGCCAAGCCCGAAGGAGGACTGGTTGGCCAGGGCCACCGCGTCCTTCTCGTCGGCGGCGGCAACGACGACCCCCACCGGACCGAAGGTTTCCTCATCAAAGGCCGGCATTCCCGGACGGACCGCGGTCAGCAGCGTGGCCGGATAATAAAAACCCGGCTCGCTGGATTCCGGCATCCGGCCGCCGAGGAGCAAGCGGGCGCCTTGCCCGATGCTGGTGGTGACCTGTTGATGCAGGTCCCGGCGCAGGTCGTCCCGGGCCAGGGGCCCCAGCTGGATATTCCCCCGCATGGGATCGCCGTAGGGATAGGCGGACATCTCGTGGATCAGGCGGGATTCAAATTCCTCCCGGACCGATTCCTGGACGATGAAACGCTTGGCCGCGATACAGGTCTGGCCCCCGTTGTTGAGCCGGCTGGCGACACACTTGGCGGCGGCCAGTTCCAGGTCCGCGTCCTCCAGGACGAGGTAGGGATCACTCCCCCCCAGCTCCAGGACGGACTTCTTGACCTGCCGGGCCGCGCAGGAGGCGACGGCCTTCCCGGCCGGCTCGCTGCCGGTCAGGGTAACGGCGCGGACCAGGGGATTTTCAATGACCGCCTCCATCCGGTCCGAGGGAAGGACCAGGCTTTGGAAGACGCCCTCGGGGAGGCCCGCGGCAGTGAAAACCTCCTCGATGGCCAGGGCGCAGCCCATGACATTGGAGGCGTGCTTGAGAACGGCCGTGTTGCCTGCGGTCAGGGCCGGGGCGGCGAAGCGGAAGACCTGCCAAAAGGGAAAGTTCCACGGCATCACCGCCAGGATCAGTCCCAGCGGCTGGAAAAGGACATAGCTGCGGTCGTATTCCGTGGATACCTGTTCATCGGCCAGGAAGCCCGGGCCGTTCTCGGCATAATAATCACAGACCCAGGCGCACTTCTCGATCTCGGAAGAGGACTGGCTGATCGGCTTGCCCATTTCCCGGGTGATCAGGACCGCCAGGTCGTGCTGGCGCTGGCGCAGGATCTCCCCGGCCCGGCCGACCAGCCGGGCCCGCTCCTCCACGGACCTGCCCGACCATTCGGTGAAGACCCGGTCTCCCCGCTCCAGCCGTTCCTGAACTTCCCCGGGCGCATGGACCCGGTACTCCTGAAGGGCCTTGCCGGTGGCTGGGTTGGTCGTCTTGATCATCACTTACGGGTACAGTTCCACGCCGTAAGGATAATAATTAACCGGCTTGTCCGGGATGACAACCTCGTAATGGTTCTGCAGGTAGCTGACCAGGTCGATCAACTGCCGTGTGGTCATCTTGCTGGTATAGTCCGGCATGATGGAATTGCCCTCCGTGTCGACATACCGCTGGTGGACATCCGGTCGAATACTTTGTGACGGGTGAATGATGGCGGTCACCAGTTCCCCGTAGGTCTTGACAACCCGGACCTGGCCGCCGAGCGGGATCAACAACTTGTCATACTCCGGTGGGCGGGTGAAATCCGCGTCTCCATAGACGGAGTGACAGTGCGAACACTGCAGCTCCTGGAAGACCGCCCGGCCCGCCACCGGATCGCCCGGCGGAAGGCTGAATCCACGGGCCTGGTTGTCCCTGGGATTCAGGTTGTAGCCCAACAGAAAGACCACCAACAAGCCGGCCACCACACACAGCACGGCGAATACCTTTTGAGCACGAGTCATATATACACCTCCCGACTCTTTTATAGGCGTTCCATTTGCGAATGGCAAGCAGATCCACCTTTGCCGGGACCGCTCCGGAAGATTTTCAGGAAGCCCTCCGGTGGCGGCAGCCCTGGCTGACTCCGCGCTGCTCCAGCCAGGCGTCAAAGCGGGCCACGAGGACATCCAGACGAATGCCCCAGGAGGGATTGAGGATATACTTCAAGGGGGCATCCCCGAAGAGCCGGTCGATGTAGAGGTCCGGCCGCAGGCGTGCCAACCACCCGGCCAACTGCTCAAAATAATCCTCCACCCGGGGAAAATCAAAGGCCTCCGGATGGTCCAGGTACTGGCGGGCCAGCGGGGTTCCCTTGAAGACGTGGAGCTGGTGGACCTTGATGCTGTGCAGCGGCAGGGCATTGATTTCATCGACGCGCTCAAAGAACCGGGTCCATACCTCGCCGGGAAACCCGACCAGGAAATGCGCGCCCACCGGGAGGCCGTGCGCCGCCACCCGCTGAATCCCCTCCACCGCCTGGGCGTGGCTGTGCCCGCGGTTCATGCGGGCCAGGGTCGCGTCCTCCATCGACTCGATGCCCAGCTCGACATAGACCGGCTTGCGGGTGGCCGCCGCCTGCAGATAGTCCAGCAGGCTGTCCGGCAGGCAGTCCGGACGGGTCCCGACCACCAGTCCTGAGAGGCCGGGGTGCCCGAGGATGGTCTCGTAAATCCCGACCAGTTTCTCCAGCGGACCGTAGGTATTGGTGTAGGCCTGGAGATAACCGACAAACCCGACCGCCCTCGGGTAGCGCCGTGCCTGGAATGCCAGGCCCTGTTCGATCTGCTCCTCCAGGCTGTCCCCGCTGTGGCAGTAGGCGGGCGTGAAGGCCTCGTTGGAACAATAGGCGCAGCCCCCTGTGCCGAGGCTGCCATCCCGGTTGGGACAGGTCATCCCGGCGTGCAGGCTGACCTTCTGGACCCGGCCGCCGAAGCGACCGCGCCAGTAGTCCTTCAACTTGCGATAGCGGGCTGTCATTTCAGTGGCGGGCATGATGGGACCGGTTCCAGACCGTGAGCAAAACAACCCGCACGGTTTTGAACAGGGAAAAGCGACGCATCGCCGGGCCCGTGAGAATTATCTTGCCAAGCGGTCCCGATTCGCGAGTGTCCTGCCCTTCATCGCGGGGCGAGTCCCGCTGGGAGACCGGTCATGGCCCATGTTTCGGTAGCCTGCATAAAAACCGGTCCATATACATTAATCTACATGTCTGATTCCCGATTCGAGGATCTGCCCCTGGCAGAGCCCGTCCTGCGCGCATTGCGCGAAGAAAACTACACCGTGCCGACGCCGATTCAGGCCCGGTCCATTCCCGCCCAACTGGAAGGCCGCGACCTCATCGGCTGCGCCCAGACCGGAACCGGCAAGACGGCGGCCTTCGCCCTGCCGATCCTGACCCACCTGGCCAACCGACCGCAGAAGCCCAAGCGCGGTCGTCCCCGGGTCCTGGTCCTGACCCCGACCCGCGAGCTGGCCATCCAGGTCGGCAAGAGCTTCACCACCTACGGCCGGCACCTCAAGCTGAGGCACTCCCTGGTCTACGGGGGCGTCAGCCAGGTCCCGCAAACCCGCAACCTGGCCAAGGGCGTCGATATCCTGGTGGCCACCCCGGGACGCCTGCTGGACCTGATGAGCCAGGGACACGTTGACCTCCGCGAGGTGGAGTTCCTCGTCCTCGACGAGGTCGACCGGATGCTGGACATGGGGTTCCGTCCCCAGATCGAGGAGATCCTGCGGCGTATGCCCCGGGAGCGGCAGACCATGCTCTTCTCCTCGACCATGCCCCCCGCCGTCCACGCCCTGGCACTGCAGGTGACCCGGGATGCGGAATGGGTGGAGGCCACCCCGGAGGGAAGCACGGCGGTGGGCATCACGGAGCGGATCTACTCCGTGAAGCCGGACAAGAAGACCCCGTTGCTCCTGAGCCTCCTGGACGAGCCGGACTGGAACCAGGTTCTCGTTTTTGTG
>CAJXMX010000218.1 GCA_913056355.1 uncultured Opitutales bacterium
CAAAATCAGATTACCGAAGCGTTCGTCGCCGCCGCCAATTCCAAGGCATTCAAGGAACTGGCCGCGAGCAAATTCTTCGAGCTTCAGGTGCTGACCGGCGAAGCCGCCGATCGTCGCGCGGCCCCGCTCGAAGCGCAGACGGCATTCCTGTTCAATCAGTATCAGGAGCAGATCGGCGCCAAGGTGAAGTCTCTGAAGGATCTCGGGCTGCCCCTCATCGGCCGGGTCAGCCTGCTGGCCAACGACTACCGCATGCGGGACGTCTACCTGAGCCTGACCTCCTGGACCCAGGCCCCCGCCTACTATCGTTTCGATCCGGCGGAAGGCAGTGTCAGCCTGAGTCCGATCCGCCCCCTCGGGCCCTTTGACTCGCCGCCGGGCCTTGTTGTCAAGCGGGAGCTGGTGCCCTCCCATGACGGGGTCCTGATTCCCCTGACGATCATCCACGGGGAGTCGATTCAACTGGATGGAACGAATCCGGCCATCCTCTACGGCTACGGAGCCTACGGCATTTCCCGGCGCCCCTACCACAGCCCGTTCCGCCTGCCCTGGCTGGAGCGGGGTGGCATCTACGCCGTGGCCCACGTCCGCGGCGGCGGGGAATTCGGGGACGCCTGGCATGAGGCCGGCCACCTGGAGCGGAAGCGCAACAGCTGGCTGGATTTCCACGCCTGCGCCGAATACCTGATCGGCAACGGATACACCTCTAGCCCGCATCTGGCCGCCATGGGGGGCAGCATGGGCGGGGTCCTGGTGGGCCGGGCGGTGACCAGCCGGCCGGAGCTCTACGGGGCCGTTGTTTCCAATGTCGGCAACCACAACCCGGTGCGCAACCACCGGCGGGCCAACGGTCCGGCCAACTACCCGGAGTACGGCAATCCGCTCGATCCGGAAGAGTTTCCCTACGTGCTGGCGATGGACAGTTATTTCGCCGTCAGGAGCGGGGTGGATTATCCGCCCATGCTCTTCACCACCGGCTACAATGATGCCCGGGTGGATCCCTGGATGCCGGGCAAGATGGCGGCCAGGCTGCAGCAGCTGGATCCCGGCGGCGGGCCCTTCCTTCTCCGCGTGGAATACGAGGCGGGACATGGCGGGGTGGCCCGCTCCGATATCTGGGAGGAACAGGCTGACGAGTATGCCTTCCTCTTCTGGGCCCTGAAGTCCCCGCCGGAATTGGTTCATGAATGATCCCGCGGACAGCGGACAACCGCTTGACATCTGCCTGCTGGCGCCGTGGTACGGCGGATCCCACCGGCGCTGGGCGGACGGATTGCAGCAACATTCGCGGCACCGGATCGAGATTCTATCCCTTCCGGACCGGCACTGGAAGTGGCGCCTGCACGGGGCCGCGGTGACCTTTGCCGGGTTGATACGGGATTCCGGCCGGCGCCACGACCTGATCCTGGCCAGCGACATGATGGACGTCGCGGTATTCCGGAGCCTTCTCCGGGGCAGCCCGGCGGATGGTCCGGTGGCTGTCTACTTCCATGAAAACCAGCTCGGTTACCCCGTATCCCCTCTCGATTCCGACCTTCGGGAAGGACGGGACCTGCATTACGGATTCATCAATTACACCTCCGCCCTGGCCGCGGACCGCGTCTTTTTCAACTCTTCCTGGCACCGGGACAGTTTTCTCGGGGAGCTGCCCCGGTTCCTGTCCCGGTTTCCCGATCATCCCAACCTGGAGACGGTGGAGCGGATCCGGGAGCGTTCGGAAGTGCTGCCTCTTGGCCTTGATCTGCGGGCCCTGGAAGCACAGCGGCCCCGCCGCCGGGAAGCCAATGAAGTACCCCTTCTGCTCTGGAACCATCGCTGGGAGTACGACAAGCGTCCGGAAGCCTGGATGCGGCTGATCCTGGACCTGAAGTCCGCCGGCCTTGAATTCGAGGTCGCCCTCCTGGGCCAGCGGTCCGGCTCCGAGCCGCCCCTGCTGGGCGAGCTGCGCAAGGCCCTGGGACCGGCGGTCCTCATCGACGGGACTGTTGAGGATTCCGCGGAATATGCCTCCTGGCTCTGGCGGGCCGACATCCTTCCGGTCACTTCCGGACAGGATTTCTTCGGCGGAAGCGTGATCGAGGCGGTTTACTGCGGCTGTCATCCCTGGCTTCCGAGGGCCCTGGCCTATCCGGAGCACTTCCCGGGGGCACCGGTCTTTTACGATTCCGGGGCCGAAGCGCTGGAGGGCCTGGCCCGGCTGGTCGCATCCGGCGCCTGGAAGCAGCCCCGGCCCGGATCCGATACCTTGCTGCGCTACGACTGGAGCCGCCTGGCACCCCGCTACGACCGGGCCTTCCGGTCCATGGCATGAATAAAGCCCCGGCTTTCACCGGGGCTTATGCTATGTATACCAAACGCGTTGTTCTAATCTTATGGGCATTCCCGGAACCGAAGTGCCGGAAAAAGTTCATCATTAAAACAGCGATCCTGATAAGGATAATTAATGTAATTTATAGATCGGAGAGGTACCCTGTCGACAAAAATTTACCGTCCAGGAAGCCTTCCCCGCTGCCGAATGCCGTTGAAAGGAGAGGGATTGGCGTTTATAGTGCAGGGTTATGAAGCATAGCGTCGTCTTTTTTTTATTGATTTTTTTGAGCTTAACAGGCGGGCAATCGGCCCTGGCAGTTCAGGGCAGTGAGGAATTGGTTGCCCCGGAGCTGCTGGCGCCGATCTCCGTGAACATACCGCCGGCGATCGAGCACCTGGTCCGGGAAAGCGACATGGCAACCGTCAAGCTGAGGCTGGACCGGACCGGGCGGGTGGTGGACTGGGTTCCGCTGGAATTGCCCCATTACCGGCTCGCCGGACCTCTTGAAGTCGCCCTCAAGGCGGCCCGTTTCAGTCCCGCCATGGTGGATGGCCAGCCGGTCAGTATCGACATTACCGGCGTCATCAACATCGGGCAGGGGGGCCGGATCGGGGTCCAGTCGGTCACGGTTTCCGATTTTATCGGCGGCCGGATGGATTACATGGGGGCTCGCCCGAACCGCCTCATCATCAGTTCAGAGGACGATCTGGACGAGCCCTTGAGAGTGATCAACAGGGGGCAGGCGAGGGCAGTGAAGTCTGAAAGCGGGGAGATCCTGAAGGGACAGGTCTGGGTGGAGTTCTACATCGGTCCGGAGGGACACCCCCGAATGGTCCGGCCGGAGGATTCCGGGCAGCCTGCCCTGGAACAGGCGGCCAGGCTCACTGTGGAGGAGTTTGATTTCAATCCGCCTCTGAGCCGGGGAATTCCCACCGTGGTCAAGGCCCGTATTCTGGTGGTCTTCTCCTGAGTGACGGGTACGGCTTTCAACTGGGAGAGGCAGGCTCATGTCTCGGGACGGGAACAGCAGTGTGCAGGGTCGGGATGTCGTGGAGGTGGCGCGCCGGCGCAGCGTGGCCTGGGTCCTGTTGGCGGCGCTTCTCATTATCCTGGCCTGGATTGTCTTTCATCCCTTCCGTCCGCAGGACGCCCTGCTGGTGGTTTCCTATGACGTGACCCGGGAGTATTTTGGCTCCATCCGGGAAGCCTACCAGGCGGAGCGTGATCCGGAGGACGCCACCCTGGTGTTGTTCTCGCATGCCGGGTCTGTCCGGCAGGCCAGCAATGTGGCCCGCGGGCTGGAGGCCGATGTCATCAGCCTGGCCTCGGCATCGGACCTGGAACTGGCCACCGGCAATCGCTTTGGCACGGACCCGGACTGGCGGGAACGCTTTCCATATGGCAGCTCGCCCTACAGCTCAACCATTGTCTTTCTGGTCCGGAAGGGGAATCCCCGCGGAATCCGGGACTGGGACGACTTGTTCGACCGGGAGGTGCGGGTTGTTTCGCCGGATCCAGCCGTCAGCGGCGCCGGACGCTATGCCTACCTGGCGGCTGTCTCAATGGCCGGGCGCCGCCATCCCTCCGGGACGGCCATCGAGGTTCCCGGTGCGGCCTGGGAGGACCTGGTCTCCCTGTACCGCCGGGTGGACTTCATCGAGTTTGGCGCCCGCCAGGCGCTGGAGGTGTTCCGCCGGCGGACCCGGGGCGACGTCTTTTTGACCTGGGAGAGCGAGGGTCTGCGATTGCAGGCGGCCGCTGATGAGGACCTGGAAATGGTCATTCCTTCCCGCAGTATCCAGGCCCGTCCCGTGGTCGCTGTTGTCGGCCGCCATGTCGACTCCCGGGATACCCGCGAGGAGGCCCTGGCCTTCATCAATTTCCTCTTCAGTCCTGAAGGGCAGGCCATCGCTGCCCGCCACGGGTTCCGGCCCAGGGACCCCGGAGTGGATATCTCCGGATTTCCGCAGCTGGAGCTGTTTTCCGTGGAGGATGCATTCGGGGAACGGCAGGCGGCCTGGGAACAACATTTCGGCGAAGGGGGCCTCTACCCGTTGCTGCTGCGGGACCGGCTGGCCCGCCGGGGTGGTGTGCAGTGAATCGGGGCGCCGGCTTGCCAAGCGGAATTAGCCTTCTACACTGCAGGCAAGTTAAACGAGCAAATCATCCTAAGTTAATTATGAAGCGTTATATCATTCTGTGGGTCTCTCTCATTGTTTTTTCATCCCTCAGCTTTGCCGGCTCCGATACCAAGAGCCTTTTTGACCAGGCCAGGGACAGCGCCATGAAGGCCGCCTCCGATATCGACTGGAGCAAGGTCTCCTGGGACAAGGTTTCCGAAATTCCTTACGAGGACAAGGCGCAGCTGCTGGCCTGGGCGACCTCCCAGGTGGACACCTGGAAGGACAAGTTGTCCAAGGTGGCCATGGACAAGGGCATTGGCGGTCTTTCCAGCCTGGGTGATTCCGGATGGCAGGGAGCGCTCAAGGATGTGGCCTCCGCCCTGGATTCGGTCCGCAAATCGAATCCCGAGACTTGGGATGCCGCCAAAGGCGCCCTCGTCAAATCCTGGAGCACCTTCCAGGACAAGGCCATGGACTATCTCAGCAAGTAGGCGGGTTTCAGGCTAAATTTCCCGGTTTCCGCAATTCCGGGGATTGACTAATATATATTTATAGGTAAAACCCCCTATATTTAGGAGGTTTAATGCCTGTACGTACCCTATGTTTGCTGCTGTGCCTGTTTCCAGCTTTGGCCCTGCCGGCGGAGTCGGGAATCCGGAGTCTGGTTGTCTTTGGCGACAGCCTCTGTGATGCCGGCAATTGCGCTGCTTGGGCCGACCAGTATGAGAGCTGGATCAATCCGGTCCTGGTGGAACGTCCGGAGCGCATCCCGACCTTCCCCCGGCCCTATGTCGGGCACCGGGCCAGCAACGGTCCGACCTGGATTGAACAAATTGGGCAAACAATTGGCTATGAAGTGGTTCCATCCTTGAAGGGGGGCCTTGACTTTGCCTTCGCCGGAGCCGAGTCCGGGGCCGGCTTGAGCGACCAGTTCACGCCCAATTTCCACCTCCAGATCCGCATGTACCGGCAGGCCCTTCGGCAGCGGCGGATACCGCCGCCGGCCCCCCGGCAATTATTTGTGGTCTGGTTCGGGGCGAATGATGTCCAGAGCGCCCTGGCCGGGCTTCGGAATCCTGTCGATACGGACACTTTTGTGGATGAGCTGACACAAAGGGTTATAGGGAATATCACCCAGGGAATACTGTTTTTACAGGAAATGAAGGCGCGAACCTTCCTGGTGCCCAATTTGCCCCCCATCCAGCTCACTCCGTACGGTGCCTCCCAACCCCCGGAAATCCGTCGGCTGCTGGCCCTGGTCACCCGCCGCTTCAACAATTCCCTCGAGGAGGCCCTGGACCGCCTGGAAGCGGCTCATCCCGGGTTGACCATCCTGAGGCTGGATGTGGCCACCGAATACACCGGCATGGTGGCTTTGCCGGCGCGCTACGGTTTCAGCAATGTCCTGGAGCCGGCCTTTTTCCTCGATGAGAAGGGTTTCGCCTGGAACTGGCCTCCGGCTGATATCGGGAATTTTGATCCAGATGCCTTCCTGTCCTGGGATGGTTACCACCCCACGACGGCCGCCCACGGCCTGCTGGCCCGCAAGGCCATGGAGGTCATCCCCGCCGGATCCTGGTGGCTGCGTCCGCAAAGGCCCTGAACTGCAGGTCCAAGTGGGTTTCCGGCGCCGGTAAGTCAGCTCCTAGCGTCCAAAGCCGTTCAGGCAAAAGGCCCACATGTCCTTGAACTGGATGTCCTTCACGCTCTGGTCCAGCTCCAGCTGGATCTCCTCGTAGCTGCGCACTTCCGGGGAGGCCACCAGGCGGGTCACCGTGGAGGCGGCCACCGGCTCCAGGGTCAGGGCCCCGTTGCCGCTGACCTGGATGGACCACAGGCCCGGATCCAGGGACCGGTAGATGATCTTCCCGTAACTGAGACCGGCCTTTTTCCAGTCGACCGAATCCCAGAGCGGATCGACCACCAGGGCCTGTTCCGGGGGCGTGGCCTGGTCGAAGATGCGGCGGATCCAGATCCGGCCGTTGCCAATCAGGTAATCCACGAAAATTTCCTTCCGCGGGTTGAAGGGGGTGGGAACCCGCCGGACCTCGCCGTCGATGGTCCGGATGAGGACCGCCACGCTGTCAGCGGTCACCTCCAGCTCGGTAATCGCGGACTGCCGGACAGCGTGGTTGTACTGGTCGGCCAGGGCCGCGTATTCCCCGGCCAGGACTTCCAGCTTGTTGCGGTAGATACGGGAGGTGACTTCCTCCTTGAGCCAGAAAAATCCACAGACGACCAAGCCGGCGGTCAGCAGTCCGGGCCAGAAGAAACGGGAAATTCGTTGCATGGCGGGAATTTACGCCATGTCGACGCCAGATTCCAGTGCAATTATTGAGACTCCAGCCCGGGAAGCAGGGCCTCCAGTTCCCGCGGCAGGATGGGCCGGCCCTCCTTGTTCATGGCCGCCGTGAAGACCCGGGCCTTGATGGCCAGCTTGTCGTCCCCGGCCCGGAAAATCTCCTGCTCGAAAACAAAGCGGATCCGGGTCAGCCGCTCCAGTTTCAGGTCCACCCGGAAACGGTCGGCGGCCCGCAGGGGATACTTGTAGTCGATCTCGATGCGGATCACGATGAGGAAAATTCCGCGCGCCGTGACCTCCGCAAAGTCGATTCCCCGCGATTTCAGGAACAGGTGCCGGGCATGTTCCAGGTAATGCTGGTAATTGGCGTTGTTGACGATCCCCTGCAGGTCGCATTCGTAGTCGCGGACCTCCGATTCCCAGCTGAAGATGGCGTTTTCCATGTTATCAATCGTGGCCTTCGCCGGCTTTCCGGGCAAGTGCCGGCTGCGGGTTTTTACAGGAAACGCCGAAATTGGGCTTGCGGATTTGGTTTCGAATTCAACCGTTGGCCGGAATGACGGAAAAAGCCCCATGGATCACCTACCGTCCGGAACTGAAGGTGCTGGATTGCACCATTCGCGACGGCGGCCTCATCAACAGCTCCCAGTTCACCGACGCCCAGGTCAAGGCCGTGTATGAAGCCTGTGTTTCCGCCGGGGTGGATTACATGGAGATCGGCTACAAGAATTCCCTCAAGGTCTTCCCGCGCGACAAGTTCGGCCCCTGGCGCCATTGCGAGGAGGAGGACTTGCGCCGGGTCGTTGGCGACCACACTTTCGAGAAGACCGGACTGAAGCTCTGCGCCATGGCCGATGCCGGCGGCAAGAGCGACTGGAAGGCCCAGATTCTCCCGGCCAAGGACAGTGTCCTGGACATGATCCGGGTGGCCTGCTACGTCCACCAGATTTCGGAGGCC
>CAJXMX010000219.1 GCA_913056355.1 uncultured Opitutales bacterium
GCGCAGCCGCTGCTTCTGGCCGGTTTTCCACAGCAGGGCGCACAGTTGCAGGTCGTAGGCGGTCCCGTGGTTGTTGGTCGCTTGCCGCTCGTCGATGCCGTTTTCCGAGTACAGCATCCAGTCCGCAAACTGCTTCAGCCATTCATCGAGCCGGGCGGATTCCCCCCGGCTCAGGAAATTCCCGTCCCCGACCAGGGAGATGGCGTCGACCAGCTCGGCCAGCGGATGGGTGTCGATGATGCCGGTGCCGCGGCCATCCGTGACCCCGGGAATCGCCTGGGCGTGGTTGAGGTTCGGGTTCATTCGCGTTCCCGGGTCGAGGAACCAGGTCCTGAGCAGGCGGGCGGCCTGTTCCCCGTACCTTGCCTCGCCGCTCAGGACCAGGGCGATGGACAGGATGCGCGTGTCATGGACCTTGCGGGTAAAGGGCTCCCGGTCCGAGACCCGGTCGCGTTCCGGATTGAATTTTCCGTCGATGCGGATGTAGGGCAGGCCGTCCGCGGTGTCCGGGTTGGGCCACCAGTAGGGGCCCGTGCTGTAGTAATCATGGGGATCCCCGCTGGGCGCGATCCGTTCATTGAAGGTTACGGAATACAGCTGGCTGGCTTCCAGGATTCGGTCAGCCTCGGCCAGGAAACCCTCGCGCATGGCCTGCTCGGCCTTGTTGGCCGGATGGCACAGGTTCCGCAGGCGGGAAGGATCCAGCAGCATCAGCTGTGGAAGGTCCACCAGCCAGCCGGGACCGACCTCCGTCCGGTCGGGGACTTCCGGTGGCTTCGGGACGGACTGGCCATCCTCCATACTGGCTAGTCCCCGGGAAGGGGAGAGGCCCGTCTCCATGCCGGATTCATACCGGTTAGCCTTCAATTGCAGGTCGGGCAGGCTGCCCGCGATGGCCACCACGCCATGTGCCGACGGTCGCCCGAAGGTGTTTCCCTCAAGGCGCACGTTCTGCGGAAGGAGCACCCGGTTCCGGGCCCCGAAACCGCCGGTCAGGTAAATCGAGTTGCCGGTGTTGCCGGTGAACATATTTCCTTCCACCAGCGTGTCGCTGGCGGGAAAATACCCGCTCAGGGGTGAGTCCGGAATGCCGCAGTAGAGGACAAGGACGGCACCGGTCCGTCCGGTCAGTCCACTGAAATAATTGCCCCTGACGACATGTCCGGAATCAATAACCCGGACGCCGCCGCTGCCCTCTTTCCCTTCGCCAATGAAGACATTGCCGGTAACCTCGCAATTGCGGCCGTGTCGCAGCGTCACCGTGCCGCTGCTGTTGAGAAAAAGGTTCTCCCGGATGATGTTGTGCCAGCTCTTGCTGGAAATGATCTCTGTCTCCCCGTCGCAGGACTCGAAGATGTTCCTCTCGATGACCACATTCCCCGCCTTCATGCTGTCGCCGCTGAGGCCCACCTGGATCACCTCGTAGCCGTTGCTTTCAGCGCCGGCCAGGCGATCCAGGAAATAGTTATAGTCGATGCGGTGCGCAGCGTCCGCCTCGTAGACCCGGACCTGGATGGCCCGGCCCTTGTGGTCCTGCCCCTCGAATCGGCAGTGGTCGACCCGGTTGCGGTGTCCGTACATCCGGATCCACGGGTAGTTCTCCAGCGGGTCCTCTGGATTGCAGCGGTCGAAGTACAAATCAGTCAGCCGGCAATCCATCGCCTCCTCCCCGGATTCACCGCGCAGGCAGACCAGGGCCTCCCCTCCCTCCGGCAGGACCGCCTTGTCGAAGTGCAATCCCCTCAGGACCAGATGTTGCCCCGCCAGGCGGATCTCCACGGCCCCCGTCAGCCGGACCCGGCCGGCTTCCTCCGCCTCGATGATGATCGGTTTCCCCGCTTCCCCGTCCGCCTCTATCGAGATTTCAAGGTCCTTCCATTCGCCCGCCGCGAGTTGAATCGTCGCGCCGGGTTGCGCCGACTTCAAGGCCGCTTCCAGCTCCCCCGCGTTTCCCACCACCACAGGCGCTCCCTGCAGGGTCAGGGTCCCCGTCAGGAGACCCGCCAGCAGCAGCAATCCCCGGGGACGTTTTTCAATTTTCCGGTAACACATTCCCCGATTCATAATTATTAAAAAGGCGGTTTGTCGAGTTGCATTTTCCCTGCCGATGGCATCTAAAGGGGGCCAACCCTGGATTTTATGATGCGCTTTCTGGAGTTCAGCCATGACTCGGACTGGTACCGGCAGATGCAGGAGCTGCGGCAGGAGGTGCTGCGCCGGCCGCTGGGGCTGGACCTGCACGCGGCGGACCTTTCGGCGGAGGCCGGGTACCGTCATTTCGGCCTGGAGTCCGGGGGCCGGCTGGTAGCCTGCCTGATGGTGGTGCCGCTGCCCGGCAAGACGGTCCAGCTGCGGCAGATGGCGGTCTTTCCGGAGCAGCAGGGGAGGGGCCTGGGCCGGCAGTTGATGCGGGCCGTGGAGGAAATCCTGCGGGCCGACGGGATTGACCGGATCCGCCTCAATGCCCGGGAGGTGGCGGCGGGATTCTACACCAGCCTGGGATACCGGATCGAAGGCGGCCCTTTTGTCGAGGTGGGCATCCCGCACCTCCTGATGGTCAAGACCCTCTGAGCGCGAGTAAGGCGTCGATCACGGATCCGTCTCCTCACTGGCGCCTGGCGTGGGGGAGAAGCCAGCGGTACTGTTCCCGATGGAGGTAAAGGAGGCAGAGGCAGCACAAGAGGACGACGAGGGCCATCAGGGCCAGGCTGAGCATGTCGTCCCGGAATCCCAGCCGGGTCAGGTGACTCATGAGGGCACCGGCCATGAGGCCGGTTCCGAGGAGGGCTCCGAAGGGAACTGTCTGCGGAACCAGAAGGAGGAGCACGGTAACCGATTCACCGATCCCGACCAGGATCCGGCCCTCCGGTTCACAACCCAATCGGGTGAAAAGGGCGACCGAATCAGGATGACCGGTGAACTTGAAATACAAGGTCTGCGCAAGGATGCCGGCCGCCACCAGGCGAAGGATCCGGGACAGGTATCGGGCTTTCATATTTGATAAGACGGTCGGGGCTCTGCTATATTCATGGTGGTCCCGGCTGAATCCGGGGCCGATCCCCCTCAGTGAACGGCCCGCGAAAGGCCTGGCGATCTGCCGCGCAGGAGCCACCCGGGGGGATTCTCAACCGTTCACCGCTTAGATGCTTGCCATTAACGTTAAGCATCTGCACGTTCCAGAAAATCGAACTCAATTCAGGGTAATTTACATGACCACGACTACCGAATACGGGTATAACAGCAAGGTTGAGGGCGAAGTTATCGTCTCCAAGGCCGATGCTGTCATCAACTGGGTCCGGCGTCACTCGGTCTGGCCCATGCCGATGGGCCTGGCCTGTTGCGCGATCGAGTTGATGGCCGCTGGAGGATCCCGTTTTGACATCTCCCGCTTCGGCATGGAGGTAATGCGTTTTTCCCCCCGACAAAGCGACTGCATGATCGTCGCCGGGACCGTGACTTACAAGATGGCCCAGGTCGTCCGCCGGATATATGACCAGATGGCCGAGCCCAAGTGGGTTGTCGCCATGGGAGCCTGTGCTTCCACCGGCGGGATGTACCGGTCCTACGCCACCCTCCAGGGGGTGGACCGGATTGTTCCGGTCGATGTCTACATTTCAGGATGCCCCCCGCGGCCGGAAGCTCTCCTTGACGGGATGATGCGGCTGCAGGACAAAATCAAGACGGAGTCGTCGACCCGCACCCTGCTGCGCAATCGCCCGGTCAGGGACCTGACCTTCCAGAAGAAATAACCGGAAGCATGAAAGCGCAGATGAAAACCATCCTCGAGGCGCACCCCTACCTGATTGAACGTGAAAGCGCGGACTGGCCCGCCTTCAACTGTCCCCAGGACCGCTTGATGGATTGCCTCCAGTCCCTTCAGGAGGAACACGGCTTTGATTTCCTGGCCGACCTGACCGCCATCGACCACTTTGACGCGCAGCCCCGTTTCGAGGTTGTGTATCAGCTTTTCAGTACGGAACGGCACGAGTACCTGCGGATCGCCACGCCCTGCGGAGGGGATCCCGACCCGGTCTGCCCGAGCGTTGTCCCGCTGTGGAAGACGGCCAACTGGCACGAGCGGGAGGCCTACGATATGTTCGGCATCGAGTTCAGCGGGCATCCCGACCTGCGGCGAATCCTGATGTGGGACGGCTATCCCTACCATCCGCTCCGCAAGGAGTTCCCCCTGGCCGGCAAGGAAGTCGAGTTTCCCGACGAGGGCCTGCGTGAGGCGACCGGAAAAACGGTCCTGCCGGCCCCGATGATGGGCGGCCCCTTCCATGCCTCGCAGACCGGATCCATGGCCAAGCGCGAGCCGCGGGCCGACGACGAATCCTGGAACGAGGCCCGGGACCGGGCGGACATCCAGGACGAGGAGAACCTGCCTCCGCGCGAACTGAGGGACAAGCACTAGGAGACTTTTTCAATGGCCATCAAGGAAGTGAATTTCGGAGACATCGGGGCCCGGGCGGCGGCCGCCGATGAAGAGTTCCACGGTGACAAGATGATGATCAACATCGGCCCGTCGCACCCGGCCACCCACGGGGTTCTGCGTTTGAAGGTCGAGTTGGACGGTGAAGTCGTCACCAAGTGTGATCCGGTCATCGGTTACCTGCATCGCGGCGATGAAAAGATCGCCGAGAACATGACCTACAACCAGTTCATCCCCTACACGGACCGGCTGGACTACATCGGCCCCATTCACAACAACGTGACCTTCGCCCTTGCGGTGGAGAAGGTGGCCGGGCTGGAAGTGCCCCCGCGCTGCCAGGCCATCCGGGTCATCTGCTGCGAGCTGGCCCGGCTCCAGAGCCACTTGGTCGGGGTCGGGGTCTACGGCATGGATTGCGGCGCGCTGACTGTGTTCATGTACACCTTTACCATTCGCGAGAAGCTCTACAATCTCTTCGAGGAACTCTGCGGGGCCCGCTTCACCACCAGCTACACCCGGATCGGCGGCCTGGCCCGCGACATCCCGGAAGGCTGGCTGGGGAACGTCCTCAAGGTCATGAACGACCTGGAGCCGGTCATCGAGGAGACCGACAAGCTGCTGACCCGGAACCGCATCTTCTGGGACCGCACGGTCGGGGTCGGGGTCGTGACCAAGGAAGAGGCCATCAGCTACGGCCTGACCGGTCCCAACCTGCGCGGATCCGGAGTGGCGGTGGACCTGCGCAAGGATGTCCCCTACCTCGGTTACGAGAATTACGACTTCGATGTTCCCATCGGGACCTCCGGCGACTGCTACGACCGCTGGCTGGTCCGGATCGAGGAAATGCGCCAGAGCATCCGGATTATCCGCCAGGCGGTGGACCAGATGCCGGACGGCCCCTGGTACGCGGAGGATGCCAAGCGCATCTTCAAGCCCATGAAGGACAAGGTCCTGACCAGCATGGAGGAACTGATCCAGAATTTCATGCTGGTCACCGAGGGACCGCAGATTCCCGCCGGCGAGGCTTATTTCGAGGCCGAGAATCCCAAGGGCATCCTCGGCTTTTACGTTGTTTCCAAGGGCGGCGGGGTGCCTTACCGCCTCAAGATCCGTTCCCCCAGCTTCTGCAACCTGTCCATCCTGCCCAAGATGGTGCCGGGGCACATCGTGCCCGACATACCCGTCCTGCTGGGCAGCCTCGACTTCGTGCTCGGGGAATGTGACCGCTAACCGATCCGTGAACTGATACCCATGGCATTCGAACTTTCAGCCGAGACCCTGAGCTATATCGAGAAAACCATTCCGCGCTATCCGCAGAAGCGGAGCGCGATCATGATGATCCTGCACGCCATCCAGAAGGAAAAGGGACTCCTTTCCCTGGAGGCCCAGGAATGGGTGGCGGAAAAGCTGGACCTGGCCCCGATCCAGGTCCGCGAGGTGGTCACCTTCTACCCGTTCTACCGGGAAAAGCCCATCGGCAAGCGGCACATCCGGGTCTGCCGGACCCTGTCCTGCGCCCTCAACGGGGGTTACAAGGTCTGCGACGCCTTCAAGAAGGAGTTCCACACAGAACTGGACGAGATCTCCCCCGACGGGAGGGTCACGGTCGAGTTCGCCGAGTGCCTGGCCAGCTGCGGGACAGCCCCGGTGGCCATGGTCGACGACCAGTTGTACGAGAACCTGAACGAGGAACAGGTGGCCGCCATCTGTGAGCAGATCAAGAAGGAGACCCCCGCCGCCGATACGGCCGGATCCAAATCCTGAGGAAAGCGAAGAGAAGGAGCCGAGGTTTATGATTTCCGTTAAGAAGCGCACCGAGATACATCCCAGCGAACGCCGCATTATCCTGAAGCACGCGGATGATCCGGAATACGATGTTTCCCTCCAATGCTATCTTCGTCACGGGGGCTACGAGGTGATGAAACAGGCCTACGGGCGGAAGCCCGAGGAACTGTGCCAGGAAGTGCTCGATTCCGAGGTCCGCGGGCGCGGCGGGGCGGGATTCCCGGCCGGGATGAAGTGGAAGTTCCTCGACCGCAAGAGCGGAAAACCGATTTACCTGATCTGCAACGCCGACGAATCCGAGCCGGGGACCTTCAAGGACCGCCAAATCATGCACAAGGATCCGCATCAGCTGATCGAGGGGATGATGATCTCGGCCTACGCCATCCAGGCCGCCCAGGCCTTCATCTACATCCGGGAGGAAATGCCTCTCGGGGCGCAGATCCTGGAGGAGGCCATCGAGGAGGCCCGGGCCAGGAACCTGGTCGGGGAGAACATTCTTGGTTCCGGTTACAGCTGCGAACTGGTGGTTCACCGTGGGGCCGCGGCCTACATCTGCGGCGAGGAAACAGGCCTCATCGAGTCCCTTGAGGGAAAGCGGGCCTATCCCCGCATCAAGCCCCCGTATTTTCCGGCCGCCCTCGGGCTCTACATGTGCCCGACCATCGTCAACAACGTCGAGACCCTGTGCAACGTGAAGCACATCGCGGAGATGGGCGGCAAGGAGTACGCCAAGATCGGCAAGCCCGGCAATACCGGGACCCGGATCTGGTGCCTCAGCGGACAGGTCCGCAACCCCGGATACTACGAACTGGAGAACGGCATGTTCACCTACGGCGACCTGATCTACAAGATCGGCGGCGGGCTGCGGGACGGACGTTCGCTGCAGGCGGTGATCCCCGGCGGCTCCTCGGCCAAGGTCTGGCGGGCCGGCGAACGCTTCACCGGGAAGCTGCGCAGCGGGGAGGAATTCAACTGGGGCATCGAGGACGTTCCGCTGGACTTCGACGGGCCCATGGCCGCCGGTTCCATGTCCGGCTCGGGGGCCGTGATGGTCATCGACGACAGCGTCGATATCGTGGAGGTGCTGGCCAACATCAACGCCTTCTACGCCCACGAGAGCTGCGGCCAGTGCACCCCCTGCCGGGAAGGTTCCCTCTGGATGAAGAAGATCACCACCCGCATGGCCAACGGCGGGGCCCGGCCCGAGGATGCCGAACTGCTGGCCTCCATCGGCGACCAGATCGCCGGCCGGACCATTTGTGCGCACGGCGAGGCCTGCGCCTGGCCGACCCAGAGTTTTATCGCGAAATTCCGCGACAAGTTTGTAGAAAAAGCCAAGGAGGATCCAGAGCGGGCCCAGAAACGGACTGTGCGGCTGGTATAAGGCGTTAAATGTCGCATCGCAGACCATGAGCGAAGAAAACAAAAAGGAAACCCTCACCATTTACATCGACGGCCAGCCGGCGGAAGTTCC
>CAJXMX010000220.1 GCA_913056355.1 uncultured Opitutales bacterium
CGAGGACCTGGGGGATTTCGTTTAAAATACGTCAAATTTTCAATTATCCGGTCCGGGGCCTTGTCTTCAGGCGGGCCTTTGGGGATACCCGAAGGCATGATCCGATCAACAGCAGCGCTCGGAGCCCTTCTCCTCCTGTGCAATCTCAACTCGGCAGCCATTGTCGTTGGCAGCGATTCCGCAATCTGGACGCCGGTTTCCTATTCCAACAACGTGGAGACCGATTACTCCGGGGACACCCAGGCCAACTCGGTCGACCTGGACATTGTTGGAAACGCCTCCCATCCGGGATTCTACACGCTCTTCGACAACGGGGGAACCACAAGTGTCCTCACCGACGGCGAAGTCGGCTTCCGCCTGCGTATGGCCGGCGACCAGGGCCAGCCCACCTTTGGTGGCCAGGCCTGGATCGGCATGGATGTCGACGCGGACGGGGCCCTCGACCTGTTTATCGGAGCGGACAAGGATTTCCTGAGCATCCATGACGCCGGAACCGGAGCCAACAACTCTCCCAGCACGACCACCATTGAGGCGGCTCCCGTGTGGTCGCAGGCGGTCAGCCAGGTCAATTTCCTCTGGACCGCGGTGTCACCCGAACTGGACAGCAATGCCACCAGCTTCGACATCGACGGTGCCACCAAACCGGAACCCGACTTTTTCCTGTCCTTCGTTGTTCCCTTCAGCGAGCTGGTAGACGCCGTCACGACGCTGACCGGCGTCACCACTTTTGACGACACCTCCCCGCTGGCCTACATCGCCGCCACGGCCAGCCAGGCCAACAGCCTCAATTCCGACCTCAACGGGGTCGACGGCCAGGTCAACTCCACCATTACCTGGACGGATCTGGACGGCATCACCCCCACCGTGTCGGTAACCGGCGAACCCTACAGCAACGTCCCCGAGCCGGCAACCACCGCCCTGGCGGCCGGAATTCTGGCCCTGCTTATTTTAATGCTGCGCCGTCCCCGCAAGAACCGCATAGTGCGGGCGTGAACCGATCTCCGGAATCCATCGGAGCCCTCAGCTTCATTTCCAATGTCTCCCTGGCCGGCGTAAAGATCTGCGTGGGTCTGGCCGGCAACTCCTACGCCCTGATTGCCGACGGCATCGAATCCCTGGCCGACTGCGCCTCTTCGCTGATTGTCTGGAACGGCCTGCGGGTGGCCGGGCGCGATCCCGATCATGAGCATCCCTATGGTCATGGAAAGGCGGAAGCCGTGGCCGCCCTGCTGGCGGGTGCCGGCCTGGTCGTCTCAGCCATTATCATTGCCGTCAACGCGGTGCAGGAGCTCTTTACACCGCACAAGACACCGGCCCTCTTCACGGTTCCGGCCCTGATCGCCATCATCCTCGCCAAGGAGCTGCTTTTCCGCTTCACCTCCCGCGGTGCCCGGACCCACGATAGCGGCGCTTTGCAGGCCGAAGCCTGGCACCACCGGAGCGATTCCCTGACCTCCCTGGGCGTCCTGGCGGGTATCCTGGTGGCCGTCCTGGCGGGTCCCCGCTACGCCTTTTTCGACGATCTGGCTGCCTGCGCCGTCACCCTGCTCATCTTCTACAACGCCTTCAAGATCATGCGGCCCGCCCTGGACGAGCTGATGGACCGCCGGATCGAGGATGGCAACGCGGACCGGATCATGAAACAGATCCGGGCCATCGAGGGGGTGATCGATGTGGAAACCCTGATCGTCCGCCGGAGCGGCCGGGATTACCTGGTCGACGTGCACCTCGAGGTGGATCCCCTGATCACCGTGAAGCGGGGCCATGACATCGCCCATGCCGTCAAGGATCACCTGCTGATCCTCGATTCCCCCCGGATCCGCCATGTCACGACCCATGTCGAACCCTTCGGGGACTGAATATTGCTGTTGTCATAAACCGGCCCCTTCTGACAGTCTGAGCAGGAACCCGCCTTGACGGCCCAGCGAGAATATTCGTCATTGAAACCATGTCCTACTCCGAAGCTCAAGAAACCTACGCCGCCCTTGGCGTAGACACTGAAGCAGCCCTGAAAGCCCTCTCCGAAACGCCCATTTCCCTGCATTGCTGGCAGGGGGACGACGTGGTCGGGTTTGAAAGCAAGGAGCCCACCGGCGGTGGCGGAATCCTGGCCACCGGAAGCTATCCGGGACGGGCCCGGACCCCGGACGAACTGAGACAGGACCTCGAACAGGCGGCCCACCTCATTCCCGGTCCGCTGCGTCTCAACCTGCATGCCATCTATGCGGAGGGGGACAACCTTCCGGAGCGCGACCAGCTGGAGCCGAAGCATTTCCAGGGTTGGATAGACTGGGCCCGGGAACACGGCTGGGGTCTGGATTTCAACGGGACCTTTTTTGCCCACCCCAAAGCCGCCGACGGATTCACCCTTTCCCACCCGGACGCCGGGATCCGTGAATTCTGGATCAACCACGGGATCGCCTGCCGCAGGATCGCCGAGGAGATGGGCAAGCAACTGGAAAATCCGGTCGTGACCAACATCTGGGTCCCGGACGGGTACAAGGACCTCCCCGCCGACCGGGCCGCCCCGCGCAGGCGCCTTGAGGAATCCCTGGACCGGGTCCTGGCCGCCGAGGTCGATGGCAAGTGGAATATCGATGCCGTCGAGAGCAAGCTCTTCGGGATCGGCGTGGAATCCTACACCGTCGGATCCCATGAGTTCTACCTCGCCTACGCAGTCAAGAACCAGCTTTGCCTCTGCCTCGATGCCGGACATTTCCATCCCACCGAGTCCGTGGGCGACAAGATCTCCAGCGTCCTCCAGTTTGTTCCGGAAATCCTGACCCACGTTTCCCGCGGGGTCCGCTGGGACAGCGACCACGTGGTCATCCTGGACGATCCGACCCAGGCCATTTTCGAGGAGATTGTTCGCTGCGACGCCCTTGACCGGACCCACATCGGGCTGGATTTCTTTGACGCCTCGATCAACCGCATTGCCGCCTGGACGATCGGCACCCGGGCCTCCCAGAAGGCCCTGCTCAAGGCGCTCCTGGAACCGCGCAAGCTGCTGCGGGATATGGAGGGATCGGGGGACTACACTTCCCGCCTGGCCCTGCTCGAAGGGGTCAAGGCCCTGCCTTGGGGCAGCGTCTGGCAGGAGTACCTGAGCCGCTGTGATGTTCCCTCCGAGACCCAGTGGATGAGCGAAATCAAGCGCTACGAGACCGAGGTCCTGAGCAAGCGCTAGGCATTACCCCCTTGCCCAAACGGGCCCTTTGGCATTGGCTTTGCCTCCCATGCGCTGCCTTCGGAAATGGCTGATACGACTGGTTCTGGCCGGAGTGATCCTGGCCGTGGCCGCGTTTGGGCTGTTCCTGTACCTGAAGCCGCCCCTGATGCCGCGGACCGAGATCTACCGGGGCGTTTTCCTGACGGTTGAGGAGGTGCCGGAGGGTCCCGATGGTCGCGGCAGGGCCATGATCGCGGAGATTCACTGGGAGACGCCCGGAATCCGCCTGGCGGGGCGGGAATACAGCTTCCCCGTGGATCCGGCCAACCCGATTACGCCCCACTACCGTCTGGTCCCGGCTGACTGGGCCTTGTCGCGGGAAGGGGCCGCTGTCCTGGTCAATTCCGCGGGCTACAAACCGGAGACCTCCTATCGCTCCCTGCCCGGAATGCCGGTCCGGGCCATGGAAACGGTCGTGGTCGACGGCCAGCCCTCCCGCGTCCACAAGCACAGCTACCTCCTCTACTGGGACAAGGACATGGAGGTTCATCTTCAGCAGCAGAAGCCCCCCGATGCGGCCAGCCTGGAAGCGGCTGTCCTGGGGATCGGACTGCAGGGAATTCCCATCCTGAACGGGAAGGACCGGGGCCAGGGACTGGATCATCTGGAGCTCGTCATGCCGCGCACCTTCATCGGGGTGGACCCGGACCGGAAGGTTCTCTACCTGCTGGTCTTCGAGCACGCCTCCGGGCACTTCATGCTGAGCAGGGCGGTTGAGGCCGGTGTCCAGTACGGAGGCATGCTCGACTCCGGGGACGCCACCCACCTGCTTATCGGCTCCAAGGCCAAGGGTATCCACTCCCACCAGGGCATCCGCAACTGGCGCCCTCTCGGGCCCTACCTCACCGTGTTTGCCGATCCTCTACAAAAATGAGATTTTCTGCAGGCAGGACGCAGATCTCCGCGTTTGGGATGTCGCCCCTTCGGGGCTATGATTTTCAGGCAATGCCAGAATACCAGGGTTGCGGCCCTCTCCCGCTTTGCGGGATCAGGCCTTAACCCTTCGCTTTAGCATGTGGCCTCCTCGAGGCCGGTAGCGGATGCCTCCCCGAAGCCCGGTAGCGGATGCCTCCCCGAAGCCCGGTAGCGCATGTTTTGCCGACGAGGCCGGTAGCGGATGCCTCCCCGAAGCCCGGTAGCGGATGCCTCTCCGAAGCCCAGTAGCGGATGTTTTGCCGATAGGGCCGGTAGCGGATGTTTTGCCGACGAGCCCGGTAGCGGATGCCTCCCCGAAGTCCGGTAGCGCATGTTTTGCCGACGAGGCCGGTAGCGCATGGTAGCCCCTCGAGTTCGACGTCAACCGGTCCGGCCCCAAAGGGGCCACATGTTGAAGCGAAGGGCCAAGGTCCCCCGACTTGTCGGGGACCGCGGCCCTGGGAAGACCGCGAGCAACAGATTTCGAGCCCTGAAGGGGCGACATGTCACCTCTACCCGGAATCTTGACCTTCGCCCTTAGACCTTCGACTATAGACTGATATGAAACGCGTAGTCGGAATCGGAGGAATCTTTTTCAAATGCCGGGATCCGGAAGCCATCAATGCATGGTACAAGGAGCACCTCGGCTTCAAGGTCAACGAGTACGGCTGCCTGTGGGAAGGACGCGATGCCGACAATCCGGAGGAGCGGACCCTCCTGCAGTGGGCGCCTTTTCCGGCTGACACGGATTACTTCGAGCCGGCCAAGAGGGAGTTCATGATCAACTACCGGGTGGCCGACCTCGAGGCCCTGCTGCCGCAACTAAAGAAGGAAGGCGTAGAAGTGGTCGGGGAAATCCAGTCGTTCCCCTACGGCAAATTCGCCCACATCATGGATCCCGAGGGGAACAAGATCGAGCTCTGGGAGCCGGTCAACGAGGGACTCGATTCCGAGCTGGAAAGCCAGTCGTGATAATTCCGATACACCAAAAGCAGTCGTAATCAAAATCGAAATCGGTATCGATGTGCAGACTGTTTAGACATCGGAGTTCTGATCGTTAAAAAGCGTGCTCGCGGGTGATGCTGCGAGTGGCCTCCTTCAGGCCGTACAACGGTCCCTCATAAACCAGTTCCCCGCCGGCGCTCCCGCCGCCCGGCCCGAGGTCGATGATCCAGTCGGCCAGGCGGATGACATCGAGGTTATGCTCGATCATGACCAAGGTGTGCCCCTGCTCCCGGAGCTTGAAGAGCAGGTCCATCAGGTGCTGGATGTCGATCCAGTGCAGGCCGGTAGTCGGCTCGTCGAGGATGTAGAGGTTGCGGCTGCGCTGGCTCTTGCTCAGCTCGAGGGACAGCTTGAGGCGCTGGGCCTCCCCGCCGGAGAGAGTCGGCGCCCCCTGCCCCAGGCGGATATAGCCCAGCCCGACCGCCTGCAGGGTCTCCAACCGGGAACGCAGCTTGGGCTGGTGCGCGAACAGCTCCACCGCCTCATCAACAGTCAGGTTGAGGACATCGGAAATATTGTAGCCCTTGAAGCGGACCTCGAGGGTTTCCCGGTTGTAGCGCTGGCCGTGACAGCTGGGGCACTCCGCGTAAACATCGCTGAGGAACTGCATGTCCATGCGGATCAGGCCGTCACCCTGGCAGCGTTCGCAGCGGCCCCCGCGGACGTTGAAGCTGAATCGGCCGGGCCCGTAGCCGCGGACCTTGGCCAGCGGGGTCTGGGAAAACAGGCGGCGCAGGTCGTCGAAGACCTTGGTAAAGGTGGCCGGATTGGAACGCGGGCTGCGGCCGATCGGGTCCTGGTCGACCCGGACCACATGCTCCACATGCTCGAGGCCGCGCAATCCCGTGTGTCGTCCCGGGATGTCCTTGCTGCGGTTCAGCTTGAAGGCCGCGGCCTTGCCGAGGATGTCGTTGACCAGCGTGCTCTTGCCCGATCCGCTGACCCCGGTGACCACGGTCAGCAGGCCGACCGGGAAGCGCACGTCGAGGTGCTTGAGGTTGTTCTCATGGGCGCCCCGGACCTCGATCCATCCCTCCCCGGGCTCCCTGACTGGAACCGGCCGCTCGATGGTGGCCCTGCCGGAAAGAAAGGCTCCCGTCTGCGAGCGCTTGTGGACCATGGCATCCTTGACGGCTCCCTGGAAAATGACTTCGCCGCCCCGCTCACCCGCCCCGGGCCCAAACTCGATCATGTGGTCGGCCGCCTTGATGACGTCGGGATCATGCTCCACCACGACCACGCTGCTGCCCCGGTCCCGCAGGTCGGCCAGGGTTTTCAGCAGATCCCGGGTATTGGCGGGATGCAGGCCGACCGTCGGCTCGTCGAGGACATAGGTCACACCGACCAGTCCCATGCCGACCTGGGTGGCCAGGCGAACCCGCTGGGCCTCACCTCCACTCAGGCTGGCGTAGGAACGGCTCAGGGAAAGGTAATGCAGGCCCACCTCGTCGAGAAACCGGAGCCGGCTGCGCAGTCCCTGCACGGCATCCTCGAAGCCCGGCAGTTCAAGGCTCTCGACAAACTCCCGCGCGCCCCTCAGGGAACGTTGCAGGAATTCATGATAGGGCATCCCCTGCAGGAGCACGGCACGCGCGGTATCCCGCAGGCGGGCGCCCTCACAGTCGGGACAGAGGCTGCGGGTCTGGAAGGCCAGCAGGCGGTTGCGGAGGCCGTCGCTGCTGGTTTCCCGCCGGGTCCGCTCCAGGTCGGCAATGACACCCGCAAAGGTCGCCGGCTCGGGCTTCCGGTTACCGGGCTTGGTCTTGAAAAGAAACTCACGCTCACCGGTCCCGTAGAGGATGGCTTTTCGCGTATCCTCCGGCAGCTCCTCCCAAGGCGTGGTCGGATCAAAGGGCAGCTGTTCGGCCAGCTGCTTGAGAGTGGCGTTCCGCTCAATGATCATCCGGCGCGAACCCAACCGCCATGGCTTCAGGGCGCCCTTGCGGACTGATTTCCCTGGATCCGGTACCATCAGCTCCGGGCTGAACTGCAGGGTTTCCCCCAGACCGCCGCAGGTCGGGCAGGCTCCGTCCGGATGGTCCCACGAAAAGAGCTTCGGGGAAACCGGCGGATATACGGTACCGCAAACCTCGCAGGACAGGTGTTGACTGACAATCACCGCCCGCCATTCCGCATCCCGGTTCTCCTGGACCATCACCACCGCCCGGTTTTCCGCCTCCCGGAAGGCCAGCTCAAGCGAATCGGCCAGCCGGCTGCGCTGGTCCGGACGCAGGACGATGCGGTCGATGACCAGGTCCAGCTGGCGTTCCCCGCTGCCCTTCCCGATCGGATCCAAGTCCTCCAGTTCCCGGATTTCCCCGTCAACACGGACCCTTAAATACCCTTTCTGCTTGAGGTGGGGAATCTCGTTCCGCAAAACCGCCGTTTTGGCCTTCATGTAGGGGGCCAGGATCATCATCCGGCTGCCTTCGGGTTCCCGGAACAAGCGTTCCAGGCAGTCATCCAGGCTCTGCCGGATGATCCGGCCCCCGTCCTTCGGGCAATGCGCCTCGCCGCACAGCGACCACAGCAAACGC
>CAJXMX010000221.1 GCA_913056355.1 uncultured Opitutales bacterium
CGCTGCTGCGTCATGCCCGCCAGCGCAAGGAGGCCATGGAGGCGGAACTGGCCCGGGCCCGGGAAATGCTCAAGCGCCAGCGGATGACCCGGCAGGATGTGCTGGAGATGCAGATCGACCTGGCCGATGCCGTGGTTGAACTGGCCGAGCTGGAAGACGCGGCCAGCGCCGCCGAGAGCCGGATGCGCGAGTACCTGCCCGACCTGCCACCGGACACGGAACTGGAGTTGCTCCCGGCAGTCGTCAACTTTGAGGGAGATCCGCCCCCAGTCGCCGGGATGAGCCGCCGGATCCAGGCCTCTGATCCTGAATTGTCCGCCCGCCTGGCGGCTGTCCGCGCCGCCACCGCGGCGGTCTCCACGGAGCGGGCCAGGCGGATTCCCTTTCCCACCTTCGCTCAGGGCACCTGGACCCGCGACCACAACCGCGACCAGGATGAATGGGAGTTCCGGGTCGGCATTTCCGTCCCGCTCTTTACCTGGATCCGCGGCACCGATCCACGGGAACGGGCGGAGTTGCTCATTGCGCAAAGCGATGCCGGGCTGCGCCGCAGGGAAGTGGCCGGCCTGGCGGAGCGGATCTACCGCGATTACGCGTCCTCGCTTAACCAGCGGCAAGCCCTTGAGGAGCTCCTTTCCCCGGTCCTGGACCAGATCCGGCAATCCCTCGATGAACCGGGCCGCCAGCCGCGCCCCGACCAGCGGCTGGAGCTGGCCGACGACCGCTACCGCCTGCAACGCGACCTCCTCCGGGCGGAGCTGGATTACCAGCTGGCCGCCTGGGCCCTGCACACCCTGGTCTGGAACTGGGAGCCGGCGGGCGAGGAATAAGCCTTGCGCAGACTGTAGCTAAAAGACCCCTACATCCCGGTGTTGCTGACGAAGGCGATCTTCGAGCCGTCCGGCGACCAGCTGGGGACGTTGATCGTGCCCTGCCCCCCGTAGAGATAGGCGATGACCCGGGAGGCCCCGCCCTCCGCCGGCATCAGCTTGAGGTAGACCTGCTTGTAGAACGGATGGTCGGAGGGGTCGATGTCCTCAGGAAAGGAAATGTAGACCAGCCACTTCCCGTCCGGCGAGAGGTGGGGGAACCAGTTGTTGCGGTCATCGAAGGTCAGCTGCTCGGGCTCGCTCCCGTCCGGCCGCATGCGCCAGAGCTGCATGGTCCCGGTGCGAACCGAATTAAAGTAGATCCACTTTCCGTCCGGGCTGTATTCCGAACCGTCGTCCAGGGTCGGGAGATCGGTCAACTGGGTCTCCTTCCCGCTCTCGAGGTCCACCGACCAGATGTCGAACTGGCCGTCACGCTGTCCCGTAAAGATCAACTTCCCGGCATCCGGCGACCATCCGTGGAGGAAGGAATGGCCCTTGGCCGGGTCGGTGATTTGTCGCGGCTTGTCACTACCAGCGACCGGAAGGGTGTAGATCACAGAAGTGAATTCGTCCCCGACATGATGGCTGATCCCGAGCTGCTCCCCGTCGAAGGAGAGGACATGGTCGTTGTTGTTGTGGTCGGCAAAGCCGGTGTTGAGGACCGTGATGGACCCGTCCTGCAAGGCGTAGCGGTAAAGCAGTCCGTCCGCATTGTAGATCAGGAACTTGTTGTCCGGGGTCCAGTTCGGGGCCTGCAGGGAGCGGTTCTCCGAATGGAGGATTTTCCGTTTTCCGGTGACCACCTCCATGACCTCCAGGTTGCTGCCGAGATAGTCCCGGTAGGGAACCAGGTCCGCCGGGGCCGGCTTGACCAGCCGCACGTTGCTGAAAACCGCCTGCTCCATGACATCCTCCCGGTGCGAGCAGATGAAGAGGCCCGTGTAGACCTCCGCAGGCAGCCCCATTTCCTTGCGGACAGACCTGTATTCCGCGCCCGGAGTGGCAGCCGAAAAGATAAAGACGTCCCCTCTGCGCTCCATTTGGATTTCCGTTGGCAGGGCGCCAATCTCCATCCCCACTTCCTCCGTGTCCGCGCCGGTTTCGGTCCGGTACTGGAGGGAAGTCAGGCCGTCCCCGTGGACACAGGCATCCGCGTAGGCTGAATCCGCTTCCAGGCTTTCCCGGACCATGACCCCGATCTTTCGGTGCGGGTCCACGCCCTCACCGACAAAGCGTATGGTCGCCCGGAGGATGAAATCCCCCTCGACCTGCTTCCATGCGAAGTGAAACTCGTCCCGGCCAAACCACATGTTCTTTCCGGCCCCGGAAAGGGTGTAGGCCTGTTCCGCCTCGTCGTAATGGGCATTGCCCTCGATGGCGGGCCCGCCGATATCCTGGCTCTGCTCGAACATTCCGACCGGGACCGTGGCCCCGGCGGGAATGGCAGCCAGGGAGACGGGAACTAACATCAGGAGGCGAAGGTTTACAGGGACGAAACGGAAGCGGGGTATTTCTGCCATGGGTATTGAGGATTAACTACGTTTGTGCGAACCTGCCCAGACTGGCAGGTCCGCCAAACAAATGCAATCCCCCATGGAGCAGCGGCCGATGAGGAGGTCAGCCGGACTGCTTACAGAATCTCGAAGGCCACGGTGACCCCGGCCACCGCGATGGAGACCATGGTCATCAGCTTGATGAGGATGTTCAGGCTGGGACCGGAGGTATCCTTGAAGGGATCGCCGACGGTGTCGCCGATGACCCCGGCCTTGTGGGCGTCGGAGCCCTTGCCGCCAAAGTTGCCTTCCTCGATGTACTTCTTGGCATTGTCCCAGGCCCCGCCCGCGTTGGCCATGTAGATGGCCAGGACAAAGCCCGTTCCAAGCGCTCCGGATAGCAGGCCGATGACTCCGGCCGGGCCGAAGAGGATACCGATCAGGACCGGCACCAGGACCGCGATCAGGGAGGGAATCAGCATTTCCTTCTGCGCGCCGCGGGTGGAAATTTCCACGCACAGGGCGTAATCCGGATCATCCGTCCCGTCGACGATCCCCGGATTGTTGCTGAACTGCCGGCGCACTTCGTTGACCATGGCCTGGGCGGCCCGGCCAACGGCATTCATGGTCAGGCCACAGAAGAGGAAAGCCATCAGGGACCCGGTAAAGAACCCGACCAGGACCAGCGGGTTGACCAGGTTGAGCTGGAAGGAGTCGATCAGCTGAAGCAGCGTTGCATCCTGGGCGGGTATCGTAATGCCACCCGAGAGCTCGATCGAGGCCCCGTTGCTGACCAGGGTCTCCTGCAGTTTGGAGACGTAGGAGGCCAGCAGGGCCAGGGCGGTCAGGGCGGCCGACCCGATGGCAAAGCCCTTGCCGATGGCGGCGGTGGTGTTGCCGAGGGAATCGAGAGCGTCGGTGCGCTGCCGCACTTCCTTGCCCAGCCCGCTCATTTCGGCGTTGCCACCTGCGTTGTCCGCGATGGGGCCATAGGCGTCGGTGGCCAGGGTTACCCCGAGGGTGGAGAGCATGCCGACCGCGGCAAAGCCGATGCCGTAGAGGCCCATCGGCAGTTTGTCGAGGCTGAGCCCGCCGGCTGAGAGGGCGAAGGCGCCCAGGATCCCGACCATGACCGCCACGACCGGAATGGTGGCGGAAATCTTGCCCAGGCCGATGCCGGAGATGATGACCGTGGCCGGACCGGTCTCCGCGCTTTTGGCCACCTGCTGGGTCGGTTTGTGGTCGGCGGAGGTGTAGTACTCGGTCGACTTGCCGATGACGATACCCGTGATCAGGCCGAGGACGATGGCGCCCCAGAGCCCGAGGTAGTTTTCAAAACCCATGAAATAAACGACGCCCAATGCGGCGATGACCACCAGGACGGAAGCGGAATTGATGCCCCGGTCGAGGGCCTTGAGCAGGCCGGCCTGGGTTTCGCCGGGCTTGAGCCGGACCAGGAAGACGCCCACCACCGAGAGCAGCGCCCCCAGGGCGGCGACCAGAATCGGAGCCGTGGCGGCCTTGAGCTGCATCTGGGGATCGGCTCCGGCAAAGGCGGCCACACCGAGGGCGGCGGTGGCAATGATGGAACCGCAATAGGATTCAAAAAGGTCGGCGCCCATGCCGGCCACGTCGCCCACGAAGTCCCCCACATTATCGGCAATGGTGGCCGGGTTGCGCGGGTCGTCCTCGGGCATTCCGGCCTCAACCTTGCCCACCAGGTCGGCACCGACATCGGCCGCCTTGGTGTAGATGCCCCCACCGACGCGGGCGAAGAGGGCCTGCAGGGAGGCACCCATGCCGAAGGAAAGGAGAATGCCGGTCTTGGCCCCGAGGTCTGTCATGATCGTCCCCAATCCAAGGAACCAGAGGGTGATGGCCAACAGGCCCAGCCCGACCACGGAAAGCCCCATAACGGCGCCGCTGCGGAAAGCCACCCGCAGGCCCTTGTCGAGGGATTCACTGGCCGCCTGGGCGGTCCGTGAGGCGGCGGCGGTGGCGGTCCGCATGCCGAAATAGCCGGCCAGGCCGGAGACCAGGCCGCCGGTGACAAAGGCCAGGGGCGCCCACGGGCTTTGCAGGTGCAGTCCAAAAGCCATGAAGGCGAACAGCAGGGTGATGACCACAAAGACAATGGCCACAATCTTGTATTGCTGGTTCAGGTAGGCCTTGGCGCCGGCGGTCACGTGGCCGGCAATGGTCTGCATGCGTTCGTTGCCCGGATTTTCCTGCAGGGTACGGGAATAGAAAAACCAGGCAAATGCCAGAACCAGGACAGAAGCTGCCAACGGCAGCGCAAGTAGCTGAAACATAGAAGGTTCCTTGTTTGGAGTTACTGGGAGAGGTGAAAGCGTATTATTAGCATTGAGGTAAGCCAAAGGCAAGGGGCTGCCAACTTTAAAATCCCCAATGTCGCCCGGGCCCGCTACCGGAAGCGCCGGGCCACCCGCAGGAAGAGCCAGTACGGCATCAACCGGAGCAGCTTGACCAGATATGCGAACCGCTTCGGGAAGCAGATCTCGAAGCCGCCCCCTTGCAGGCCGTCGGCGATCCGCCGGGCCGCCTCCTCCGGCTCCATCAGCATGGGCATCGGAAAGTCGTTCTGCCGGGTGATCCGGGTGTCGACAAAGCCGGAGTTGATGACCTTGACGTCGACTTTCCCCTCCAACTCGACCCGCATGCTCTCGGCATAGCTGATGACCCCGGCCTTGGTGGCGCAATAGGGCTGGCCGTGGGGGAGGCCCCGGTAACCGGCCACGCTGGCATAGAGGGCGAGAAAGCTTCCCGGACGATCCGCCAGGCGCTCCCGCACAGCCTGGGTCAGGTGGATGGCCCCGGTCAGGTTGACGGTCACTACCTGGTCAATAATGGAGGGAGGCATCTTCTCCTTACCCTTGTCCGGGTTGTAGGCTGCCGCCAGGTAGACCACGCCGTCCAGTTCGGAAATGCTTTGCGCGGCCGCTTCAATTGCCGCCTGGTCCGTCACGTCCAGAGGCAGCACCCGGGCGCCCTCCCCGATTTCCCCGGCCAGTTCTTCCAGTTTGTCGACCGAACGCGCCGAGACGGTCAGTCGCGCTCCCCGGCCGGCCAACTCCCGGGCCAGGGCCCTTCCGATCCCGGTACTCGCGCCAACCAGCCAGACACGCTTCCCATGAAGATCCCTGTGCATCACCCACACATTGCCGCATTACCGGTATCGCACAACAAACATCGACCAGTAACCACTAACCAGTAACCTACTCCTCCAGCGCATTCAGGACCGCACCCCGCAGCTCCTCGGTGTCCGGCTTGGTACCGGGCTTGAAGCGGGCGATGATGTGCCCCTCGCGGTCGATGAGGAACTTGCCGAAGTTCCATCCGACATCGCCGGGGAATGGGGATTCCGGACCGGAGAGCAGGGCATACAGGGGATGCTGGTGCTCTCCCTTGACGTGCAGTTTCTCGAACAGCGGAAAGGTCACCCCGTAATTCATGGAGCAGAATTGCTGGATCTCCTCCGCGGTGCCGGGCTCCTGGTTGCCGAAGTCGTTGCAGGGAAAGCCGAGGACCACCAGCCCGTCGTCCTTCTTCTCCTGATACAGGGCTTCCAGACCCGCGTACTGGGGGGTGTTGCCGCACTTGGAGGCCACGTTGACGATCAGCAGGACCTTGCCCTTGTATTCCGCCAGGGAGGTCGGCTGGCCGTCGAGGGTCTTCAGGGGAATGTCGTAGAGGCCGGTCCCGGCAAAGGCAGGCAACGCAAGCAAGGTAATCAACAGAAGCATCCAATATTTCATGGCGTCATTCCTATTCCTTGCCGGGAGAAAGGACCAGCTAATATTCCTTCCAGCACGGGTCAGCGGCAGGTTGGAATGATACCCGAATGCGGGACGCCGGCCGGCCTGGACGACACGGGCGGAACTGGCTCCGGCCACAAGGCTGGGGAGAATGGCCTTGGCCTGATTGGGGAATTGTGCGATAACTTGCCTCCGGCGCGCACATTACTCTCTCAATCCCCCGCCAGTAGCGGCCCGGCATTCGCAGAGCGGATTCCCTGAAACACAGGCGGGAGCAACCCATTACCGAGGAACAGATCAACATGCCCGGAATCCCAGTCAATCCGACCGTCCTCAAGGAGCTTCAAAGGCAGCTGAACCAGGAACTCTCTGCCAGCCATGATTATCTCTCCCTGGCCGTCTGGTGCGCGAACGCCAACCTGAAAGGCTTCGCGCGATTTTTCAAACAGCAGGCTGCCGAGGAGCGCGAACATGCGGACAAGTTCATGGATCACCTGCTGAGCCGTGGCCAGTTGCCCGAGATCGGAGCCGTCAAGGCCCCGCGCGGGGAATTCAACAGCATACAGGAAGCGGCGAAGCATGCCCAAGCCATGGAACAAAAAAACACGGTCGGCGTAAATTCAGCATATGAGGCAGCGGTTCGTGAAAACGACCTCCCCGCCCAGGTCATGCTCCAGTGGTTCATCAGCGAACAGGTTGAGGAAGAGGACTGGGCCGACGAAATGGTCGACCGGGTCCAACACGCCCAGTCTCCGGGTGGTCTTGCCCAGCTGGATCGCCACATCGAACGCATCCTCAGGGAGGAGGATAACTGAGGATCGCCGCAGGCGGGACCAGCGTCGGTGGCTGGATTCCTCCGCTCACCCTTCCAGCCGTCATCCCCAGACGGAAGGCGATCCTTTTCGTAACGCAACGGATTGGCTACCGGAAAGGCAGCCTCATCTGCGGATAGCCGCCATGGCCGACCGCGTATTCCACGAATTCATACTTCCGGTACAGCGACTGGGCGACATGGTTCATCGGATGAACCCCCAGCCGCAGGCCCTCTATCCGGTCTTTCAGGGCGGCGATAAAGGCCTGCATCAGGCAGGACCCGACTCCTGTTCCCTGGAATGCCTCCTCAACTCCAATACCGAGACAGGGATAGGGACAACCGAAGTCATCGAGCTGGTCGTACCGGTCCAGTCGCGACCAGATAGCCCCCACCCGCCGACCGTTGGCGGGATCGACTGCCACCAAACCGAAATCGTCCGGACGTCCCCAATCCTCAACCAGCCTGCGGATGACCGAATTGTCCAGGACGGTCCGCGGCCGCCTTTTCTCGTCCGGGGCATCCCACAGGGCCACATAGAGCATCTCCCAAAGGAATTCCTGGTCCTCCGCCGTCAACGGACGCGTCTCCCACTTGCTGCGCGCGCTGGTCTCAGTCATCTTCAATACCCCTCGTCGATGGGCGGGCGCTGGCGGTTTCAGTTGAAGATCAGATTGATGCTCCGGGCCCACTGCCAGTCCA
>CAJXMX010000222.1 GCA_913056355.1 uncultured Opitutales bacterium
GGTCGTGGAACTGGTCATCGATCCGCGCCTGGTGGAAATGTACAACCTGAGCCTGGCCGAGGTGGCCTCGGCCACCCGCCGCAACAATGTCCTGATCGCCGCCGGCAACCTGGACAACGGATCCGGGCGGATCCCGGTCAAGGTGCCGGGCCTCTTCGAGACGCCGCAGGATTTGCTGGACCTGCCCATCAAGACCGTGGGCGACACGGTGATCCGGGCCAGTGACATCGCCACCATTCGCCCCACTTTCAAGGATCCGAACGGCTATTCCCGCCTCAACGGCAAGCCCGCCCTGACCCTGTACGTCAAGAAGCGGGTGGGGGAGAACGTCATCGCGACGATTGAGAAGGTCCGGGCGACAGTCGCCGCCAAGCAGCAATCCTGGCCGGAAGGCGTTCACGTTGAATTCTCCCAGGACCAGTCGGACGACATCAAGATGATGCTGACCGACCTCCAGAACAACGTCCTCAGCGCGATTGTCCTGGTCATGGTGGTTTGTGTGGCGGCGCTGGGGATCCGCAGCGGCCTGCTGGTCGGCCTGGCCATTCCGGGATCCTTCCTGGCCGGCATGCTGACCCTCAACATCATGGGGCTGACGGTGAACATCGTGGTCCTCTTCAGCCTGATCCTGGCCGTCGGGATGCTCGTCGACGGGGCCATCGTGGTGGTCGAGCTGGCGGACCGGAAGATGAACGAGGGGCTGCCGCGGACCAAGGCCTACCTGGTGGCGGCCCAGCGAATGGCCATGCCCATTATTTCCTCCACGGCGACCACCCTGGCCGCCTTCCTGCCCCTGCTTTTCTGGCCGGGGATTGTCGGGGAGTTCATGAAGTATCTCCCCATCACCCTCATCGCCACCCTTTCCGCCAGCCTTGTCATGGCCCTGATCTTTGTTCCCACGGTGGGGGCCATCATCGGCAAGCCCGGGCCGGCCAGCCACGAGACGATGCGCAGCCTGGCCGCCGCGGAGGGCGGGGACCTGCGGGATTTGCGCGGCTTCACCGGCTGGTATGTGCGGGTCCTGGAGCGTTTCCTGGGCCATCCGGCGAAGGTCCTGGGGGTGGTCATCCTGGCCTTCATCGGGGTCCAGTTCCTTTATGGCGCGCTCGGCAAGGGGGTGGAATTTTTCCCTGAGGTGGATCCCGAATTCGCCACCATCATGGTTCGCATGCGGGGCAACCTGTCGGTCCAGGAGATGGACCAGCTGGTGCGGGAAGTCGAGGAGCGGATTTACGACGTGGACGGTATCGAGACCATTACCGCCCGCTCCGGAATCAGTTTCCAGGGCGACGGGATCACCGAGGACACCCACGGCCTGATCCAGCTGGAATTCAAGGACTGGCAGGAGCGCCGGCCGGGCAAGGAAATCCTCCAGGAGATCGCCGACAAGACTGAGGATTTCCCCGGAATCATCGTCGAGCAGCGTTCGGTCGAGGCCGGCCCACCGTCCGGCAAGGACATCCAGATCGAGCTGGGCTCCTATCATCCGGAGTTGCTGGAGGAATCGGTCCAGCGCCTGAGGGAAAAGCTGGAGAGCCTTGACGGCCTGAAGGATGTGGATGATTCGCGGCCTGTTCCCGGCGTGGAGTGGCAGGTCCTGGTGGACCGCGCCGAGGCCAGCCGCTTCGGGGCCGACATTTCCCTGGTCGGAAGCTATGTCCAGTTTGTCACCAACGGCCTGATGCTCGGCACCTACCGTCCCGACGGGGCGGACGACGAAGTGGATATCCGGGCCCGTTTTCCGGTGGAGTACCGCGACCTGGACCGGATCCGGGACCTGCGCGTGGAAACCACCCATGGCACGGTGCCGATCACCAATTTCATCGACTGGAAGCCGGCCCAGATGGTGGGCAACATCAAGCGCGTGGACGGCCGCCGGGTCTACACGGTTTCGGCCAACGTCAAGGAGGGGGTCAACACCAACGCCAAGGTCCAGGAGCTGCAGCAGTATCTCGGTGATATCGAGATCCCGGAAGGATTGTCGGTCCGGTTCCGCGGGGAGGACGAGGAGCAACAGGAGTCCATGGCTTTCCTGAGCCGGGCCTTCTTTGTGGCCATCTTCATCATGGCCATCATCCTGGTCACCCAGTTCAACAGTTTTTTCCAGGCCTTCCTGGTCCTGACAGCGGTCATCTTCAGCACCATCGGGGTCTTCCTGGGGCTGCTCATTACCGGGCAGCCTTTCGGGGTGGTCATGAACGGGGTGGGGGTCATCGCCCTGGCGGGGATTGTCGTCAACAACAACATCGTCCTGATCGACACCTTTGACTACCACCGCAATTCCGGTGTCGGGGTCCGCGAGGCGGTTCTCCGGACAGGAGCCCAGCGGCTCCGCCCGGTCATGCTGACCACGGTCACCACCATACTCGGCCTGATGCCGATGGTCCTGCGGCTGAACGTGGACTTCATTAACCGCGAGGTGACCTACAACGCCCCCTCCACCCAGTGGTGGGTGCAGCTGGCCACCTCCGTGGCCTTCGGGCTCATGTTCGCCACTTTCCTGACCCTGATCCTGACGCCTTCCCTGCTGGTCATGGGGGACAACATCCACCTGTGGTACCGGCGCAAGCGGCACGGGGAGCCGGAGCACCTGGAAGCCAGCGCCGATCACCCGGCCCGGGTGGCTGCCCGGAGCTTCTACCGGAGTCCCTTCCCGGATCCGCTGATCGCCCGCAAGGGGACCCGCCTGCGCCTCCATCAGCGCAGCGACGAGGAGCCCGGCTGGGTTTACGGCAACAGCCCGGACGACAAGGAGGGCTGGGTTCCCCGGAAGTGGCTCCATATCGAGGGCAGCCGTGGCACGCTGTTGCGCGATTACGACGCCACCGAACTCAATCTCGAGGTCGGGGACGAACTGGAAGTCACCCTGGCCCTTGACGGCTGGTATTTCGCCCGAGACAAGGAGGGCCGTGTGGGCTGGATCCCGGCCCGGGCGGTCAGGATCCTTGAACAGGGCCAGCCGGGCGATCCGCCGGATGGCGCCTAGCCGCTTAAAGTGGGCTGTTCCAGGGCCTTACGGATGCGTTCCATGATCGCTTCCGTGGAAATTCCCGCTTTCTCCCTCAGGTCCTCCACACTGGATCCGTGGTCGACAAACTGGTCGGGATAGCCGATCCGAAGGACCCTCCGGCACAGGTGCAGCTCGTTCAGGGCCTCCATCAGCGCGCTGCCGAAGCCGCCCTGCACGGTGTGGTCCTCGAAACTGACGATCAGCCGCGCCTCTTCCGCCTGGCCGGCCAGCAGTTCCGTGTCCAGCGGCTTGGCGAAACGGCCGTTGACGATGCCCACCGAAACGCCCGTCTCGGCCTCTATCTGATCGGCCATGGGGCCGACTTCGCTGACCCAGGGGCCGAGGGCCCAGAACTGGACGTCCCGGCCCTCGCGAACGACCTCCGCCTTGCCGATGGGCAGCATTTCCGGGGCCTCCTTGGGATGGACCCCGATGGCGCTCCCGCGGGGGTAGCGGATAAAGGTCGGGCTGGGTGTGTGGAGGCTGGTCCAGAGCATGTCCGCCAGTTCGTCCTCATCCTTGGGCTGCATGACGATGGTATTCGGAACACAGCGCAGATAAGCGATGTCAAAGAGGCCGTGGTGGGTGGCCCCGTCGTTGGGGGAGAGCCCGGCCCGGTCCAGACAGAAAGTCACGGGCAGGTTCTGCAGGCAGATGTCGTGGACGATCGGGTCGTAGGAACGCTGCAGGAAAGTGGAGTAGATGGCCACCACCGGCTTCAGGCCCTCGCAGGCCATGCCGGCGGCGAAGAGGACCGCGTGCTCCTCGGCGATGCCGACATCAAAGAACTGGTCGGGCAGGGACTCCCGCAGGTAGGAAAGGCCGGTCCCGGGCGGCATGGCCGCCGTGATCCCGATGATCTTCGCGTCCTTCCCGGCAAATTCCAGCAGGCGCTGGCCGAACACGTCCTGGTAGTTGGGCGGGGCGTCCTTCCTCTTCGGAGCCATGCCGGTCTTGATATCGAAGGGACCCAGCCCGTGGAATTTCTCCGGGGCGGCCAGGGCGGGATCGTAACCCTTCCCCTTCTTGGTCAGCATGTGGATGATGATCGGCTGTTCCTGTTCCCTGGAGAATTCCAGGTGCCGGATGACCGTGTCCAGGTCATGCCCGTCGATGGGGCCGATATAACGCAGCCCGTAGGCCTCGAAAAGGCTGGAGCCGACGATGAAATCCTTGGTCTCGCGCTTCCACTTCTTGCCCACCTCCAGGACCGATCCTCCCCCCGGAATGCTCTTCAGGAAGGAGACCAGTCCCCGGTCGATCTTGTTGTAGACCGGATTGGTGATGATCTCGTTGAAGTAGCGGGCCATGGCCCCGACATTCTTGGCGATCGACCATTCATTGTCGTTGAGGATGATGATCAGCCGCGAGGTCGTCTCGGCGATGTTGTTGAGGGCCTCCATGGTGATCCCGCAGGTGAAGGCGGCATCCCCGAGGACGGCCACGATGTGCCGGTTCTCCCCGAGACGGTCGCGGGCCGCCGCCATCCCCAGGGCGGCCGAGAGGGCGGTCCCGGCATGGCCGGCACCGTAGGCGTCGTGCTCGCTCTCGCTGCGGCTCAGGAATCCGCTCAACCCGCCCGACTGTCGGATTTTGTCGAAGGTTTCCCCGTTGCGCCCCGAGAGGAGCTTGTGCACGTAGCCCTGGTGGGAGACATCGAAAAGGAACCGGTCCTGCGGGCAGTCAAAGACCCGGTGCAGGGCGATGGTCATTTCCACCACCCCGAGGTTGGGACCGATGTGCCCGCCGTTGTGGGAGGTGACCTCGATTATGCGCTGCCGGATCTCCTCGGCCAGCTCGTCCAGCTGGGGCCGGGAGAAGGCCTTCACATCGGCCGGGGAATGAATCTTGGCAAGAAGGGACATTCGGGCAGGTCAATTTTCTTCGGGGGCGAAGGCTTCCAGGGCGATGGAATCATCCTCCTGGTGCAGCTTCTCAATCTTGAGCTCGGCCTGCTTCAGGCGTTCTTCGCACAATTTAACCAGTTTACTGCCCTCCTCGAATTTTTCAACCAGGGTCGCCAGGGGCACTTCGCCCGATTCCATGGAGGAGACCAGGGCTTCCAGTTTTTCCAGGGCTTCTTCGAAACCGGGTTCTTTCTTCTTCGAGGACATTGGGTTAAACGTGTGCGGGTGACCCCCCTCAATCAAGATTTTTCCCTTGCCCCTTCCGGCTATTCGGTCTCAACAGTCTTCTGCCGCATATGAACAGCGTACTTCTTGTTGTGGCCCTGCTTCTGGGCCTGAAAGTCATTACCGAAACCTGGCTCGACCTGCTCAACCGCCGCCGGGTCATCGCGGAGGCCGGCGAGGTCCCCGAATCCTACCGGGAGTTCATCGACGACGCGGATTACGACAAGTCGGTGTCCTATACCCTGGCCCGGAACCGGCTCAGCATCTTCGAGACCCTTTACGACGCGGTGGTTCTGGTCCTGGTCCTCTTCTCCGGCCTGCTGCCCTTCCTCTGGGACTGGACGACCGGCTTCCTGGGCACGGGCGTCTGGGGGCAGGCCCTGTCCCTTTTCATCATCTTCACCCTCCTGTCCCTTCCCGGCCTGCCGGTGGAATGGTATAACCAGTTCCGGCTGGAAGAGCGTTTCGGATTCAACAAGTCGACCCTGGGGCTCTGGATCAGCGACAAGGTGAAGGGTATTGCCATCGGGGCGGTCCTGGGAATCCCCGCCCTGGCCTTCCTGGTCTGGCTGGTCGGCACTACCCAATTTTGGTGGCTTTGGGGATTTGCCAGCTTCTTTGTTTTCCAGCTGGTTCTGGTGGTGGTCTATCCGATGTTTATCATGCCCCTCTTCAACAAGTTTGAGGAGCTTCCCGAGGGGGAGCTCCGTGAACGCCTGATGGGGCTCAGCCAGCGCACCGGCTTCAAGGCCCGGACCATCCTGGTCATGGACGGGAGCAAGCGTTCCAGCCATTCCAACGCCTATTTCACCGGTTTTGGCCGCTTCCGCCGGATTGTCCTTTACGACACCCTCATCGAGCAGATGCAGGAACGGCAGCTGGAATCGGTCCTGGCCCATGAAATCGGCCATTACAAGCTGGGCCATATTCCCAAGATGCTGGTTCTTTCGGCGGTATCCCTCTTTGTCAGCTTCCTGGCCCTGGGCTGGCTCCAGCAGAGCGGCTGGTTTGCCGGGGCCTTCGGCTTTGCCCCCTCGGGGGCGATTGGTCCGGTCCTGCTGCTCTTCGGTCTCCTGGCCGGCCTGGTCACCTTCTGGATCACCCCCCTGACCAATCGCCTGTCCCGCAAGCACGAGTATGAGGCCGACGCCTTCGCCAGCCAGTCCCTGGACAACGACCCGATGCCGATCATCCAGGCCCTGCGGGTCCTGAGCCGGAAAAACCTCAGCAACCTGACCCCCCATCCGGTCTACAGCGCCTTTCATTATTCCCACCCGACCCTTCTGGAGCGGGAGTCCGCCCTGCTGCAAAAGGGGTGAGCCGGCGGCTGTTCCTTGCCTGGCTTCTCCTGTCCGGCCTCCTTTTAACAGGCCGGCCGGTCCTAGGTGGAATAGTCGTGGGAACTTGGAACCTGCAGAATTACCTGCTCTCCCTGCGCTTCCCCGAGGGGCGCTTTCGCCCGGATTACCCGAAGCCGGAGGCTGAAAAGCAGCGCCTGCGCGAAATCCTCCGCCAGTCCCGCCCGGATATCCTCTTTATCCAGGAACTGGGTTCCGCCGCTTTCCTCCGCGAGCTGCAACTGGACCTCGCCGCCGGCGGACTCGATTACCCCTTTACCGGATTCTCCGGCGTGCCCGGCACCCGTTCCGGACTGGGTTTCCTTTCCCGGATCGAGCCCGACCAGGTCATTTTCCACGACCCCTTGCTGACGGAATCCGGCCTTCCGCTCCCACGCGGCCTGCAGGAGGTCCGCTTCATCCTCCAGGGTTGCTCCTGGCGCTTCTTTCATGTCCACCTCAAAAGCCGCTGGTCGGACGATCCCTCGGATCCCGATGCCACCATCCCCAGGCGGGAAGGCCTCGCGGCCCTTGCCGCCTTCCTCAGGCGGATCCGCGCCGCCGATCCGGATTCCCGGGCCGTCCTGGTCGGGGACTTCAACACTCCCCACGACAGTCCCCTCCTAAACCCCCTCCGCGCAGACTGGATCCGCCTCCTCCCCGCCGGTCCCTCCGGCCTCCGCTACACTTACACCCATCGCAAATCCGCCTCCCGGGAAATCCTCGACGGCTTCTGGATCCTCCAGCCCGGTATCCTTCAGCCCCTCGCGATCCTTCCCGCCGGCGCCTCCTCCGCCCCCTCCGACCATCGCCTGGTCCTGGTGGAGCTGTCCGACCCGTCGGACAGCCCAGACCCGTCCGACAAGTCCGACTTTCCCGACAATTAAGCCTTGCCACCCGCTCTTATTGGCACTCCAGTGTCAATAATGATGCGTGTACTAATGGGAAGGAAGTTGGAAATCGTGCTGGTGGTGGGGCTGCTGGCGGGGCCGGCGCAGGGGGAGCTGCTGCAGGTGGGGTTTGAGGACCTGGGCCTGGACGCGGGCTGGGTGGAGAGCTACGGGGGTCCCGGGGACGGGGTCTACTACAACGGCTCGAACCTTTCGGGGGGCTTC
>CAJXMX010000223.1 GCA_913056355.1 uncultured Opitutales bacterium
CGGCCACGAGGCTGCCCGATTCGTCCTCTCCCGCGTTGTCGAGGAATTGCTTTTCCAGGCGCATCCGGTCGAAGCTGCCCTCCTGGCTGTCCAGGGAGAGGATTCGCCCGCTGGAAAAATCAAAGGTGTGGAACTCCGAGGCCTGGCTCTGCTCGCTCCGGTTCCAGAGCGCCTTGAACTGGAACCGTTGGTCCCGGTTGAGCTTGAGGTCGCCGTTGAGCATAAAGCCGCGGTCGTCGTTCTCGATGAACCGGGTTCCGGTCCGCAGGCGGGCCAGCAGGCGGACCTCCTCCCCCGTGTCCGGTGACTCCTTAAGCGGCCACTGGTTGAGGACGCGCAGGTCGTCGAAGCGGTTTTCGTTGGTGGAGGCGTTGACGGCGACCAGGAGGCCTAGGCGAGCGCCATTCTTCCCCAGGGAAAACGGCTGGGCATGCGCCACATTGAGCCGCAACCCGGTCGTGCCGACGGCTTCCTGCCAGTTGCCGCGAAGGGAAATGGAGCTGCGGGCCGTCTTGCTGTCCGCGATGTGGCTGGTCTGCAGGTCGACCGTGCCGCCAATGGCGTCGGCGTCCATGTCCGGGGTGGGGGCCTTCATGACCTGGATCCGGTTCAGGAACTCCTTGGGAATCTGGTTCATGGCCTTGGCCCCGCGCGTGGTGCCGCGTCCACCGCCCCCGGCCAGGCTCTGTCCGTCCAGGGTAATCCGGGTCTGCCGGGCGTTGGCCCCGCGGATGCTGATGCCGGTGACCGAGCCTTCGTCGCCGCTGGTGGAGACCCCGGCAATTCCTTCCAGGGCCTCGCTGACAGTGTCCTGGGTCACGTCCTGCAGCTCCTCCCCGGAAACCTGGCTCATCGGCGTTGCGGATTCGCGGGCCGCCAGCAGGTCGCGGTCCTGGTCGGTGAGTCGCGTTTCCACGGTGAAGGCTTCCAGGTCGTAGACGGCCGGTTCCAGGAATACTTGCAGGTTTCCTTCCGGATTTTCAGTACTGGTCTCGATGCGGATGCGCCGGGTCCGGTAGCCGTCGGCGCTGACCGTGCCCTCGCCGGCCATGGAGTCGTAGTATTCCAGCCAGGTCCAGCCGGTCTCGTCGGTGTTCATCCGGCGCCCCTCGCCCTCCATGCGCAGGACCGCCTCCGGAATACCCATCCCGGTGGAGGCGTCCAGCACCTGAACGCCCAGCCGCTCGGCCATCAGGCTGAACGGGAGGCACAGGATCAGAAGGATTCGAAATAGCGGCCGGAACACCTTGATTGAGATTTAGCTTGTCCCGAAGCGATCAAGTCAAGCCGCATGCAGCGGCTTAAAGGGCACATTGGTGGATTTGGCCGCGGCCATTCCCGCGCCCCTCCGGGACGCGATGCCTTGAGCCCCTTATCCTCCCCGGGCTCCCACATCCCGCTTGCGCGGGACTCGGTCACCCGGGGCTACCGCTGCCACGGCCCTCCGGGCCGATTTTGCCTTGCTTATGGGTTTCCGGACCGAACCGGTGGATCAGCCCGCGCCCCTCCGGGACGCGATGCCTTGAGCCCCTTATCCTCCCCGGGCTCCCTCGTCCCGCTTGCGCGGGACTCGGTCACCCGGGGCTACCGCTGCCACGGCCCTCCGGGCCGCGGTATCCACAAGAATGTCCCGGGGGGCCGCGGCGCTTGCAGCTAGTATTTTGAGAGCATGTCCGGGGAGGCCGCGGCGGGTGTGGCTTGAAATTAAGGGAATGGCCCGGAGGGCCGTGGCAGCTGTAGCCCCGGGTGACCACGCGAAGCTCCGCGCATGCGGAGCGTAGCGGGGGAGCCCGGGGTAGGAGGGGGGCGTTGATCCGCGTCCCGGAGGGGCGCGGGAAAAGGGAAGCGGCGAACGAGGCTATCGCTGCCCTCACACTTGGCCGGTTTCTCACGTACTCCCGAGGATACGGGCCTTTGAATTAAAAAGGGCCCCGGCCGTGTCGACCGGGGCCCTTCATCAGGCTTGGGATTGTATCAGTAATCCAATTAATCGATCTTGATCAGCCGCGGGCGGGCTTCCTTGGCCACCGGCAGGGTGATCACCAGGACGCCTTCCTCGCTCTTGGCGGAGATGCCTTCGGCGTCGACCTCGACATTGAGCTGCAGGCGCAGCTTGTAGGACTCGTTGGTGATTTCCCGGTGGACCCACTTGGCTTCCGATTCAATCGGGAGGACCTTGTGGCCTTCCACCAGGAGCTCGTCGTGATGGAGGCTGACATTGTAGTCATCCTTGGCTACGCCCGGCATGAAGACTTCCACCGTGTAGTGCTCCTTGTTCCCGCGAACGGTGTAGTAGGGGCGGCGGTAGGCGGTCCGGTTGGCCGGGGCCTGGGTTTCCTGTTTCTGTAATTCGTTGCTCATGGATTGTGCTCCTTCTTAGCTGATGGTGATTTGCTTCGGCTTGGCGTGCTCGCGCTTGTGCAGCCGGACGGTCAGGATCCCGTTTTCCAACTGGGCCTTGATGTTGTCCGGATCCACATCGTCGCCGACCGAGACGGAGCGGCTGAGGTCGATGGACGATTCGCCGCCCTCGGTCTTGTCCACCCGCTTGGCCTTCACCGAGAGAACCGCGTTTTCCAGTTCAATCGCGATGTCCTTCTTGCGCACCCCCGGCACTTCCAGCCGGATCACGCGTTCGCTGTCGGTTTCATAGACGTCCAGTGGCAGGCTGCGGGTCGTTGCGCCCTGGCGCCATGGATTCCACTGGTAGAGCTCCGGGAGCGTGCTCTCAAAGAGCCGGTCCAGATCCGTCCAGGGATCGTTGAAGAATGAATCATGTCTTATCAGTTTCATAGTCATTTCCGTGGGTTCAGGTTTTTGTTGTGCCTCTTGTTTTGCAGCTGGCATGCCAAGGTTAAAGCGATGCGTAAGACATTGAATAACAATTATTAAAGGCAAAACACCTTCCGCCCGGAGTGTGACAGTGTTGCACGGTTGCTGTGACACCGGCTGGAGGCCTTTTAAAATAGGGACATTTTGACTCTTCGCGGCTCCTTTAAACCCTTGCGGCCCGGTTTCAGCAAAGGCTTGGCAGGGCGGGACCGGCTTTGTTACAGTGCGGGCCATGAGGTTAGGATGTCGCATATGGCTGGCCGGCTTAATGGGCCTGGCGGGATACGGGGGCACGCTTTGGGCCGGTCTTGAGGAAGTGGAGCCCGGGGACAGTGCAGCGCGCCTTGAGGAGCTGGCGGGCAAGCCGCAGGGGAGCCTGCAGGCGGGGAACCGGATGGTGCACACCTTTGCCGAGGGGCGGGTGGTGATGGTGGACGGCCTGGTGAAGTCGGTCGAGCTGAAGGATCCGGAAGCGGAAATCCTGCGCCAGGAACGCCTGGCCGAGCGGGAGCGGGATGCCCTTGCCCGGGACGAGGCGCGGGTGGCCCGGGGCCGCGAGGTCAAGGAAATGAAATTGAAGGATGCGTCATTCCGGCGGCTGCCGGCGGAGACGCGGCTTAATTACTGGCTGCAGTTCAACCGGTACTATCCGGAAGTGGAGATTGCCGCGGTTCTGCAGTCGATCTACCGGGAAATGGACCGCGAGGCCGAATGGAAAGCGGTCCAGGTACGGACGGAACGCTACCCGCGGTACTACCGGCGTTACTATTATGTGCCGGGCTACCGGGTGGACTATGGCCGGAGCGGCCGCAACCGGACCGACAAGGGCCGGGAGCAGCAGAAAGACTCGAGGTCCGGTGTCGTCGAGTACGATGACGCGACCTTCTTCTCCCCGGGGATGCCCGGCCTGCCGGGCGGGCAGATCCGCTGAGGGCGGTCTGGCCGCGGAATTCCCTACAACTGTACCCGGGAGTGCTGCCCGGAGGAGATGCTGCAGGCATGCAGGAGGGCCTGCACCTCGGCACCGCGGGCAAAGTCCGGCTGATCCTGTTTTCCGGTGCGGATGCTCTCAATAAAGCGCTGGTAGATGTTCGGGGTCTTTCCGCAGTAGATCCGCTGCCAGGGTTCGGTTCTTCCGTCCGGGGCAACCCGGCAGATTTCCATTAACTCGTAGGACTTGTCCAGGTCGAGCCGGAGGGCTCCGCGATCGCCGTGGACGGAAAGGACGAGGGAATTCTGGTGGCCGGTGGCCCAGCGGGTGATGGACAGCGTGCCCACGGCGCCGTTGGCGCATTCAAGGGTGATGAGGGCGGTATCATTGGCATCCAGAACGTAGTCGCCGATCCGGCCGCCCTCGGCCTTCTCGAAAGTCTTGAGGTGGCAGTAGAGGCTTTTCGCGGCGCCCACCGGGCCGGTGGCGAAATCCAGCAGGTGGACCCCGATGTCGCCGAGGGCTCCGTGGCTGCCGTGCTTCCTGGAGAGCCGCCAGAGCCAGCCGGGACTGGTTTTCCAGTCACCCCATTCGACCGAGGTCAGCCATGATTGCAGGTAATGCGCGTGGAAGTGGTAGATGCGGCCCAGGTCGCCGTTGGCGATGACCTCGCAGGCGCGCTGCCAGGCGGAGCTGTTGCGGTATGAGAAATTGACCATGTTGATCAGGCCGGTCTGTTGGGCTTCCCTGGCCATTGTGTCGGCGTCCTCAATGGTCGTGGCGAGGGGCTTTTCACAGAGGACGTGCTTGCCGGCTTTGAGTAGCTGAAGGCTGAGTTCGGCATGGGTGGAGTCCGGAGTGACCACCGAGGCGGCCGAGAAATCCGCTTCCGCCAGCAATTGTTCCAGCCCGACAAATGCGCCGGGAATGCCATGCTTGGCGGCAAAGGCGGTGACCCGTGATTCATCGATATCGCAACAGGCCACGACCTGCACGCCCTCGATGGCGGCAAAACTCTGGGCGTGCATGTTGGCCATGCCGCCGGTACCCACGATGGCCAGTCTGATCATGGTCCCAGCGAGTGGGGAAAGCGGCGGGCCAGCAATGCAAAAATTTGCCGGAAAGAACGCGATTACCTGAATTCTGTCGAATGCCGCGCTGGCCCCTTGGCCGGCCAGGCCAAAGGCTTGGTCCATGAGCCTTCCATTGATCTTCCTCTGTTGCTTTGCCACCAGCTTTTTCGGTCCGCCAAACGGTTCGGAGGCGGGAGGAGTGGATTCGGTTGTATCCGAAATCCAAGGCCTGCGGGAGGAACTGGCCTTCCACGATTACCTGTATTTTCAGCAGAACAAACCGCGGATCAGTGACGCCGCCTACGATCGCCTGCGCCAAAAGCTGGAGCAACTGGAGTCCCGGTTTCCGGAGCTGGCAGCCGGGACTGTGGCGGGGAGTCCGCCAATCGGGGACGATCGTACGCCCGGGAGTCTGGACGGACCGCATATCGTTCCCATGCTGAGCCTGCGAAAGGGCTATTCGCTGGCCGACCTGTTGGAGTTCAATGATTCCCTGGCCGAGGAGCTGGGCGAGTCGCTGTTGGATTGCTGGGTCGAGCCCAAGGTTGACGGGATGGCCGTCAGTATGGTCTACGAGAATGGCTGCCTGAAGCGGATTCTCAGCCGCGGGGATGGCGCAACCGGACAGGACCTGACGGACCAGCTGGCCGGCCTGCCGGAACTGCCGCTGTTCCTCGGGCCTGACCTGGATCCGGGGGAAAGCTCAGTCAATGGTGCTGTCATCGAGATTCGGGGGGAACTCTATGTTACGTGGGAAGCCTTTGAGCAGGTTAATGGAGAGCAAACCCGAAAGGGTGAGGACGTCTATGCGACGCCCCGGAGCATGGCCGTGGGGCTGGCCAGGGGTGGGAGCCTGGCGCCGGACCGGGAGATCCCGCTGCGCTGGGTCGCGTTTGGCTGGGGAGCTTGGGAGGGTCCCGGTCCGATTCCGGTGGATTATTCAGCCTTCCGCGACTGGTGTCGGGAGCGAGGCCTTCCGGTTCTGCCACAGGGACGAATGATCAAGGGGATGGAGGAGCTTAATGAAGAAGTGCGGGTCCAGGAGCATGCGGCAATCGACTGGCCCTTTGCCGCTGACGGACTGGTCATCAAAATCAACCGCACCCGGGACCGGATCCTTCTTGGATCGACAAGCAGCGCCCCGCGCTGGGCCATCGCCTACAAGTTTGCCCCGCCAGAGGAAATCACTCGGCTGGAGGGGGTTGAATGGCAGGTCGGCGGGACGGGGCGGATCACCCCGGTGGCCCTTCTTGAACCGGTCCAGATCGATGGCAGGACCATCTCCCGCGCCAATCTCCACAACGCGGGTTGCATCCGGGATTCCGGATACCGGATCGGCGATCTTGTCCGGGTGCAGCTGGCCGGGCAGGTCATTCCACAATTGGCGGGACCAATTGAACAGGAGGGGAGGGATGAACTGGAGCCGGTACCCGTTCCGGAGTCTTGTCCCGCCTGCTCCGGGGCCCTTTTGTCAGGTCCCGATGGTCGTATGTTGAGCTGCCCAAAGGAGGCCTGCCCGGGCCGGATTGATTGACGGCGCCGGGATCCCCGGTGCGTATTTGTATCATATGAAATAAGCAGGATACCGGGCGGGAGGGGTCTTATTCCCGAACTAAGGCGTTGACAGCAAACCCCGTTCCCATGCAGATTTGCTGAAAGAATCTGGTTCGGGAGGACGGGATTCTCGGTTTCACTCCCCACAAACTATTTCATGAAAATTACCCTGGCGGCCTTGATTCCTGCGCTTTTGCTGGCCCATTCCTGCTTGAATGCGGCGCCGGCGGGCAACGGGGAGCCCATCGAGCCCGTCCAGGCACCCTTCGAAATGCCGCAGCTGGAGCGGCCGGATATCCCGGACCGCAGCTTCGACATACGTGATTTCGGAGCCGTGAAGGGGGGCGAGGTCAAGAACACGGAAGCCATCGCCCGGGCTGTAGCCGCCTGCGCGGCCGCCGGGGGCGGGAAAGTGGTGGTCCCGTTCGGCACCTGGCTGACCGGTCCGGTACACCTAAGATCCAACATCGAGCTGCACCTCAGTGAGGGAAGCCGACTGGTCTTCAGCGACCGTTTCGAGGATTACCTGCCAGTGGTCCTGACCCGGGTCGGCGGCATTGAAATTTATAACTACTCCTCGCTGGTCTATGCCCGCGACTGCGAGAACATCGCCATCACCGGCAAGGGACAGCTGGACGGCAATGCCGGGCGCTGGTGGGAGTGGAAGTCCAAGGAGACTCGGGAGTTCTTTGACATGGGCTCAGCCGGAGTTCCGGTGGAGGAGCGCGTCTTTGGAACCGAGGAAGCCGCCATCCGGCCCAGCTTCGTTAACCTGGTCAACTGCCGGAACATCCTCCTCGAAGACTTCACCATCGGCGGCGGGCCGAACTGGACCCTCCATCCGGTCTACTGTGAAAACATTATCATCCGGAAAGTGACGGTCGACACCTGGGGCCCGAACAATGACGGGATCGACCCGGATTCCTGCCGCAACCTGCTTATCGAGCATTGCCGCTTCAACACCGAGGACGACTGCGTGGTATTGAAATCCGGCTACAACGAGGACGGCTGGCGGGTGGGCAGGCCGACCGAGAACGTGGTCATGCGGCACTGCTTCAGCAATCGCGGGCACGGCGGG
>CAJXMX010000224.1 GCA_913056355.1 uncultured Opitutales bacterium
GGCCGAGGCCGTGCTGCCGGTGCTCCGGGTGCAGAAAGAGGCTGCAGATCTCCGTCGGCCCCTTGTGGTTCTTGACCAGTTCCAGGGTTCTCAGCTCGTTCCGGACCTCCAGGGGGGCATACTCCTGGACATGCCGGGATATCCGGTAGGTGTAGAACGGATCGAAACCGCCGACCCGGGAGAGCAGGCCGGAGGTGCCGATCAGATTCCCGGAAGGGAGCTCCTCGAGGACAAACAGATAGGTCTCGCCGCCGGGCTTGCTGATGCGGTGATCGAAGGCCCGCAGGGAGTCGTTGATCCGGTGGGCCAGGAACTCCTTGTTGGCCGGCAGCGAGGTCATGCCGCCGCTTATGCGGGAGACCAGCCCGGCCAGCTGCTCCAGGTCCTCCTCGCGGACCGGTCGCAGGCGACAGGCCGGAATCATGCGCGTGCCCCCCTGAAGGCCTCCTCCTGCAGCCGTTCCGGGTGTTCCGACAACAGCTTCAGGAAAGCGACGGTCCGGGCCACCTGTCCCTCGATGCTTTCCGGGAAGGCGAATTCCTCGGGGGAATGAATGGACCCTCCGCGGATTCCCACGCCGTCCAGGTGGGGTAGTCCTTCCTCCCCGAGGAGGTTTCCATCCGAGCTGCCGCCGGTGTCGCGCTTGCCGGAAGCCTCCAGTCCAAGCGATTGCTCCGCCTCGTTCCAGAACTCGTGCAGCCGGGCATTGCCGGGTGTCTCCTCCCGCGGGGCCCGCTGGAAGCCGCCCTCGCGCACAATCCGGGTCCCCGGATACTCCCGCATGGCGGCGGCGGCCAGTTCGTCCAGGGCATCCTCGATCACGCCCGCGGTATCGGATTGGCCAATACGGATGTTGAGCCAGGCCCGGGCCAGGTCGGGGACCACGTTGACGGTTCCCCCGCCGCTGACAGTGCCCACGTTGACGATGGCGTCCCCTATGCTTTCGTTCAGCTGGTGGCAGCCCGGCAGCATCGAGGCCAGGGCCACGATGGCGTTGCGTCCGTTCTGGAAGTCGCGCCCGGTGTGCGCGGCCTTGCCGTGGGCGACCAGCTTGAAGACACCGGTGCCTTTCCGGCAACGCACCAGCTCTCCCCCGGGAAGGGAGCTTTCGAAGACCAGACCGAGGTGGTTCCAGGCGGCCGCTTCCACCAACAGGGGCCGGCTGCCCATGGAGCCCACTTCCTCGTCCGCGGTAATGAGAATTTCCCCACCGACCCGGCCGTCGGTATCCTCCCGGAGAAACCGCCGGACCGCCTCGATCATGATGAACAGGCCGCCTTTCATGTCGGCCACTCCCGGGCCGTTCCATTTGCCGTCCTCCAGCTTGCGCAGGATCTGGAAGGGATGCGCCGGACCGTAGACCGTGTCCATGTGCCCGCTGAAGAGCACCCGCAGGGGGGCCTCCGGACGGAAACGGAAGCGGACCGCGTCACCCGGCTGGTGGCGGTGACCGTCAAGGGTGGTGTATTCCGGCAGGGGCAGGCGCTCCAGGGTCCCGGGCAGTTCCCGCAGCTCCTCCTCCAGGGCGTCGGCCATCCGGTGCAGGCCTTCCCGGTTAAGGGAGCCGGAGTTGATGTTCACCCATTTCTCAAGGGTCGCTGAATCCATCCGGAAACCCTAACCGGGGACTGCGAATCCGCAATCTGAATCCTTTCCAAAAAAGCCTTTGCGTTTTATAAAAAAAGTATTTTAGCATGTGTATTCCACAGCCACTATTTTTCCCATAACCAGTTATTGCCAGCTCACCCCCATTAAATTTGGCAGCATCATTTCGGAGTAAATCCGACTGGGCCGGAAGCAGGATCTTATAGATATCAGGGGGGCAACGGATCCCGTTTTCGGCCCACCTATTTATACGAGACTTGACCGCATGGACCCCCAGGAACAGGCTCTGTTGCAGCCATGAGTGACAAGGAGCAGGTAAAGTGCGGAGTTATCGGCGTGGGCTCCCTGGGGCAGCATCACGCCCGGATCTACGCCAGCCTTCCGGGGGTGGAGCTGACGGGAATCGTCGACTCCAATCCGGAGCGGGCCGCCGAACTGGCGGAGAAATTCGGGACGCGCGTCTTTTCCACCGCCGAGGAGCTGGCCGAAGCCTGCGAGGCGGTCAGCATTGTCGTCCCGACCGACCTGCATGCAAAGTGGCTATTCCCATGATCCGGCGCGGCACGCACGTCCTGATCGAGAAGCCGATCTGCGCCTCCCTTGAAGAGGCCCGGCAGGTCCTGGACGTGGCCCGGGAGCACAACTGCCTGGTCCAGGTGGGCCATATCGAGCACTTCAACCCGGTCATGAGCTACCTTGAGGAACATGTCCGTCAGCCGCTTTACATCACCGCCGACCGCCTGGCCCCCTTCAATGTCCGCGGCACCGAGGTGGGGGTGGTCCTGGACCTCATGATCCACGATATCGGCATCATCCAGCAACTGGTCCGTTCGCCGATCGAGCGTATCGATTCGGTCGGGGTGGAGGTGCTCTCGGGCAAGGAGGACATTGCCAACGCCCGCATTGTCTTTGCCAGCGGCTGTGTGGCCAACATCAACACCAGCCGGGTCAGCACCAAGAAGGTGCGGGAAATCAGGGTTTTCCAGAACGACGGATATCTTTCCCTGAACTTCATGGAGCAAAGCGGACACCTGGTCCGGCGCAACGGGCTGGCATTGGAGAAGGAGGAGATTCCTATCGAGAAGGACGAGCCCTTGAAGCTGGAACTGGCGGCCTTTGTCGAGTGTGTGCGGGAGAAGCGCAGCCCTAAGGTGGGTGGTTCCGAAGGGGCCTCGGCGCTGGAGGTGGCGATTCTCATCACCGAGCAGATCCGGCAGCAGTCGGAAGCCCGACGGAAGGATTCCTGACATGGCCGAGCCTCCCCTGAGCCTGCCGCCGCCCGGGGACGGTCCGGTGGAAGTCCTCTTTATTGCCGGGGAGCATTCCGGTGACCAGCATGCGGCCCTCATCGCCCGGGACATTCAAAGCCGCTTTCCGGAGTGGAAGATGGCCGCCGTGGGCGGTCCGGCCCTGCAGCGGGCGGGCGTCCAGCTCCTGTACGACCTGACCCGGGATTCCGTGGTGGGCCTGGTTGAGGTGCTGCGGCATTACGGCAAGTTCAAGGCGCTCTTCGACAGCCTTCTGGAGTGGGTGGCGACCCACCGGCCGAAAGTGGTGGTCCTGGTCGACTATCCCGGATTCAACCTGAGGTTCGCCGCCGCCCTCGGGAAGCGCGGCCTGAGCCGCAAGGGTGGGGGCCACACGGCCCTGTACCAGTACGTTTCCCCGCAGATCTGGGCCTGGAAAGGCGGCCGCCGGTTCAAGATGGCCGAGATCCTGGACGAACTGGGGGTGATCTTTCCCTTCGAGGTCGAGTGTTACCGGGATACGGACTTGCCGGTGCACTTTGTCGGACATCCCTTTGCGCGGGAAGACTACCGCAACCCCCTGCGCTACGACAGCGAAGGACCGGTGCTGCTCCTGCCGGGCAGCCGGCGACAAGCGGTGGGACGCATCTTTCCGGTCATGATCAAGGCGGTACAGGCTTTTCAGCGCTCTGCGGGAAACCGGCCCTGTGTCTGCCTGTATCCTTCGCAGGAAGTCCGCGGCATTCTGGAGCACGAACTGGGCAGGAGCGGTCTTGAGTCCACTGCCCTGAGCCTCCGTCCGGTGGAACAGGGAACGGAAGCCAGTGCGGTCCTGTCCAGTTCCGGAACCATGTCCCTGAACTGCGCCCTGGCCGGCATCCCGGGCGCCATTGTGTACCGGGCGCATCCGTTAACCGCCTGGATGGGGCGGCGCCTGATCCGGGTGGAATGGCTGGGAATCGCCAACCTGGTCCTCAAGCGGGAAATGTATCCCGAGTACATCCAGGAGGCGGCGCGGCCGGAAAGGCTCTCGGAGGTCCTGAAGACCGCCATTTCCGATCCTGCCCAGCGCGAGCGCTTCCTGCAGGATGCCGCCAGCCTCGATTCCAACCTGCGGGCCGAACGGTCCGAATCGGTGGTGGCCCGCCTGGCCGCGCTGATTCACCAGGCATAATCATCAAATGCGGGAATTTCCGGACCGTTCCTTGCCGGGATGGGACCAGTCTTTTGCGGGGCGAGAATAGACCTTAATTTGCCTATTCAGTTATTCTTACACGGCCTAGTGTCCCGACTACTAAGTTAACGCTCCATCCTGAACTCGTTGACACGGGGCAAATTTGTAAAATAATAGCGGAAACGCATTTGCCGGGGGGTGGGCAATGTTGGCTGACTGCTTGGCAAGATATGAAGAGCAGAATTAACCGCTGATCATCAGCAAAAGGGGACAAGGGAATGAAAAAAGCGTCAGCTGAAAAAGGATTATTGTGTACCCGGATAATACCCGGACTGGCCATCCTGGCCGCGATCACGACCTTCTCGGGAGGAGCCTGCCACGCGGGTACCGGTCCGGGAGTGGATGGAACTACCGTGAATCCATCCGGCGACAGTGTGGAAGTAATATTAACCGGGGTGGATGTTTACACGGGTTTGAGTGCGGACCCCTCGACGGCCGACCCTCCCAGCTACGGGTATCCCGTACTGGAGGAAGAGACCTACTTTGAGGAAGGTGGCCAGGAATGGGTATCCCGCATGTACATAACCCGGGATATGGAGGCCATCAGGGATGCTCTGGCCAACGGAGGGATGATAACCCTGAATCCCGGTGTCTATAACTGGAATGCAAGGACTGTATACAGCCAGATCATGGGTGGTGGAGAGGTTTTTCAATACACCAGCATGATGCAATACGACAGGGATTACCTGGCCTGGGTCACCGCACTGGATTATCACCTGAAGGGAGCCGGGAAAGGCCCAGGTGATCCGTCCGTTAAAGTCGTTTGCGACTTCTTCATACACATCGGAGCAGACCCGGATTGGGCGACTACCGGAACGATGCCGACCCAGGTGATCGAAAATGTCCATTTCGACAACTCTGAATGGCTGGAATACAACTACGCTCAAGGCGTTTTTGATAACTACAATACCTTGCTCGGATGGCATTCACAGGCGGATATTACCGTCAAGGGATGCAAGTTCACCGGAGGTGGAGTCACTTTCCACAATTGGGGAAAAGTGACTTTTGCGGAGAATGTCATGGAGAATACATTTTACGGTGTGGATGTTACCTATCCGGCATGCACAAGTTTCATCGTTACCAGGAATAAGATCACGACGGTTTCCGGGGAAGGAATCTGGTGCCAATACAACGTGTCCTCTTGGTGGGGAATGGAGCCGGCAACCATTGAGATCGTCGGAAATGAAGTTGAATGGGCCGGTTTGGCAGGTATCGGGGTCTGGTACACCGATGGCATGGTATCGATCCATCACAACAAGGTCACCTCGAGCCCGGGAATTTTCCCGAATAGTTTCGGATATTACGCCGGCATCGGCTGCTGGGATTGCATGAAGGGAGCTTTGCTTATGGGCAATGAAGTCACCGGAAACAGTGACCTTCCCAATGTCTATGCCCTTAACCTCGGGGGGACCAGTGACTCAATTGTCCAGTCCAACAAGGTATCGGGACCGTGGATGGTCCCCGTTACCCTGGATTGGTACGAAACTCCGGCAAATTCCAATGTCTTGATCGGGAACAACCTGAACGACGCCGATGCCATTTCAGGCTTTCACTACATGTTTGATTACACTGACTACAATGTTGTCCGCGGAGGCGGAGTTGCGGGTCATAACATTGTCGTTCTGGACAACGGACTTGTTGCCGGAAGCAACCTGTTCACCGGACTCGACCATCGAATTGGTCAACTCACCCTGGAAGAGCCCTATACCAGCATGAAGGAGGCGATGAAGGACAAGTTCCCTAAGCCGGGAGACAGCCAGTAACCATTCAGTGCAGGGATGCGGTGCCCGGGTAATGCCGGCCTAGGCCGGCGCGCTGTTCCGGTTGAGGCGCAGGCCCTTCCAGGTGTACTGGGCCTTGCGGGTCAGTTCCTGCAGGCAGTGATCCACCTCGCGCTTGCGGCTGCGGAGGTTCTCGTTGGCGATATCGGCCAGGTCGTCGAGGTTGTAGAGATACAGGTTGGGCAGCTTGGCCGCGCTGGCATCGATGTCCCGCGGCAGGGCCAGGTCGATCAGGAACAGCGGCTTGCGCGGACGCTTGGCCAGGACTTCCTCCAGGGTGGCCTTGTCCAGCAGGTAACCGGGCGCCGAGGTGGCGAATATGCCGATATCGGTGTAGGGAAGGCTGTCCTTCCAGGTACTGAAGGGAATGAGCAGGCCGTCCACGTCGCGGGCCAGGTCCTCGGCCCGCTCATGGGTCCGGCTGGCGATGGACATGCAGGCCACCCCGCGGCTGCGGAAGGCCTTGGCCACTTCCCGGCCGACTTCCCCGGAGCCGACGACCAGGGTCCGGCTGACGGTCAGGCGGCCGAAGATACGGGTTGCCAGCTCCACCGCGACATTACCCAGGCTGACCTGGCCGGTGCCGATCTTGGTCTCGGTGCGGGCCCACTTGGCGGCCTGGAAAGATTTCTGGAAAAACCGGTGCAAGACCGGCCCGATGGTCTGGTCCTCGATGGCCTTGGCGTAGGAATTCTTCATCTGCCCGAGGATCTGGGTTTCCCCGACCAGTTGGGAATCCAGTCCGGAGGCTACCCGGAAGGCGTGGTTGACCGCTTCCAGGTCCGTGTGCAGATAGGCATGCTGGAGGAAATCGCGGACCGGGAATCCGTTGATCTCCTCCAGGATTCCGGCCACCTTGTGTTGGAATTCACCGTTCCGGGTGACCGCGTAAATCTCGATGCGGTTGCAGGTGTTGAGGATGGCGGCTTCCTCGATCTCGGGATTCTCCCGCATGCGGTCGGTCAGGTGCTTGACGCCATCCGCCGACAAAGCCATCCGCTCCCGGACTTCCAGGGGCGTGTTGTGGTGGTTACATCCAATCGTGACGAGTCGGGGGGAATCAGTCGACATTGCGGATAATCGGGAGGGAGCACAGGACCAGGGCCAGGTCCTTGTTCATACGGCTGGCCTCGACCGGCCAGAGGATCAACAGGGCGGCCACCAGCAGGCAGAGGCAGGTCCAGGCCAGGCGGGTCCCGAAGAGCCGGTTGCTGGCCCGGAGGATCAGGACAATCCAATAGGCGACCCACAAGGCGGTGGTGAAGACAATTTTGGCCATGGACAAGTGGTCCATGTTTTCAATCCAGTAGAGCGCCCCGATGCCGATGGAGATGGTGTAAATGACACAGGCCATGATGAGCAGGCGGAGGAGCACCGTGTCCATTTCAACCAGCGAGGGCAGGTACCGGAAGATGCCCGCCCAGCGCTTGCTCTTGAGGCTCTTGTTCTGCAACAGGTAAAGGGCGGAAAGCACGGCCAGGAGACCGAAGATTCCGTAGCTGAACAGGGCCAGGGCGGCATGGGCGTCTACCCGCGGGTTGCCGGCCAGTTGCGATCCGGCGGCCACGGAACCGTCCAGTC
>CAJXMX010000225.1 GCA_913056355.1 uncultured Opitutales bacterium
CATCCTCCACGCCAAGTTGCTCCGTATCGAGGACCAGGGCCCCATCGGCGGGATCCGGCTCCTCGAAGGCGGAGTCCTTCCCCGTGAAGTTGGCGATCTGGCCGGCCCTGACCTTGGCATAGAGCCCTTTCGGGTCCCGGACGGCGCAGGTCTCGAAGCTGGCCTTGACGAAGATCTCCACGAAATCCGCTTCCCCGACCACCGAGCGGGCCAGCTGCCGGAGCCGGCGGGTCGGGCAGATGAAACTGGTGATGGTGATGATCCCGGAATTGAGGTAGAGCCTGGAAACCTCGGCGATGCGCCGGATATTTTCCGCCCGGTCCTCGTCGCTGAAGCCAAGGTTGGAATTGAGCCCGGTGCGGATGTTGTCCCCGTCGAGGATCTGGGTCAGCAGGCCGGCCTCGTGCAGCCGGCGTTCAAAGGCGTTGGCAATCGTCGACTTGCCCGACCCGGACAGGCCGTAGAGCCAATAGACGGTGGAATGTTGCCGGAGCAGGGACTCTTTAGCCTCCCGGCCCAGCATCCGGTGAAATTCTGGATGGATGTTTTCCATTGAAAGGAAGCACTCCTTTGTTTGGTTTTCCCCGCAGGGGTCAAATCCTTAGTTGCTGGCCCCTTCCCCGGAGGTCGGCAATGAAATTTCTCCGGGCAAGTCATTTTGACATTCATATGATAATCCAAGGGTTGACCCTATGGGCAGGTCCGCAAACCTCGGGGCCAGCATGAATTCCGATATCTGGCACTCCATCATGTCGGCCCAGGCGGGCCCCTTCACCCTGCAGGAACTCCTTATCAGTTTCGGCCTCGTTCTCCTGACCCTGTTCCTCCGGGGAATCATCGCCCGGACGATCTTCAGCAGCCTCAAGCGGCTGGCCAACCGGACCCGCTGGGAATATGACGACCGCTTCCTGGACGCGCTGGAAAAGCCGACCTCCTCTTTCATCCTGGTGGCGGGTATCTATCTGGCCACCGTTGTCCTCCCCCTCCAGGATGAATGGCAAAGCCTGATCCAGACCATCTTCCGCGGTGTTTCCATCGTCATCGTCTTCTGGGGACTGTTCCGCCTGGCGGATGTCCTGGTCGATGTGCTGGAGCAGGTGTCCAGCAACACCGACAATGACGCCTTCCGGGGATTCGGTTCGCTGGTCAAGAAGTCCCTCCGGATCTTCATTATCATCGTCGGGGTGGTCATGGTCATCGACAACCTGGGCTATGACATCGGCGGCATCATCGCCACCCTCGGGATCGGGGGCGCCGCCTTCGCCTTCGCGGCCAAGGACACCATCGCCAACCTGTATGGATCGATTGCCCTGGCCCTGGACCGGCCCTTCCGGGTCGGGGACTGGATCCAGGTTGGCGACCGGGTCGACGGCGATGTCGAGGAAATCGGACTGCGCTCGACCAAGGTCCGGACCTGGCCCAAGACCGTCATCTCCATTCCCAATGCGGTCCTGGCCAACGAGATGATCGACAACTGGTCCCGCATGCCCAAGCGGCGGATCAAGCAGGTGGTGGGCGTCACCTACGAGACCAGCCCCGACACCATGGAGAAGATCGTCGAGGCCATCCGGAAACTCCTGCAGGAGGACGAGGGGGTCCAGCAGGATTTCATCCTGGTCAACTGGACCGATTTCGGCAGCAGCTCCCTGGACATCCTGGTGTACTATTTTACCGCCACCACCAAGTGGCTGGAACACATGGAAATCCGGCAGCGGATCAATCTCAAGATCGCCCGCACGGTTCGGGACCATGGTTCCAGTGTGGCTTTCCCGACCCGGACCCTGTACTTCGAGGGGGACATTGCCCGCCAGCTGGCGGGCGGCGGGGAGCGCGAGAAGCAGGAGCAGTCATCGGAAGGGAACAACTGATCCGGCAACCGCGCATTCCGGATCAGGGACGCCCCCGGGGTCCCCTTTTGTGCAGGGGATCCGCTTTCGGCTCCACGAAGCGCTCCCCGGTCTGGACGGAATCGGCGTACCGGGATTCAAGCCAGGATTCATAGCGGGCCAGCAGCGCCGCCAGAAGCACCGAGCCGAAGACCAGGATGATGCTGCAGGTCCGCTTGAAGGACACCGTGAGCGGCAGGCGGTTTTCCTGCCGGGCCATCAATCCGGTGGCGAGGATCGGCAGAATGAGAACCAGGGGCCCCCAGATGCCGATGGTCTTGAGCGGCATCCGGAGCAGGCCGGCGAAGGAGGAGCCCATGACCGCCATGGCGAAGACCACCGAGAAGGTCAGGCTCCGGCCACGCAGGCCCTTCCACAGCGAACGCAGGGGCAGAATCGTCATCGCCGGTCAGGCTTCGGAGGCCTTGCGGGCCCGCTTCAGGAGAGCGAAGTGGCGCCCCAGCCCATAGAAGATGTAGCCCAGGAAAACCATGGCGATGGCCAGGAAATGAAAGAGGAAAATGGCCGTGATGAGGACAAAGAGGAAAATGAAACCGCGGACGTCGACCCGGGTATGGGTGCCGATCGTCTTCAGGCTGGGATAACGGATATTGGAGACCATCAGGATGGCGATGAGGATCAGGAGGACCGGCAGGAAAAGGGCCCCGGAGGGCAGGTTGAAACGGTTCAGGACCAGGACAATGGAGGAGACCATGCCGGCCGCGGCGGGGACCGGGAGCCCCAGGAAATCGTACTTGGGAATGGTTTCCGCCTGGGGCAGGAGCGGCGTGGTCAGGACATTGAAGCGGGCCAGCCGGATGGCTGCGCAAAGCAGGTAGAAGAAACCGACCAGTCCGCCCAGGGTGCGGACCAGGGGAAATTCCTCGGTCGGGTTGAGGAGGACGAAAAAGACCAGCAGGGCCGGCGCCAGGCCGAAGGAAACCACGTCGGCGAGGGAATCGAATTCCTTGCCGAAGAGGGATTCCTTGCGGGTCATGCGGGCCATGCGCCCGTCCAGCATGTCGAAAATGACCGCGGCCAGGATGAACCAGACGGCCTGTTCATAGAATTCCCGCGGGGTCTTGGCGATGGTTTCCAGGAAATCGCCGGAAAAGCCTTCCGCGGTGGAGGTGAACTTGGCCTGGATGCAGCGGATGATGGCCACAAAGCCGCAGAAGAGATTTCCCGCGGTCATCAGGTTGGGCAGGAAGTAGATCTTGCTGGCCTCGGACGAATCCTGGTAGACCGGGCTCTCCGAGTCCGATTCTGTGCCCGCTTCGGGCTCCTGAAAGTCAGGCTCCCTGCTCCAGTCGCTCACTCCGATTCGTTCTTCTTCAGGGTTTCCAGGTACTTCCAGAAGGAGTGGTGCTGTTCCAGCATCGTTTCTTCGGTCACCGGCAGCTTGTTGCGGTAGATGAAATCGGTAAGGCTGTTTTTCCCGAGGATGTAGTGCGCGTACAGGGTGTCGCCCCGGATCTCGAAATAGCAGCGAAAATCACCGGCCCGCACGCGATAGTAGGTGATTCCGTTGCGGTGAAAGCGGCCAATGTTCTCGTCCGGCTTGGCCAGCATGGCCGGCGTGACATTGGAAATCTTGTCCACCAGGGCCAGCTGGCTCTCCACGGGAAGCTTGTTCAGCTCCCGCATGGAGTGATCACTGAAGGTCACCTGGTAGAGTCCCCGCGCCCGGCGGGACAGAGTCTGGGCGTTTTCCGGTTCCATCGATTAAATAAGTAAAGGGTTCCTGATGACTTTGGCAAGAGTGGCTGCAGAAAAGGGCTGGCGCCGGATCTGGGGTGTGATTTTGCATTGCCACCGAATATTCCACTCCTCAATGATCGCCGAATCCCATGAAATTCAAAATCAATCGTGACCATTTTACGAACGGCTTGCAGCAGGTCCTCAATGTGGTCGGTACCCGTGCCACGATGCCGATCCTCGGAAATGTCCTCATCGAGGCGGCCGACGAGCAGATTTCCCTGACCACGACCAACCTCGACCTGGGCATCCGCTGTAAGATCAAAGCCAGCGTCTCGGAACCGGGTTCCCTGACCCTGCCGGTCCGCAAACTGGCCAGCATTATCCGGGAAATGCCTTCCCTGGATGTGGAAGTGGAAACCTACTCCAACAACCAGGCCAAGATCACGAGCGGTTCCTCCCTCTTCCGGATCATGGGAATCGGGGCCGACGAATTCCCGCCCCTGCCCAGTTTCGCCGACCAGCACAGCTACCTCCTGCGCCAGGACGATCTGGAGCGCATGCTCAAGAGCGTCTCCTACGCCCAGTCCAGCGACGAGACCCGCTACATCATGAACGGGGTTTTCTTCAATTTCGAGGACCAGCAGCTGACCCTGGCGGCCACCGACGGGCGGCGCCTGGCAGTGGTTTCCAAGGAGGTCGAGGTTTCCGAGGAAAACGCCGGGCACCTCATCCTGCCGGCCAAGACGGTCCAGGAAGTGGAGCGGCTCCTCGGCAAGGGGGACAATGTCCGGATCGCCTTCAATGACCGGCAGGTGGCCTTTGAAATCACTTCCGCCGACGATGCTTCCGAAGGAGGGCTGGTGGATTCCATCTATCTGGTCTCCAAGGTGGTGGAGGGAAATTACCCGAACTACCGGCAGGTCATTCCCAAGGGCAACGACCAGCACATCAAGCTGAACCGGGAAAACTTCGCCAACTGTGTCCGCCGGGCGGCCCTGGTGACCAGCGAGAAGAACCACTCGGTGAAGGTCCACGTGAACAAGAACGTGCTCGAGGTGACCGGCCAGAGCCCGGAATTCGGCGAATCCAATGTCTCCCTCAACGTGGAGTATGACGGTCCGGAGATCACGGTCGCCTTCAATCCGCAGTTCATCCTCGATCCGCTCCGGGCCCTGACCCGCGACGAGGTCATTTTCGAATTCAAGGATGAATTGAGCCCCGGCGTTATCCGGACCCAGGACAGCTTCCTCTGTGTCATCATGCCCCTGCGCCTGAATTAGGGGCTGCGGCATGACCACCACCGAAAGCTGGGAGTCGATCCTCATCCAGGCCTCCATCCTGGCCCTGGCCGTGGTCAGCCTGCTCTTTTCCTGGTGGGCCGGCCGGACCGGTTCCCCCGTCGTGGCCATCATCGGCCGCTGGATCCGCTGGATTTTCCTTTCCCTCCTGATCGGCGGCTCCGTGTATGTCTTCGGCTGGACCGGCTACGGCCTCCCGGTCCTGGTCCTCGCCGCCGCCCTCGGCTGGATGCTGGTCGAAACCGCCTACAACTGGATCGCCATCTCCGCCCTGAGCCGGAGCGATCTCCCGTTGTTCCCCAAGTTCGAGGAGAACGAGCGCGAGGAATGGCCCAGCACGCGGTCCTTTATCCGGCTCAAGGAGTGGCTGCGAAAGCAGGGATTCCAGCGCAAGCAGGCCCTGGTCTCCCATCTCGAGGAGCAGGTCCTGATGCGGGTCTCCGTCTTCGAGGACGAATCGCAGACCGTGCGGCTCCATGTCATGATGCTGCCCAACCTGCGCGGGAACACGGCCGCCTGCCTGACTTACTATTCCACGACCCGGAACGGCAACGTCATCTCCACGGACAACCTCTTTCTCCCCTTCGGCGGGTTCTATCCGGAGAACTGGGACATTGAGCGTTCCCCGTGGTGCCGTTCGGCCCGACGCCTTCTCAAGCGCCACCACGAACGGATCGATGCCAAGGCGGAAGAGCTGATGCCCTTTGTCCTGACCCCGCTGGAACAGATCAACGAGGACCAGCGGGAAGTCGAGCAACTCAACCGTGACCTTAAATTCCTCAATACGCGGGCCGTGGAGGCGGAAAAGGGCCGCCTGACCCAGGCCGGCAAGGCCCGCATCTGGCAGGAAATCTGGACCCTGTCCTATCTGGGACTGCCCCTGCGTTATTAGGAGCCGCCGGATCTTCCGGACTCAGCGCCCGGCCGGCGGCTTGAGCCGGAACCAGCGCAGCTCCTCCCGGCCGGCCCGGGATTCGTAGGCCCGTTCGGGCTGCCAGGACTTGAGCTGGGTGAAGTGGTTACCGAAAAGCCGCTCGATAGTCTCCGCGTCGATCCCGTGGGGCGGACCTTCCTCGTCGTGTGGGTTCCGGTAGAAGATGGCCAGGAAGAAGCCCTCCGGCCTGAGAAGCCGACGCACCGACCGGGCATACCCCTCCCAGTGGCCCGGATCCATGGCGCAGAGGCAGGTGTGCTCGATAACCCAGTCAAATTGGCCCAGCAGGTCCGGGTCGGGATCGAGGAAGTTCCCGCTCCGGTAGGTCGCGTTGGGATGGGGGTTGCGCTTGCGGGCGGCAGCCACCGCACTGGGGGAGATATCGAGGCCCGTGACGTCCGCCCCGAGGCTGGCGAAGAACTTCACATCATGGCCGGAACCCGGTCCGGGAATGAGAATGCGGCCCGCCGGCGCACCCTCCCGCTCGACGAATTCCTCCCAGGGAGGGGCGTGCCGCCCATGGTCCCATGGCGTTTCCCCGGACTGCCAGCGTCCTTCCCAGAATTCATGCAACGATCGATTGGCCGGCTCTTCGCCCATGGGGGAAAGATGGACCGGAACTCTCCGGGATCAAGACTTGTCAGTAGAAAGGCTTTGATCCATTAGGAAAACCATACGCATGGCACCCATGAAACATATCCGTTCCGCCGCCCGGGCCGTGATCATCTGCAACGGCTCCCTGCTGGCGACCAAGATGCGGGACCAGCGGGGGGTCTACTACATTCTGCCCGGTGGAGGACAACAGCCGGGGGAAACCCTCGAGCAGGCCCTGAAGCGGGAGTGCCTTGAGGAAGTCGGACTCAAGGTCAAGGTCAAGGGCTTGCTATACGTGCGGGAGTATATCGGCAAGAACCACAATTTCTCCAAGCGGCACGCCGCCTTCCACCAGATCGAGCATGTCTTTGCGTGCGAGGTGGAGGATCCCTCCCGGGCCTGCCCGGGTTCGGTGACCGACAACCACCAGATCGGGGTCAACTGGCTCTCCCTGGACGCTTTCGCCCAGATCCGCTTCTATCCCGAGGCCATCAAGCCCTACATCCGTCCGGAAGGATTGTGCTTTCCCTCACTTTACCTCGGCGACTGTAACTGATTCCTCCGGATCGGGAGCCGCTGTCTGCTCGGGGACGCCGATTTCCGTCAGCTCGGCCCAGAACTTGCCGACCGCGACCTCGCTCTCCATGCGCAGGGGCAGGCGCTCCTTGTCGGCGCTGAAATAAAAGCGGATCATGCCGTCGGGAGAGCGTTTGAAGACCCCTCCGATATCCTTGATGTCCGGTTCCAGGACAAAGGCCTCACGCCGCCCGATATTGAAATCCCGCTTCACTTTCTTCACCACGTGGATGATGGTATAGAAGAATTCCTTGCCGTTGCTGGTCGGCACCACGATGTCCTCCCCGACCTTGAGGTCGATGGAACGGATGAAGAAAACGATGCCCAGCGGGTCGAAGGTCCCGGGCAGGATGGCCACCGGCCCTTCCTGATCCCCCCTCAGGTGGTTGATGT